>VGSZ01000091.1 GCA_016874845.1 Deltaproteobacteria bacterium
GAGCTCGAGCTGCCGACGAACAAGGAGCCCGGCACGAAGGCCAACAGCCCGTCCGCGCAGGAAGCCACCACACGAGGCCCCGCGAATGTGCCGGCGTTCGCGACGACGAAGGCCGCAACGCAAGCGCGGGACGACGGCCTGACCGCCGAGCTCCACGACCTCCTCGACGACGAGCAGGACCGCGAGCAGGACGACGTCTCGCACGCGGCGTACGTGCCGCCGCAGCCGACGTTCGTCCTGCTTCTCAACGGCCTGGAGGTCAGCCGTCATCCGCTCACCAGCGCCGAGTTGACCATCGGCCGGAGCAAGCAGTGCGACATCGTGATCTCGCTGCTCGGGCTTTCGCGTCGGCACGCGCGGATCTGGCCGGCAGACGAGGGCGTTCTGGTCGAGGATCTCGGCAGTCAAAACGGCACGTGGGTGAACAACGTCCGCATCAACGGCCCCCACGTGCTGAAGCACGGGGACCTGTTGAACTTCTACGACTACGGCGTGCTGTTTTTGGAGGACGGTGAGGTCGATGTCGGCTTCCCCGGCGCAGAGTTCGCCCCGCCCGCCCCCGGCGCGCCGGAAGGTAGCCGGGACGACCGCTCGCCCCGCGAGACCGATCGGGGGTCGGCCCTGCCCACGGCGAAGCCTGCGCCTGCCGCAGGTGCGCCGGCGAAGGGCTCACCGGCGAAGGCGCCGCTGACAACGACGGCCAGGGCGCCGGCAGCAGGCCCCGCGAAGGCCAGCCCGCCAGCGACGCCCGCGAAGAGCGGCGCGCCGTCGCCCGCCGCCGCGAAGGCCACGGTGGTCGAGACCCCGCGTCGCGCGGCGGACGACGACGACGACCTCGGCCTCGGCGCGCGCGCCTCGGAGGTCCCCGAGGCGACGGACTTCGGGCGTCCGCGGCCGCCGGGCAAGGCCGCAGCGGAGGCCGATCGCTTCGACCCCGACGCGCTCGGCGACGGGTCGTTCCTCGGCGACGAGTTCGACGACAGTGCGGCCAAGGAGGCGCCGCGCGCGGAGCGGCCGGCCGCCGGGCTCGAGCTGTCGCAGATCGGCGACGAAGGAAGTCTCGAAGCCGAGCTGGCGTTTTCTTCGTCAGCGAAACTCAGCGCCGGCGACGAATTCGCCGACCTGCCGGCCAACGGCGATGTGCGCGAACTCGGTGACAGCACGATGGCGAGCCTCGAGATCGATGCCATCCCGGGCGGCGTGTGGCCGAGCGACGCCGACTTGGACCGCGCGCTCGCCCAGACGAATGACGTCGCGGCGGTCACCATCGACGTGACGGTCAAGGGCCGCTCCCACGCCCAGATCCCGCTGTCGCAGCCCGTGACGCGGGTGGGCACGGACCCGCGCTGCGAGTGCGCGCTGGCGAAGGCCTCGGGCCTGCGCCCCTGGCACCTGACGTTCCTGCAGATGGGGGGCGCCGTCGTCGTCACCCGTGCCAACCGCAGCGCGCGCATCGAGGTGGGCGGCAGGGCCGTCGATACAGCGACGTTGCGCAACGGCGATGTCATCCAGGTCGGCGACGTGCAGATGAAGCTCCGTTTCCGCCGCTGAGCGGCCCGTGCCCGAGCGTCGGCGGCGACGTTGCGCGTCCGTCGTGCGGCGGCTACGCGGTCGCCCATGGACCAGCTGCGCGCCGTCAAGGGAATGGACGACCTCTTCGAGAGCGACCTGTCGCTGTGGCGGCACGTCGAGCTGGTCGCGCGCGAGACCTTCCTCGCCTACGGCTTCGGCGAGATCCGCACGCCGATCCTCGAAGAGACCGCGGTGTTCGTGCGCGGCGTCGGCGAGGGCACCGACATCGTCCACAAGGAGATGTTCACCTTCGACGACGGCGGCCGTCCCGGGGACAAGGACGGCACCACCAGCGTGTGCCTGCGCCCCGAAAACACCGCCGGCGTCGTGCGCGCGATGCTCGAGCACGGCAAGCTGTTCGCCGACGCCTACGAGCAGGTCTTCTACGTGGGGCCCATGTTCCGTCGCGAGCAGCCGCAGGCCGGTCGTCGACGACAGTTCCATCAGATTGGCTGCGAGGCGTTTGGCACCTCCGAGCCGGGCATGGACGTCGCGGTGATGGCCTGCGTGCACACGATCCTCGACCGCCTCGGTCTGTCGTCGTCGACGAAGCTGCTGCTCAACACGCTGGGCGACCCCGCCGAGCGCCGCGGCTACACCGACGCGCTGGTGGCGTACTTTTCGGCCCACGAGGCGCGCCTGTCCGACGACAGCCGCCGTCGCCTGAAGGAGAACCCGCTACGCATCCTCGACAGCAAGGACGCCGGCGACCGCGCCCTCGCGATGGCCGCGCCGCGCCCCGTCGACTTCCTGTCCGACGCCGCCCGCGCCCACTTCGACGCCGTCTGCGCCGGCCTCACGCGGCTGTCGATCCCGTTCTCGCGCGACCCGTTCCTCGTGCGCGGTCTCGACTACTACACGCGCACGGTCTTCGAGTTCGTCGGCGAGGCGGGCCTCGGCGCGCAGTCGACGGTGGCCGCCGGCGGCCGCTACGACGGCCTGGTCGAGACCCTCGGCGGCCGACCGACGCCGGCGGTGGGCTTCGCCGGCGGGGTTGAGCGGCTGGTGCTGATGCTGAAGGCGGTGGGGGCGCCCGCCCACGGAGTCGCGCCCGAGCTGGCGCTCGTCGGCGCCGACGACGGCGGCCGCGCGCTGTGCGAGCAGCTTGCCTTCGGCCTGCGGCGGCAGGGCGTCCGGGTGGTCGTCGACGTGCGTGGCCGCGGGGTCAAGGCGCAGATGAAGTCCGCCGACAAGAGCGGCGCGCGCCACTCCGTGGTGGTGGGCAGCGCCGAGCTCGGGTCCGGCCAGGGCCGGGTGAAGAACATGGCCACCGGCGACGTCTCCGACGTCGCGCTGTCGGTCGAGGCGCTGCGCGCCGTCGTCCGCGCCGCCCACGCGGGCGGCTGATATGGCAAGGATCGTCCACCCGCCGGGCGTCACGCAGCGCCGGTGTGGCGTGCATCGCTGCGTCGCTGGAGTCTTTGTGTCGCGTGCCGTCCTCGTGTCGCTCTCCCTCATCGCTGCTGGCGCGGTCTACGCCGGCGAGGCGCCGGCGGGGGGCGACGGTCTGGCGCCAGGTACGCCGGCGCCGCAGTTCCAGCTACCGGTGGTGAACGACTTCGCGCCGCCGAAGGCGCCCTCGGGGCCGCTGGCGCCGAAGGCGCTGAAGTGGGGCCCGGCGCGATGGACGGGCGACAAGCCCGACGAGACCAAGAAGCTCGTCGTCATGAGCTTCTTCGCGACGTACTGCGAGCCCTGCAAGAAGGAGATGCCCGAGCTCGCGCGCCTGTACGACATGTACAAGGATCAGGGCCTCGGCGTGCTTTCGGTGAGCATCGACAAGGGCGACGAGCAGAAGGACGAGATCGTCGCGCTGGCGAAGGCCAGCGGCGTGCACTTTCCGGTGGTGCATGACCGCTTCCAGGTCGTGGCGCGCCGCTACAGCGCCGAGCGCCTCCCCTACATGTTGTTCCTCGACAGCGCCGGCACCGTGAAGACCGTCCACGTCGGCTACACCGAGGAGCTGAAGGCGAACCTCGAGAGCGAGCTGCGTTCGCACCTCGGGCTCGCGCCGCTGGCGGCGTCGTCGACGACGCCGAGCAAGGCCGCGCCCCGGACGCCCGCCAGCGCGGCGCCGAAGCCGCCCGCGGCCCCGGCCGCGCCCCCTGCAACGAAGCCGGCGGCGGCGACGCCGTCGAGGAAGTGAGGTCTCCGATGCGCAGCGTCGCCTTGTGGATGGTCGTCGTGCTCGGGGTGCCGGTGGGCGCGGCGCGCGCCGAAGCGCCGGTGCTCGTGTACGTCAACGAGTTCACGGTGCAGGACCCAAAGCTCGCCAGCGACGCTGGCGCGCTGACCAGCGCCCTGTGCGCGGCGCTCGCCCGTGACAAGCGCGTCGACGTGCTGTGCGCCCCCGACGTGCGCCAGCTGCTCTCGTTCGCGGCGGCCTCGTCGATGATGGGCAGTACGTCGCCGGCGACCGAGAACCTCGAGCGTCGCGCAGCCGCGACGCGCTTCGTCGTGTCGGGCCGGGTCGTCGTCGACAAGACCGGCTCGACGCTGTCGATGAGCATCGGGCCTCGCGACGATGGCTCGGACCTGTCCTCGATGTTCGCCTCCAGCGCGCTGGCGAAGCGAGACGAGCCGGTCGAGGGCAAGACCCTGGGCCTGCTGGCGCGTGTCCCCGCGGTGGCCCGGTCGCTCGTCGACGCGGCCCTCGCGCCGCCGGTGGGCGAAGACTCGGCGGCCACGACGGCGCCGCCCGCTCCCCTCGCGCCGACGTCAACGCCGACCGCACGGTCGTCGCCGTCGGCGCCGGCCGCGGCGACGAAGGCGCCGTGAGCCACCAATGACCAGCGGGTCCAAGGGCGCCGGGGCGCGAGGGTTGTTGCAGCGACAGGCAGGGGCCGAGGACCAGCGGCTCGACCACGCGCTGCGCCCAAAGTCGTTCGACGACTACGTCGGCCAGAAGGCCCTCGTCGAGAACCTGAAGGTGTTCGCGCGGGCGGCGCGCCAGCGGGGTGAGCCGCTCGACCACGTGCTGCTGTCGGGCCCCCCGGGCCTCGGCAAGACGACGCTGGCCCACATCATCGCCCACGAGATGGGGGCCGTGCTGCACCAGACCAGCGGTCCCGCCATCGAGAAGAAGGGCGATCTGGCCGGGCTGGTGACGCACCTGGGCGCCGGCGACGTGCTGTTCATCGACGAGATCCACCGCCTCGCGCCCGCCGTCGAAGAGAACCTGTACCCGGCGATGGAGGACTTTCGCTTCGACGTGCTGATCGGCGAGGGCGCCCACGCGCGCAGCATCAGCCTCGACCTGAAGCCATTCACCCTCGTCGGCGCGACGACCCGCACCGGCCTGCTGGCGTCACCGCTACGCGACCGCTTCGGGTTCTCGGCGCGCCTCGACTTCTACGCCCACGCCGATCTGGTCGTGATTCTGCAGCGCTCGGCGGCGCTGCTCGAGATCGAGCTCGAAGACGCCGGCGCCGCCGAGATCGCGACCCGTTGCCGCGGCACGCCCCGCATCGCCAACCGCCTGCTGCGCCGCGTGCGCGACTTCGCCGAGGTGCTGCACGAAGGGCGCGTCACCGTCGACGTCGCCCGCGAGGCGCTCGACCGGCTGAACATCGACAAGAAGGGCCTCGACGAAATGGACAAGCGCCTGCTCGACATGCTCATCGACAAGTTCGACGGGCGGCCGGTGGGGCTCGACACGCTGGCCGCCGCGCTCGGCGAAGAGGCCGGCACCCTCGAGGACGTCTACGAACCCTATCTGCTGCAGGAGGGACTGTTGATGCGCACGCCGCGGGGTCGGGTGGCCACGCCGCGCGCCTATGAGCACCTCGGCAAGACGGTTCGGCGTGGAGCGCAGAGCGGCCTGTTCGAAGACAGCTGACGGCTGCCCCGGTGCCGTCGGCGGCGGACCGCAGCGACACTAACGCACCGCGTCACGGCTTCAGCGAAAAGTTGGACAAACCTGCCACCACCGCGCGGCGGCGGCCATCCAAGGGTCGATGGATCCGCAGTGGTTGCTCTGGCTCGTCCCCGCCCTGAGCCTGTTGGCTCTAGGCCTGTCGGCGTTCAACGCTTGGGTGTGGCCGCGCGGCCGTACCGACTGCGACCGCGGCGTGCTGGGCCGGCTGAGCGTCTGCATCCCCGCTCGCAACGAGGCGGTGTGCATCGAGGCGTGCGCCACGGCGGCGCTGGCGCTCGACCCGTTCGAGGTCGTCGTCGTCGACGACGGCTCCACCGACGCGACGCCGACGATCCTCGCCGCAATCGCCGCGCGCGATCCGCGGCTGCGTGTCGTGCGGCTCGACGAGGCGCTGCCGGCGGGGTGGGTAGGCAAGCCGCGGGCCTGCGCGCGCCTCGTCGAGCACGTCCGCGGCGACAGCCTGCTGTTCCTTGACGCCGACGTCGTCGCCGACCCGTCTTTGCCGGCGCGGCTCGCGTCGCTCGTCGAGGATCACGGCGCCGACGTCGTCACCGCCGTGCCGCGGCAGGTGACCGGCTCGTTCTTCGAGCGACTGGTGCTGCCGCTTCTGCACGTCACGTACACGTCGTGGCTGCCGCTGCCGCTGGTGTGGCGCTCGCAAGACCCGCGCTTCCTGGCCGCCAACGGCCAAATCCTCTGGCTGCCCCGCGCCGTGCTCGACGACGTCGGCGGCTTCGCCGCGGTGCGCGCCGAGATCGTCGACGACATGGCGCTGTGCCGCGCGTTCAAGCGCGCCGGTCGCCGGGTCGTGTTCGCCGACGGCGACGGCATGGGCCGCTGCCGCATGTACCGCTCGGCTCGCGCCGTGGCCGACGGCTTCTCGAAGAACCTTTTCGAGGGCACCGGCGGCGGTGTTGTCGGCCTGCTCGTCGTGTTCGGCCTGTACGGGGGTGCGTTCCTGCTGCCGTGGGCAGCGCTGGCCGCGTCCGTCGTCGACGGCGCGTGGCTCCTGCCCGCCGTCACCGGCATCGCCGCCGGCTGGCACCTGCGGCTGCTGCATGTCCTGCGGCACGGCAGCGACGTCGTCAGCGCGCTGCTGCATCCGGTGGGCGTGGTCTGCCTGCTCGCGATCGCCACGCGGTCGTGGTGGTGGGCGCACCGCGGCGCGATCCACTGGTCGGGCCGGACCTACGCCGCGCGCGCGGCGCGCGTCGGAGTGCCACGATGAGCGACGTGGGCACCGCGGTCACCTTGCGCTCCGACGACGACGGGGCGCCCTCGCCGACGCGGCACAAGCGCCCGTGGTTCCTGTCGCTCGCGCGCGGCTACGCGCGGCGCGCCATCGCCCGCCGCTTCGACGGCCTCTTCGTCGACGGCCTGGCCGAGGCGGCGCGCCTCGTCGGCCAGCGGCCCGTCTTGTTCTGCGTCAACCACGTCAGCTGGTGGGACCCCTTCGTACTAATCTTGCTCGACGAGGCGCTGGGCGCCGACAGCTACGCCCTGATGGACGACGTCAACCTCGCGCGGCTGCCGTTCTTCCGCGCGGTGGGCGCGCTGCCCATCGCCGTAGAAGGCGGTGCCGTAGCGCGGCGACAGCTCGACGACGCGGTGCGCACCCTCGACCGCCCGGAGCGGGCGCTGTGGATCTTTCCGCAGGGCCGCCAGCGCGCCGCCCACCTGCGACCGCTCGGGTTCAAGCAGGGGGTCCGTCTGATCGCCGCCCGCGCCCAGAAGGCCGGCGCCGTCATCGTGCCCGTCGCGCTGGCGTTCCCCTGGCGGCAGGCGCCGGCGCCATCGGTGGTCGTCCGCTTCGGCGCGCCCGTTGATCCCGCTGACACCGGCGGCGACGAGCTGACCGCGCACGTCGAAGCCAGGGTGGCGGCGATGCTCGACGACATCGACGCAGCCATCGACCGCGCCGGTGGTGACCGGTCGGCGCGGGGTCCGGGTCAGGCGCTGGTGGCGCCCCGCGTCGAGAACGCCGAGCACGGGCTCGGCGCCCGACTGCTCGGTCGCCTGCTCACGGGGCCGCGATGATCGCCGCGCTGCCCCTCGTCGTTGCGGCCCAGCTCGCCGCCCCGCCGCCGACGCCCCCCGCCGCGCCGACCTCCCCCGCCGCGACGACGACGACCATGAGCACGGGTACAACGACGACGCCGGCCGACAAGCTCGCCGCCGGGGTCTACCGCCTCAACGTCGAGATCTCCGTGGCCACCGCCCTGCCCGTGATCGGTGAGCAGCACACGACCACGCAGACGACCAGCATCGTCACCGTGGCCGACGACGGCCAGGCGACCGCCGTCGCCTGCAGCGTCGAGACGCGCGGGCCCGCGTTCACGAGCCGGCTCCCGCCAGCGTCGATCCAGAGCCTGCCGACGTCGCGGTTAGCGATCGTCGTCCGCGGCGACCGCGTCGTGGTCGACATGGGCGAGGGCCAAATCGGCTGGCGCGGCAGCGGCCCATTGCCGACGAGCGCCGCCGACCCGCGCGTCGCCGACGACGACCGCGACGGCGAGCCCGGCGTCCGCCTCGACCTCAACCTCAATGGCCTGGGCACCTGGCCGCTCCAGATCGTCACGCGCGGTCACACGGTCCTCGATGGCACCCGGACGCCCGAGGGGGCCACGGGCGTGCTGTCACGCATGGAGTCGGAGCAGCAGATCCTGTCGGGGCTGCCCATCGACATCCCCCTCAGTGACGGCCCCGTGCGGGCGGTGGGCTCGGGGTTCGTGCTCCGCCGGATCGAGGCGCCGACCTGCGCCGACCTGCGTTGACCCGCCCCCCCCCGCGCGACCGCCCCGCGCTGTGAGGCCCCACCAGACCCTTCAGCGCTCGCCCAGCTCACGCTTGACGTCGACCCGCCCGTCGCCGAGCAGCAACGACAGGATGCGGTTGCTCGTGCGCGTGACCGTCTCGAGGTGCTGGATGCGCTCCCGCACGAAGGCCTCCTCGGCGGTCAGCGTGCGCTTGCTGGTCTCGCCCTTGACGACGTCGATGGCCTCCGTGAACGCGTCGACGGCGTCCTGCAGCTCCTGCTGCTCGCGCCCGCCGAGCACCGACCGGATGATCTTGCGCAGCTCGTGCTCGGCCTCGTAGAGCACCTTGCGCGAGCCCTTCTCGTAGACTTTGTGCACGGCCCCCCAGCGCAGCAAGCCATTCAGGCTCATCGACACATTGGCGGCGCTGACGTCGAGCTGCTCGGCCAGCTCGGCCTGGGTCATCGGCCGCGGCGACAGGAACAGCAGGCAGAAGACCCGCCCCTGCGTGCGCGTGAATCCCCAAAACTCGGCGATGCGGCCCATCGTCTCGACGCTTAAATCCTGGGCGCGATCGAGGGAGCGCGGCGTTGCCGGCGCGGGCGCTGTGCGGCGTGCTGCCATGCGCCGGACGGTCGTGGATCGCGACGGCGCCGTCAACGCGGCGACGACCACCGTCCGCTACGGAGAGAGCGCGGCCCCGTTGCCTGACGGCGACGGCGACGACAAACCGACGGCGTGACACCCGCGACGGCCTACGCCCACACCAACATCGCCCTCGTGAAGTACTGGGGGAAGCGCAAAGGCGCCATCGCCGGCCTGAACCTGCCGGCCACGGGCTCGCTCAGCCTGACCCTCGATCGCTTCGGCACCGAGACCCGCATCGAGCCCGCCGACGCCGACGATTTCGTGCTCGGCAGCCAGCCGGTGTCGCCGGGCGAAGCCGCGAAGGTCTTCGCGTTCCTCGACCGCGTGCGCGCCCTCGCCGGCAGCACGGCGAGGGTGCGGGTCACGTCGCGCAACGACGTGCCCACCGCCGCCGGGCTCGCGTCGTCGGCCAGCGCGTTTGCCGCCCTCGCCGTCGCCGCCACCCGCGCCTTCGGAGTCAGCCTCGACGAGCGCGCCCTGTCGCAGCTGGCGCGTCAGGGCTCGGGCTCGGCGGCGCGGTCGATCTTCGGCGGCTTCGTGCTGCTGCACCGCGGCGCGCGCGATGATGGCGCCGACTGCTTCGCCGAGCCGCTGCCGTCGACGCTGCCGGTCAACCTCGTCGTCGTCCGCTGCGGCGAGGGCAAGAAGGACACTGGCTCCACTGACGGCATGGACCACACCGCTGCGACTTCGCCGTACTTCCGCGCCTGGGTCGACACCCACGCCGCCGATCTCGACGAAGCGAGGCGCGCGCTCGCCGGGGGCGACCTGCCCCGGCTGGGCGAGGTGATGGAGCACTCGACGCTGAAGATGCACGCCACGACGCTGGCGGCGCGCCCGGGGTTCTTCTACTTCCAGCCGACGACCATCGCGGTGCTGCAGGCGGTGCGCGCGCTGCGCGCCGCCGGCACCCCGTGCTGGGCGACGATGGACGCTGGCCCGCACGTGAAGGTCTTGTGCGCCCCCGCCGTCGCCGGCGCCGTCGCCGCCGCGCTGCAGGCCATCGGCGGCGTGCGCGGTGTCGAAGTCGCCGCCCCCGGTCCGGCGGCGCGGGTGCTGGCGTGACGCGCCCGCAGCTCGTCGTCGCCAGCGCACCGGGCAAGCTCGTCCTGATGGGCGAGTACGCGGTGCTGCGCGGCCACGAGGCCATCGTCGCCGCCGTCGACGTCCGCGCCACCGCGCGCGTGCAGGGCCTCGGTCCGCTGCGCGTCAACCACGACGAAGGCGGGCTCTTGCAGGCCTGCCTCGACGAGCTCGCGGCGCTCGGGGTGCGCGCCACCGGCGACCTCGCTGTCGACACGTCGGCCTTTCGTGACGACGCCGATCAGAAGCTCGGCCTCGGCTCGTCGGCGGCGGCGTGCGTCGCCACGGTCCACGCGCTGCTGCAGGCCGGCGCCAACACCAGCACCGTCGACGTCGATTTTGTGCACGCGGCGGCGCAGCGCGCCCACCGTCGCTTCCAACGCGGGCGCGGCTCGGGCATCGACGTCGCCGCCTCGGCCTGGGGCGGCACGCTCCGCTTCCGCCGGCGGGGTGACGATGTCGACGTCGAGCCGGCCCCGCGCCTGCCTGCCACGCTCGAGATCATGCCGGTGTGGACCGGCCGCCCGCAGGACACCCGCGACTTCGTCGGCGCCGTGCTCGCCCTGCCTGACGTCGACGACATCGTGGCCCCCCTCGCCAGAGCGACCGCAGGCTTCGTCGCCGCCTGCGCCGCCGCCGACGACATAGGCGTGCTCGCCGCTGTCGACGAGGCCCGCGCCGGGATGGCGAGCCTTGGCGACCGCGCTGGCATCGATGTCGTCGCTCCTCCGCACGCGCGCGTCGCGGCGCTGGCGGCGGAGCATGGCGGCGCGGCCAAGCCGTCGGGCGCCGGCGGCGGCGACGTCGCGCTGGCGTTCGTGCCGCGCGCGCGGGCACCGGCGCTGCGCGCGGCCTGCCTCGCCGCCGGTCTGCCACCGCTGCTGCCGCGTGTGGGCGACGGCGTGCGCGGCGTCGACAACGGCGGCGCCAGCCCGGCCGCGCGCGGGGCGACTCCAGAGCTCGCAGGAGGACGACGATGAAGGCGCTCGTGACCGGCGGCGGTGGCTTCCTCGGCAAGGCCATCGTGAGGATGCTGGTCGCCCGCGGCGACGACGTGCGCGTGCTCGGCCGCAGCGACTACCCCGAGGTCGCCGCGCTCGGCGCCGCCTGCATCAAGGGCGACATCGCCGACCTGCCGGCGGTCAAGGATGCAGTGGCTGGCGTGGACGTCGTCTTCCACGTCGCCGCCAAGGCTGGCGTCTGGGGCGATCCAGTCGAGTACGAGCGCGCCAACGTCGACGGCACGCAGAACGTCATCGACGCGTGCCTGTCGCGGGGGGTGTCGCGCCTGGTGCACACGTCGAGCCCCAGCGTGACCTTTGACGGCGGCGACGCGGTGAACGCCGACGAGTCGTTGCCGTACCCGAAGGCGCACCTGTACCACTACGGCCGCACCAAGGCCGAGGCCGAGCGGCGCGTGCTCGCCGCCAACGCGGTGGCGCACAGGCAGGGGCCGACGGTGCTTTTGACGACGGCGCTGCGGCCGCACATCATCTATGGCCCCGGCGACCCGCACATCGTGCCGCGGATGGTCGCGCGCCATGCGCAGGGGCGCCTGCGGATCGTCGGCGATGGCACGAACAAGATCGACATCACCTACGTCGACAACGGCGCCCACGCCCACCTGCTCGCCGCCGACGCCCTCGGACTCGACAACCCGAAGAACGCCGGCAAGCCGTACTTCATCTCCGACGGCAACCCTGTGGTGCCGTGGCAGTGGCTGAACGTCATCTTCGCCGGCGCCGGCCTGCCGCCCCTGACCCGCAAGGTGCCCTACCCGGTGGCGCGGGGCGTCGGCGCCGCCCTCGAAGGCGCGTGGGGCGCGTTTTCGCTCCGAGGCGAGCCGCCGATGACGCGATTCATCGCCGCCCAACTGGGCACAAGCCACTGGTACGACCTGGGGGCCGCCCGCCGCGACATCGTCTACGAGCCCATCGTCGGCCCGACGGTGGCGACGACGAAGACCATCGAGTGGGTGAAGGCCGAGCGCGCTGCCGGTCGTCTGTGAGGCGCCGGCGACCGACCGGCGGCGACGGCATGTCGTACTGTGTGACGCTCCGCCTGCCTCGTCACCTTCACTTGACCCCGGCCACGGGCGCGTCACAGCTGCCGGGCATCCGCTGCGCCTGCACGCCGGGGATTGGCGCGTAGACGAAGGTCTTGTCGTCGACGCCGCCCTTCGGGCCCATGTTGAACTCGAGCCGGGTGAAGACGAACTGGTTCACGTTGCCCGCCGTGTCGACGACGACGGACTGTTTCACGCGCGCGGTGGCCGGGTCGACGACGAGGATCAGGCGGGCGAACATCTGGTTTGGCTGCCGCGGGACGAGCAGCAGGTGATGGTCGGTCTGGTCGCCGAAGGTGCCGTCGAACCACGAGACCTGGAACTGCTCGCGCAGCTTGCCGTCGCCAAACAGGAACGCCACCGACGCCGTCAGGCCATCCTGCTGGAAGCAGGCGTTGACGAAGGCGACCTTGTCCTCGGGCTGCACGAGCCACAGCGCCCGACCGTCGATGAGGAACGACTTGCGCGCCGGCTGCGCGTAGTCCCAGCGCATGCGGCCGGGCCGGGCATAGGTGACGACGCCGGTCGACTCCTGCGTGCGGCGCAGCATCGTGTACGTGAAGCGCTGCGTGAACGCTCCGCGAAAGTCCCTGGTGCCTTCGTAGGCCTTCTGTACGGCGTCGACGACGGCGTCGAGCTTCGCGTCCTGGGCGCCGGGCGAAGTCGCTGGCGTCGAGGGCGCCGCCGGAACCGCCGTCATCGCTGGAGCCGCGGGCGCCGCCGGCGCACGCGGAGCGCCGGCGACCGACGGAGCCGACGGACCCGACGGGCCAGCAGGCGCCGCGGCGGCGAGCCGGACCGCGAGGTGGTCGGGGCGTGCACCCGAGCGGTCGACGGGCGCTGGCGCCGCGGCGTCGACGGGCACGAACTGCAGAGCGGCGTAGAAGGCGGCGGTGGACAGGAGGATCATGGGGACCTCGAAGACAAGGACGACGGGGCCGAGGGTTTCATTCGCGCCGCGGCGGATGGCGGGTGACGCGGGCCACGGCCGACGCTGACGGGTGAGCGTCGGTCACGACGATTCGCGCGGCGTCGTCGACACCCCGGCGTGATCGCTGACGAGGCCGCGGCCGTCGCCGTCGTCGATCCGCCGCACGCGCTGGAGGACCGACAAGCGGTACAGCACCCGGCAGACGTCGAAGGCGCGCAGCGTCGAGCGCTTGACGACGTCAGCGACGCGCGAGGGCCCGCTGGCAAGGAGCAGGAGTACCGCGCGCTCGTCGGCAGACAGCCCCGTCTCGTCGGGGGCGCCGCGGACGACGAAGCACGCGTCGAACGACGGCACCTCGGTCTCGATGACGCCCCACTCGTCGATGCGCCGCAGCGCCTCGAACAGCAGCCCGTCGATCGCCCAACCGGGGCTGACGACGAGCGGCGGCAGCAGATCCGCGCCGGGGCGCAGCGCGAAGACGCCGCGGCGGGCCCGCAAGAGCTCGACCATCAGATCCTGCACCTGCTCGCCCAGCGTGCGCCGGAGGTCGTCGGCGCTGATCTGCCCCGACGCCAGCAGCCGTTCGCCCAGCGGGCGGCCGAGAGACGGCGTGGCCAGCAGCACCTCGAGGGCCGTCTCGTCGACGAGCCCAGGCGCGACGAAGTAGTGGCCAAGCAGCAGTTCGGCGCGACGGGTGGGCGCGCCATCGCGCTCGGCGGCGGTCAGCGCCACGACAGCGCCGCCCTCGAGCGCCACCTGAAAGCGCAGCCCGCCCGCGTCGACGGCGAGCAGTCCGGTGTGTGACTGGAACTTCAAGAGCTGCAGCACCTCGGGCAGCGCGATGACGGCGAGATCGCCGATGAGCGCGAAGCCACTCGGTAGCGAGACGCCGATGGCCTGACCGGGGTTCGAGGTCGTCGTCGTCGGCATCGTGCGTGGCACCGCTGGAGCGGTCTTCTCGTCGTCGTCGAAGTCGTGGGCGGGCGAGCGCGGGCGGCTGCGCGGCTCGGCCACCGGGATCTGGGCGAGGGTCGCGATGACCCGCGTGTGCTCGGCCGTGGCCCGCGCCGCACCGTGCTTCTCGACCGTGTGCTGCACGACGGCGAGCAGCGCCTCGGGCGAGAACGGCTTGGTGATCGTGTCGACCACACCACGGCCGCGCAGCGACGGATCGTGGGCCGCCAGATCGTCGCCGCGGGTGCACAGCAGCAGGATGGGTGGCGCGTCGGGGTGCTCATCGACGAGGCGGGTGATCAGCTCGACGCCGCTCATGCCCGGCATCGTGGCGTCAACGAGCAGCAGCCCTGGCATCTCGACGGCGCAGCCCTGCAGCGCGGCCTCGCCCGAGGCGACCGCGACGGCGTCGAACCCGGCGCGCTGCAGGACGCTGCTGACCACCCGGCGGATCGTGGGAGAGTCGTCGACGACGAGGATGCGGGTCGGCGCGGTCACCACCACAGATACCGCCCGCAGGCCCGCGACGCCAAGCGCGTAGCGCGCCCGTGCTTCAGTGGCGGCGTACGGTCAGGTCACGGCCGATGACGAGCGCGCCGGTGGAGGCGACGGCCTCCCCCTGGACCCCGCGCGGAGCGCGGGTGCCGAGGCGGGTAGACAGGTCGCCCCCGAGGCCAGCGAGGACGACAACGGCGCGGTACCGTCGGTTGCGCTCGCGAGCCGCCGACGAGTCGGCGAACGACGGGTCGACGGCGCCGGCGACGCCGTCGTCGAGGCCCGCGATGGTCAACACCGCCGCCGGCGCTCCCCGGGTCAGGTGCAGGATCTCGACCCCGTTGGTGATCGTCGCGTGGCGCGCCACCGGCCCGCTGCCGGAGTCAACGTCGTCAAGGACGTGGACGACGGCGTCGAGCAGCGCGCCGGCGTTGTCGTGGCAGGCGTCGAGCAGGCCGCGCGCGTGCAGGCGCGCCAGCGCGGCAAGGAACACCGCCTCGCCCTCGCTGGGCCCTACGACGCAGCGGCGCAGGAAGTCGGGCAACCCGGCGAGCAGACGTTCGCGGGTCGCCTGGGCGACCGCGTCATCGACGGGCCCACCGACGACGGCGGCGGCGTAGGCACGCGCCCTGTAGAGCCCCGCAGGCCCGGCAACGCCGCCCGCGCCGCCGACCTGTACGAGTGTTGCTCGGCCCCGCGGCGCGCCGACGGCGACGGCCCACGAGGCCACCGCGCCGACGGCCAGCCGGGTGCGCGACAGCAGCGCTGCGCCGTCAACGACGGTGGCGACGCCGGCGTCGTCGGCGTCGGTCGGCAGTCCCACGACGGCATCAAGGGTGCGCAACGCCACGGGCCCGCGGAGCGGGTCGATGTGCAACAGGCCGAGGACGCGCGCGCTGACGGGCTGGCTCATGGAGTGACGACGATCGTAGCAGGGGCCCCTCGGGCCCGCATGGTCGTCGGCGCCGCGGCGGTGTGGGTCGGCCAGTCACCCGTCGACCGGCGCGTCCGACTGCGCGTCCGACTGCGCGTCCGACTGCGCGTCCGACTGCGCGTCCGACTGCGCGTGCGACTGCGCGTCCGACTGCGCGTCCGACTGCGCGTCCGACTGCGCGTCCGACTGCGCGGCCAGTCGGCTGGAAGGCGCCGTCGCCCACAGCTCGCGGCGGGCGATGGCCTCGGCGCTCCACAGCGCGTGGGCGACGCGGTTGACCAGGTGCTCCAGCCCGTGGCCGTGCAGCGCCGACACCCGCACGGCATCGAGGCGCTCGGCCTCGACGTCGGCGCCGGCAGGCATCCGGTCCTCGCTCTTGTTCAGGACCACGAGCCGCGGCGTCGCCGCGAGCCCGAGCTCGTCGAGGACGTCGAGGACGGCGTCGAGCTGCTGGCGCCGCCGGGGATCGACGGCGTCCACGACGTGCAGCAGGAGATCGGCCTCGTGCAGCTCCTCGAGCGTCGCGCGAAAGGCGTTCTTCAGCGGCGCGGGCAGGTCGCGGATGAAGCCGACGGTGTCGGTGAGCACCACCTCACGCTCTTCGGGGAAGCGCAGGCGCCGCGACGTCGGGTCGAGGGTCGCGAACAGCTCGTCGGCGGCATACACTGAGGCGCCGGTCAGGCGATTCAGCAGCGTCGACTTGCCGGCGTTCGTGTAGCCGACGATCGCGATGATCGGCACATTGCGCTCGTCGCGTCGCTGACGGCGAAGACGTCGGTCCTGCGAGAACTGATCGATCTCACGCTCGAGCCGCGTGATCTTGTCGCGCGCACGGCGACGGTCGATCTCGAGCTTGGTCTCGCCGGGGCCCTGCCCGCCGATCCCGCCGGTCAGCCGCGAGAGCCCCGTCTGCTTCTTCGCGAGGCGCGGCACCGAGTAGCGTAGCTGCGCCAGCTCGACCTGCATCCGGCCTTCGCGGCTCTTCGCCCGCCGCGCGAAGATGTCGAGGATCAACATCGTGCGGTCGACGATCTTCAGGTCGGTCAGGTCGGTGATCGCGTTCAGCTGGCTCGGCGACAGGTCGCGGTCGAAGACGATCATCTCGGCGCCGCGCGACAACGCCATCAGGCAGAGCTCCTCGAGCTTACCCGACCCCACCAGCGTGCGCCCGTCGAGCTTGTCACGAAGCTGGATGACCTCGTCGACGACGCGTAGCCCCGCGGTGCGCGCCAGCTCGCGCAGCTCGGTCATCGACGCCTGCGCCTCGCCGCGGTTGCCCCCGTCGGCGGTGGCCCAGACGCCGACCAGCAGCGCGACGTCGCGCTCGCCGGGGATGTGCGCCGCCGCGCGCGCGCCCTGCGCCTTCTGGCCAAGCTCGTCCTCGAGCGCGGCCACCGTCGCTGCGAAGTCGGCAGGCACGTCGTGGATCGACCGGTGGTGCTCGATTCGCACCCGCGCCTCGCCGCCGAACCGATCCGCCACCGGCTCGGGCAGCAACATCGCCACCGCGACGCGGCCCGGCAGCCCGAACTCGGCGTCGCCCTCGCGCGCCTCGATCTGCACGACGGCGTCGAGCTGCAGCCGCTCGAGGTCGGTAACGAAGTCGCGGGCGACCTCCCAGGCGCGCGCGGCGTCCTTGTGCTCGGGCCGCGCGACGACGAGCCGCAGGCCACGCAAGCGCCCGCTGGCGGCCCGCAGCCGGCCAACGTCGGGCAAATACAAACGCGTCGACTCGCCGAGCACGACGTCGCTGACGCCGCCCTTGCGATCGAGCAGGACCCCGACGAGGCGCCCGGTGTCGACGGCGGCCTCGGTGAGCGCCCGGGCGAGGGTCGGCTCGCAGAACGCCTGCGACGATCCGGTGCGTTGGTGCAGCCGCTCGAGCCGCCGCAATTGGCTCGCCTTCAGCCCCTGCACCTTGCCGTGGACTTCCTTCACGCCCCGACCTCCTGCCGTCGTCGACCCCCGCCGCCCTGCGACCTGCGCGATCACCATCCCCCCGTCGACTGAGATGCGCCAGCGGGATCGCCGCCGACGCTGGCCAGCGGGCTACAGTGGCCCCATGATCCGCGCGCTCTTGCCCCTCGTGTTGCCGATGCTCGTCGTCCTCAACGGTTGCACGCTGCTGCTCGGTGGCGACGCGGCGCTTTGTGACGTCGACGAAGACTGCGGCGAGGGCGAACGCTGCAACGCCGGGTTCTGCGGCGACGCCGTCCCGCCCTTGACGGGCGAGGGCGAAGGCGAAGGCGAAGGCGAAGGCGAAGGCGAAGGAGAGGGCGAAGGCGAAGGCGAAGGCGAAGGCGAAGGCGAAGGCGAAGGCGAAGGCGAAGGCGAAGGCGAAGGCGAAGGCGAAGGCGAGCCGTTCGCCGGCTGCGGCGACGTGCCGACGGCGCCGTGGGCCGACCCGGCGTTCCCGCGCCGCCTGCCGCTGAGCTTCTGCGACGTCGCGGCCCCCAATGAGACGCTGCCGAGCGTGCCCGTCCTCGTGCGGCTGACCAGCGACGAGCTTGACTTCAACGACCTTCGCGCCGACGGGCACGACGTGCGCTTCATCGCA
>VGSZ01000092.1 GCA_016874845.1 Deltaproteobacteria bacterium
GTGGCGATCTTCTGCTCGCCACCGTCGGCCGGGTCGAGCCGCAGCTCCACCGAGACCCGCGTCTCCTTCGACTTGCGCTGCTCCAGCGCGCGGCGGTCAAGCCTCGCAAAAGCGTCGTGCGACGACATCGATGTCTTCTCCTTGGTTGACCGCGTCGACAAAGCGCGCGGCGGGCAGGTCATGGTTCGCGAGCACAAAGAAGAACTCGACGTCCACGCGGGTGGCCCGCGCCGCCTTCACCGTCAGGCGGTCGGCCTGCGTGTCGCCGACAAGGACGACGCGCTGGACGCGAGGCTCGACGAGCCGCAGCAGCGCCTGCGGGTCAGGCTTGCGGGCGTGCTCCATGGTCGTCGCTTTGGCAAACGTAAAACCGAGGAGTTCCTGAGCGCGCGACAGCTCCCACGCGTCGCGGCCGGTGCAGGCGGCGACGGCGACGCGGCCGGACAGCGCCCGCAGGCGGTCGCCGTCGACGAGCACGCGCTCATCGCGCCAGTAGCCGCCGCGGTACAAGCCCATGCAGCGCGCGGCGAGGTCGCCGGGGTCGTGGGCGCACCACGCGATCACGTCCTGGACGTCGCTGCAACGCTCGACGATGTCGGGCCGTCCGGCCCCGATCCACGCCACCAGCGCCCGCGTCAGCTGCCAGTCGTCGTTGAAGCCGCCGGTGTCGCGAAACCGCTGCAGCTCGGCGGTCGTCGCCCCCGACAGCTCGCGCACGACGCGATCGAAGCTCGGCCGCGTATCCAACAGCGTGCCGTCGACGTCGAGGGCGACGAGCCAGCTCATGCCACGGCCCTGTCGCTGGCGTCGAGCGCTACCAGGAAGGCGTCGTTGTCGGCGGCGCTGCCGATGGACACCCGCAAGAACCCCGGCGTCGCTGGGGACGTGTCGCGCACCAGCACGCCGCGGCCGAGCAGCGCCTTGAATTCGTCGGTCGGCCGCGACGAGCCCATCAACACGAAGTTCGCGCCGCCTTCGATCACCCGGCGGCCGCGCGCGCGCAGCGCCGTCGTCACCCGCGCCCGCTCGGCCACCGCGCGCCGAACGCGGCCCTCGATAAGACCTGGCTCGTCCAGCACCACCTCGGCCGTCGCCGCCGTGAACGTCGACACCGTATAGGGCAAGAGCACCTTCCGCACCTCGGTGACGAGCCCCGGGTCGGCGAGCAGGACGCCGAGGCGCAGGCCGCCCATGCCCCGCGCCTTGCTGAACGTGCGCAAAAGCGCCAGCCGCGACGTCGTTGACAACAGCGGCGCCGCGTCGGGCTCGGGCGAGAACTCGCGGTAGGCCTCGTCGACGATCACCAGCGCCTGCGTCTCGTCGAGCAGGCGGCGTATCGCGGCCTGCGGCAGCACCGACCCCGTCGGGTTGTTGGGGCTGCCGACGAGCACCACCTTGGCCGCCCGCGCCCGCTCCACCAGCCGGTCGACGTCGAAGGCGTAGTCGTCGCCGGGGGACAGCGCCAGCCGCTCGATGTCAGCGCCGCACAGCGCGAGGTGCAGCGGGTAGATCGAGAAGCACGGGCTCGGCATCAACACGCGCTCGCCCAGCCCGGCGACGGCGCGAAACAACGCCACCAGCAGCTCGTTGCTACCAGCACCCAGCAGCGTACCGTCGGCGCGCCAGCCGTCGCGCGCCGCGATCTTGTCGACGAGCGCGTCGGGCGCAAACGACGCGTAGCGGTGGAAGCCGAGCCCGCGGTAGCGCGCCAGCACCTTGTCCTTCACCGCCGACGGCAGGTCGCCCTCGGCCTCGTTCTGGTTCAGCTTCACCGCCACGTCGGTGGGCGCCTCGAGCGTGTACGCCCGCTGCCCCCGCACCAGCGGGACCACCCACTGCGACACTTCTGCGGATAACGAAGTGTCAGATGTACGGTTCGGAGCTTGCAGCCGGTGGCGCACGGCCTGGGCGTGGCCGGGCAGGCCCTCGCTGTCGGCCAGCGCGGCGATCTTGTCGCCGTGCCGACGCAACGTGGCCTCATCCCAGGCGATCACGTGGGTCTTCTTGACGAAGTCGGTGGTCGACAGCCCCGACGCGAAGCGGCTGGTGCCTGCCGTCGGCAGCGTGTGGTTCGGGCCGGCGAAGTAGTCGCCGACGGGCTCGGGCGTGAAGCGGCCGACGAAGATGGCACCCGCCGTGGTGACCCCGGTGGTGAGCGCTGGGTCGGCCAGCCACTCGAGGTGCTCGGGGGCGAAGCGCTGGGCGACGTCGACGAGGGCCTCGGCGTCGGGTACGAGCACCGCCCTGCCCTGCGCCTGCAGCGCCGCGCGCGCGACGGGGTTGTCGCGGGCCGCGAGCGCGCTTTTTACGGCGTCGGGCAGCGCCTGCCACGTCGCCCTCGACGTCGTGGCGGCCACGGCGATGGCGCGCGGGTCGTGCTCGGCCTGCGCGATCAGGTCGAGGGCGATCTCATCGGCGAGGGCCACGCCGTCGTCGCACACCAGCACCTCGGAGGGCCCGGCGAACAGGTCGACGCCGACGACACCCGCGACCTTGCGCTTGGCGGCGGCGACCCAGGCGTTGCCCGGGCCGCAGATCTTGTCGACTCGCGGCACGACGCCGCCGTGCCGCGCGGTGCCCCACGCGAACGCCGCCACCGCCTGCGCACCGCCCATCGTGAAGACGTCGGTGACGCCGGCGATCACGCAGGCGGCGGCGATGGCCGGCGCGATCACCGTCGCGCTGCGTTCGGGCTGCTGCGGCGGCGTCGCCACGCACACGCGCTTGACTCCCGCCACCACCGCCGGGACAGCGGTCATCAGCACCGTCGACGGATACGCCGCCCGTCCGCCCGGCACGTACAGACCGACGCACGACAGCGCATGCACCCGCAGCTCGAGCTGCCCGCCATCGAGCACGAAGCCCTGCGGCAGCTGTGGGCGATGGAACGCGCGGATGCGATCGGCGGCCTCGTGCAGCGCGGCCAGCACAACGGGATCGCACAGCGCCGCGATGCGCCGCAGCTCGTCGTCGGGCAGCCGCAGCGACGCGCGCCGCACGCCGTCGAAGCGCTCACCGAGCTCGTGCACCGCCGCGTCACCGCGGGCGCGCACCTCGCGCAAGATGGCGTCGACGCTGGCGTCGACGGCGTCGTCGCCCAGCGCCGCTTCGCGCAGCCGCTCGAGGTCGGCGAGGCCAGCGTCGCGGGCGGCAGGGTCGGTCAGGTCGAGGCGCTGCATGCAGGACGCTCCACAGGGCGCGGGCTCACGCCGGCGTCGCCGCCGTCGCCAACGCGGACAGGAACGCGTCGACGGCGGCGGCGCGGCGGCGGAAGGCGGCGCGGTTCACCACCACACGGGCCGTCGACACGAACAGCTCGTCGTGGGCGACGAGGCCGTTTTCGCGCAGCGTGGCGCCCGTCTCGACCAGGTCGACGATGGCGTCGGCGAGCCCGCTGACCACCGCCAGCTCGACCGAGCCCTGCATCGGGATGACCTCGGCGGGCAGGCCCCGAGCCGCCAGCGCCTGTCGCGTGAGCTTTGGATACTTCGTTGCTACACGAAGTGTTCGCCGTGACAAAATCGACGCAACGGCAAGATCGGGGCGGCCGCACAGGCATAGGCGGCAGCGCCCGAAGGGCAGGTCAAGCGGCTCGAGCACATCGCCGCCGCGCTCGCGCAACACGTCGAGGCCGACGACGCCGACGTCGGCGACGCCGCGCTCGACGTAGGCGGCGATGTCGGGGTCCTTGACCAGCAGGAACGACAGCGTGCCGTCGCCGCCGGGCAGCACCAGGGCCCGCGACGACAGCGCCTCGGGCGACGGCGCCTGGGCCCCGAGCGCGCGCAGCACGTCTCGTTGCAGGCGACCCTTGGGCAGCGCGACGCGCAACGGCCCCGGACCGGCCGCGCCGATCGTGGGGCGCTCGAGGAGCGCGTCGACGTCAATGGTGGCGCCGACGGCGGGGCGGTCGGCGCCGAAGCGGCCGACGACGCCGTCGTAGCGGCCGCCGGCGCACACGGCGCGGGCGACGCCGTCGACCGTGAAGCTGAAGACGGCGCCGCTGTACCACGACCACGGCCTCACCTCCGCGAGGTCGACAACAACGCCATGGGCCTCGTCGCCGAGGCCCGCGACGATGGCCTGCAGCCCCGCGAGGGCCGCGTGCGTCGACGGTGGCAGCGTCGCGGTCGCTCGCGCCAGCGTCGCCTTCGCCGGGCCGTGCAACGTCAACAGCGCACACAGCGACGGTGGCAGGGCCGTGCCGTCGCGGGCATCGAGGGCGGCGCGCACGTCGGGGGCGGCCTGCGGGCACAGCGCCTCGACGACAGCAGCGCTGCCCAGCGTCAGCGTGGCGTCGACGCCGATGGCGTGCAGCGCCCGGCGCGCGGTACGCAGCACGTGGACGTCGTCGTGGGCGTCGCCGGCGGCGCCGCGGGAGCCGATGCGCTCGAAGCCGACCTGCTGGCGCTGCCGTCGCTCGCCGCGGTGGTTGTCGACTTCGCGAAAGACCGTGCCGCGGTAGCTGACGCAGGCGGCCTCGTCGGCGGGCCAGCGGGTGGCGACGAGGCGCGCCACCGAGCCGGTGAAGTCGGGGCGCAGGCCGAGCAGCGCGCCGCTGCGATCGACGAGACGCACAGCGTCGTCGGCGGCCCACACGCCGTCACGCTCGAGCAGGGGCACGACGACCTCGGCGTAGCCGTGCTCGTGCAGCACGCCAACCAGCGTGCCCTCGATCAGTCGCAGGGCGCGAGCCTCGTCGGGGAGGCGGTCGACGGTGCCGTCGGCAGGAAAGAGGCGCATCATCGGTGGCGGGTAGGATGTGTCGTCGGCGGTGTCGTCGGCAAGCGCGCCCACGGATCCGCGCGCGCGCCGGCGGCTCACATGTGGGCGTTCTTCGGCACGACCACGGCGGCGCGCTCGCCGCGGGCCGCCGCCAGCAGGCGCGCGAAGTTGTCGCCGTGGAACTGGCGGTACTTGTCCTTGGTGCGCACGCGGGCGGCGGTCTCGTCGTAGCGGACGCGCTCGCGCTCGATGTCGCCGGCGGCGGCGTCGGCGGCGCCCTGCCCGCGCAGCGCGCGGAACGCCCAGGGGCTCCCGATGGCGGCGCGGGCGATCAGGAAGGCGTCGCAGCCGGTGGCCTCGTGCAGCCGGCGAGCGTCGTCGCGGGTGCGCACGTCGCCGTTGCCGACGACGGGGATGGTGGCGACCTTCTTCGCTTCGCCGATGGCCGTCCAGTCGGGCTTGTCGCGGCTGCGCTGCCCGGCGTGGCGCGCGTGCACCGTGATCCAGTCGAGCCTCGCCGAAGACGCCATCTCGACGACCGGCAGGTAGACGCGGTGCTCGGCCTCCTTCGCGTTCAGGCCGAGGCGGATCTTGATGCTGACGGCCTTGATGGGCAGCGTCGTGGTCGTCTTCCATCTAGCCAGCGCGTCGATGATCGCGCCGATGCGCGCGCGCCGCTTCAGCAGCGCCGGACCCGCGCCCTGCTGGATGACGTCGCGCGACGGGCAGCCGAAGTTCAGGTCAACGGCGACGATGTTCTGCCAGTGCGGCTCCGCGCCCCGCGCGCCCTGCTCGAGCACGCCGAGCGCGGCCAGAAGCTCGTCGGGCGACGTCGCCAGCAGCTGCACACCCGTCGTCACCGCGGGGTGGTGCGTGTCGATGAGGTCGAGGGTCGCGCGGTTCCTCTGGGCGAGGCCGCGCGCGCGCAGCATCTCGGTGTAGGTCAGCGCCGCGCCCTGCTCGAAGCACAGTCGACGGAAGCCGATGTCGCTGACGCCCTCGAGCGGCGCGAGCAGGAAGCGGCTCGGCAGCGACAGGCCGCCGAAAGTCACGCCCGACGACAGGAAGGCTTCGACGTCGCTCATCGCGAGGACTCCGGGGGCGCGCGAGAGATGGCGCCGATGACGACGTCGCCGGCGGCGGCGACGGCGCGGTGGTAGTCGGCAGGCGACAGCAGGATCTGCAGGCCGCGCTGACCGCCGGAGACGCTGACGATGTCGCCGCAGACCTCCATCAGGTCGTCGAGGACGACGGGATGGGGCTTCTTGCACGCCAGCGCGGTGACGCCGCCGCGGATGTAGCCGGTGAGCGCGAGCAGCTCCTTCACGGCGACGGGCTCGACGCTGCGCTTGCCGACGACGCGGGCGCAGGCCTTGAAGTCAAGCTCGCGGTCGGCGGCGACCAGCGCCAGCAGGATCGAGCGATCATCGGCGCGCAGGCAGAGCGTCTTGTAGACCTGCTCGGCGGGCAGCGCGACCTTCTGCGCCACCGTCGTCGCCGACAGGTCGTCCTCGTCGACGTCGTAGGCGCGCAGCTCGTAGGCCACGCCGAGCGCGTCGAGCGCCCGGCAGGCGTTGGTCTTTTGCAGGGCGACGCGCAACGCCATCGATGTTCCTGCTTGCAAGGACAGCGGCCGGCCGTCCCGCGCGTCGTCGGTCGCCGCCGCGGCGGCGGGGACGGCGGCGTCGACGGCTCAGCCGTCGGCCTTCTTGTCGACCAGCGCCTTCAGCTTGTCGGCCAGCGGGTTCAGCTTCTGGCTGCCCTTCTCCTTCGCCTTGTACTCGTCGTAGGCGGCGCGGGTCTCGCCCTCGACGACGGCCTTCATCGACACGCTGACCTTCTTGAACTTGCGGTCGAACTGGCGGACCTCGACCTCGATGGTCTCGCCCATCTTCACGGCGTCCTGACCGCGCTCGACGGGGTTGCCCTCCTTGTCGAGCAGGTCGCGGAAGAAGCAGAAGCAAGACAGGCCGCGCTCGACCTCGAGGGTGGCGCCCTTGTCGTTGACCTGCACGACCTTCAGCGTGTGCCGGCTGCCCTGGCGGTACTTCTTCTCCCACGCGTCGAAGGGGTTCGGCTGAGTGCGCTTCATCGAGCACGACACGCGGTGCTTGGCGACTTCGACGTTCAACACGACGATCTCGACCTCAGCCCCGATCGTCAGCAGTTCCGACGGGTGCGCCGGGTGCTCGGTCCAGCTGAGCTCGCCGATGTGCACCAGACCATCGACGGTGTCCGACAGCGCGACGAACGCGCCGAAGTCCGTCAGCGACTTCACCTTCGCCTTCAGCACGGCGCCCACGGGGAACTGCTCGGCGATCACCTCGAACGGGTTCTTCTCGAGCGCCCGCGTCGACAGCGACATGCGGCGGTTCTCGGTGTCGAGGCCGAGCACCTTGACGTCGATCTCCTGGCCGATCTGGAACTTCGAAGACGGGTGCTTGATCTTGCTGTAGCTGACCTCGCTGATGTGGATCAGGCCCTCGACGTGCTCGGCGGGGTTCGACGGGATCGGCAGCTTCACGAACGCGCCGAAGTCCGCGAGCCCGACGACGATGCCCTTCACCACGCTGCTCTCGGCGAAGGCCGCGCGCACCTCGGCCCACGGGTCTGGCTTCAGCTGCTTCAAGCCCAGCTTCAGCTTCTTGTCCTTGACCTGCAGCACCTTGACGTCGACGGCGTCGCCGACCTTGAAGAAGCTCTCGATGCGCCCGCGGCCGTCCCAGCTCATGTCCTCGCGGTGCAGCAGGCCATCGAGGCCGCCCACGTCGAGGAACGCGCCGTAAGGCATGATCGTGCGCACGGTGCCGCTGACGGTGTCGCCCTCTTTCAGCGTCGCAAGCTTCGCCCGCGTCTCGGCGTCGCGCGCCGCCGCCAGCACCGCGCGACGCGACACGACGATGTTGGCGCGCTCCAGGTCGATCTCGCCGATCTGGAACTGCCCCGCCGTTCCCACGACCTTCTCGTGGCGCGAGGGGCCGAAGCGGCCCAGCGTCGCCTGCGACGCCGGCAAGAACGCCCGCAGCGCGCCGTCGGAGATCCCCATCGCCTCGTCGGCGAACAGCGCCACCGCGTAGCCGCCCTTCACCTCGCGCACGACGGCGCCCTTGACGCCCCCCTCGGCGGCCAGACTCCGGCCGAGCTCGTCATGAAGACCGAGGTCGCGCGCCTGCCGCGCCGACGCCTGCGGCAGCGTCTCGCCGGCCTTCGGCGGGTCGAGCAGGCGCACCGGAAACGATCGCCCGATGGTCAGGTCCGACAGCTCCTCGGGCTTCACCAGCGCCTTCAACGGCGCGTGGCCCTCGGGCTTGACGTCGACGACGACGGCGGCCGGCGTGACCTCGGCGATGGTGGCCTCGTGCACCGTCTGCCACAGCGCCGGACCGGCCAGCGCGGCCAGCTCGTCGACATTGAAGCGCGGCGGCGACAGGTCGAGGCGACGGCCGCGGTAGTCGCGGCGCGGCTCGTCGCGGCGCGGCTCATCGCGGCGGCCACGACGCGGAGCGCGGTCGCCCCGGTCGCCCCGGTCGCCCCGGTCGCCGCGATCACCCCGGTCACCCCGTTCACGGCGACCACGACCTCCCTGCTCGCCGCCGACGTCGGTGGCGGAGTCCGCGGCAGCACCCTCGGGCGGCAGCGCAGGCGCAGGGGTGGGGTCGGTGGCAGTCCTCGTCGTCTCGGTCATGAACTCTCCGTCGTCGGCGGATGCCCTGCCCGCCGGGCGCTGTAAAGGTCCCCGGGCCCCCGCCGGCGACGCCGCAGACGACGAGAGCGAAGACAGCGAAGACAGCGAAGACAGCGAAGACAGCGAAGACAGGCGCGCTGCCGAGCCCGTCAGCCCGGCAGCGCCGCGCGCGCCTGCAGCACCCGCGCCCGCGCCGTCTCGACGTCGTCGGCCATGCAGGTCAGGTGGCCCATCTTCCGCCCCGGGCGGGCCTCGGTCTTGCCGTACAGATGGAGCTTGACGCCGGGGACAGCGAGGGCCTTGTCCCACGCCGGCTCGCCGCCGCCCGTCGGCCAGACATCGCCGAGCAGGTTGGCCATGGCCACCGGCCGCATCAGATCGACGTCGCCCAGCGGCAGGCCGCACACCGCGCGCAGCTGCTGCTCGAACTGGCTGGTGACGCAGGCGTCGAAGCTGAAGTGCCCCGAGTTGTGGGGCCGCGGGGCCAGCTCGTTGACGACCAGCCTTCCGGCCGGCGTGCCGTCCTCGACGAGGAACATCTCCACCGCCAGCACGCCCACCAGATCGAGGCTCCTCGCGACGCTGGTGGCGAGGTCGATGGCGGCCCTCTTCGTGGCCTCGGGGACGCGGGCGGGCACGACGGTGACGTCGAGGATGTGGTGCTTGTGGTCGTTCTCGGCGACGTCGAAGGTCTTCAGCGCGCCGTTCTTGCCGCGAGCGACGATCACGCTCAGCTCGCAGCGGAAGTTCACGAAGCCCTCGACGACACCCATCGGCTGGCCAAGGCGCTGCCACGCGGCGTCGACCTGCGCCGCATCGGTGATCTTCGTCTGCCCCTTGCCGTCGTAGCCGAACGTCGCCGTCTTCAGGATGCACGGCGTGCCAAGCTGCGTGACCGCGTGCCTCAGGTCATCCACCGACGACACTGCGCGGTACGGCGCCACGGGGTAGCCGTGCGTCGACAGGAAGGTCTTCTCGCGCAGGCGGTGGCGCGTGGTGTCGAGCACCAGCGGCGCCGGGCGCACCGGCACGAGCTCGGCGACGGCCTGCAGCGTCTCGTAGGGGACGTTCTCGAACTCGAAGGTGACGACGTCGACAGCGCCGGCAAACCGCACCGCGGTGGCGACATCGTCGTAGGGCGCGCTCCACTCGACGTCGGCCACCTGTCCCGTGGGGCAGTCGGGGGCCGGGTCGAGGGCGTGCACGCGGTAGCCCATCCGGCGCGCGGCGATCGCGAACATGCGGCCGAGCTGCCCGCCGCCGAGGATGCCGATGGTCTTGCCGGGGAGGATGGGCGGGGTCGCGGCGCGCATGGCGGTGGTCTTGCCGACCACCGCGCCGCTGAAAACACCCACCCCAGGCGACGCGGCCCCGCTCGCGCGGGGCCACGTCGGCGTCCTGGCCGACCTTCCGTCAGCCCTTCCGACGGCGACGACGCAGGCCGACGAGCGCCAGGGCGAACAGCGCGAACGACGCCGGCGCGCCCTGCGTATTGCTGCAGCCGCACCCCGCGGCGGCGTCACCTTCACCTTCGCCTTCGCCTTCGCCGCCGGCGTCGCAAGCCGCCTCGGTGGCGATGTGCTCGACGCCGATGTCGGCGAGCTGGCCGCCGGACTCGGGAGCGACCAGCGCGATGACGAACGTGCGGGCGTTGCACGGGTCGCTGGTCAGCGTGTGCGTGAACGACGCCGGCGCTACACCGGTGTTCTGGTTGGCGTCGCCGACCTCGGCGACGCTCGCCGCCGGATCGAACGGGATGAGCAGGCCGTCGTCGTCGTAGGGCGTGGCCTGGTTGCCATTGGGGCCTTCGTAGCGCCATTGGATGCGGCCCTCGCCGGTGGCCCCGGTGACCTCGTGGACGAGCACGGACAGCGCCGGCGGGTCGCCGCCGAACAGGCCGCCGGCGGCGGCGCTCCACGACAGCGTGAAGCCCGCCGAGCCAGCCGGCACCTGCACGCGGAGCTGCAGCACCGACGGCGCGTAGTTGGCCAGACCAACCTCGTCGGGGCTCGGCTGGAACAGCGTGGCGCGCGGCGTGACGTCGAAGCTGGTGCCGTCGGAGGTCGCGAGATCGACCACGCGCGAGCAGGCGGCGACACCGTGGTCGGCGAAGGCCTGCTGCGCGAAGGCGGCCGTGGCGTCGTCGAAGGCGGCGCGGACGGCGTCTATGGCGCGGGCCGACGCGCGGGCCATGTCCTCGTCGTCGTCGGCGAGGGCGAGCGCGGCGAGCAGCGCCCGGTCGAGCACCTTGGCGTCGCCACCGTCGGCGACGACCTTCTTGCGGATCTGCCAGAGCGCGCCGGCCCACGCCTCGGAGTCGTTGTGCACCTGACCGATGACGTCGTCGGGGCACTTGCGCTCGTTGTCGTTGTTGCGCAGGCCGGTCTCGGCGCCGGGCAGGCCCTGTCCGGCGTACTCGCCGACCTCGGGGTCATCGGCGAAGCTCGACGAGAAGTAGTCGGACCAGCCCTCGTTCATCGCGCCGGCCTCGGCGTGGCTGCCCTGGTCGTCGCGCCCGAGCGAGTACAGGCCGGGCTTGAAGCTGTGCACGAGGGCGTGGGTGAACTCGTGGCGGGTGACGTCGCCGTCGTAGGCGAAGTCGCGGTCGCCCTGGAAGTAGACGTTGCTGTCGACGGGCCGCAGGAACAGCCGCGCGAACACCGCGAGCTCGGCGGGCACCTGCACCGGGCCGCCCTCCTGCGCCGGCACGAACGCCGCGTTGGGCAGGCGCTGGAAGTCGTCGATGACGACGGGGTTGCCGGCGTTGGCGCCGCGGCCCGCCTGCAGCTGCGCGAACAGCGCGTTCTGGTCGAACTGCGGGAACAGCACGTTGGTGGCGATGTGGAATGGCAGCACCGGCTTGCCATCGGCGTCGAGGGTGGCGGTGCCGTCGGCCTCGCACTGCTGCGACAGCCCGCCGAGGCAGAAGGCCGCGTCGTCGAGGACGTCGCGCACGTGCTCGAAGAAGGTCTGGGTGCCGTGGTAGACGTTGACCTCGGCGAAGGCGTCCGCCTCGGCGGCGCAGCCGGCGGGGTCGACGGGCCGCTGGTCGCCGTCGGCGGCGCCGACGCAGGGGCGGCGGCCGGCGCGGGCGGGCGCCTCAGTGGGCGTGAAGTCCCAGCCCTCCGCCGTCGACAGCGCGCGGGGAAGCTCTGAGCAGAACGCCGACTTCACGTACAGGCACTTGCGGGCCGGCTCGTCGGGGCACGGGCCGCCGACGAAGGCGGCGAACTGCGGCGGGATCGGCAGCTGGTCGGTGGGCAGCGCCGCCGACAGCGTCGACACGACGGCGACGCCGGCGTCGATGTCGTCCTGGGTCGCGCAGCGGGCGACCGTCTCGACCGGCGCGGTGGGCGGCAGGTCGACCAGGCAGGTCGTGCCGCCGTCGAGGCAGACCACCTGCTTGCAGCAGTTGGCGGTCTCGAAGTGGTAACCGAGCAGCGGGCTGCCCGGGGGCGCCGGCACGACGTCGCCGAGCTCGACCTCGACGAGGTCCGCGACGTCGAGGCCACCCTGGTCGGGCGCGTAGGCGAAGACCTTCGCCGTCGTCGGCGCCGGCGCGGCCTCGCCTTCGCCCTCACCTTCGCCCTCACCTTCGCCCTCACCTTCGCCCTCACCTTCGCCTTCTCCTTCTCCTTCTCCTTCACCCTCGCCCTCGCCCTCGCCCTCGCCTCCGAAGCGAACGACGGGGGACGAGCGCAGCACCTCGCCGGTGCGCGCGTCGACCCAAACATCGACCACATCCTGCAGGCGCCACGTGGGCACGCGGACGCGCCACGCCGGGATCAGGCCGGCGTCGGTGGCGACCCACACGGCGTGGCCGAGGCCAGCGACGCGCTCGACGGTGGCGTCGACGATCAGGCCGCCCGGAACGCCGGCGATGGCGATGGCGGTGGCCTCGTGCTCGGCGAGGCGGAAGCCGCCGAGGGTGGCCAGGCTGCGACCGACGCCCTTGACGCTCTGGATGCCACGGACGCCACGGTCGTCGATGACGACAACGCGGTCGGCGCCCTCGACAGGGTGGCCCTGCACGCTGGGGGTGGCACGGGCGACGAAGTACGAGCGCTCGCCGCCGAAGCGGACGGCGCGCACGGCGACGTCGTCGGCGGGGCCCATGGCCGGGTCGGTCTGCAGCCAGGTCGGGTCGAGGAGCAGGCGACGGAGCGCGGCCTCGACGGCAGGGGCGCCCATGCCGCTGACCGGCGGCAGCGGCACGGAGACGGCGACAGCGGGGGCGGCTTGGGCGCCGAGCGAGGCGAGGACGAGGCCGAGGCCGAGGCCGCCAGTGAGGGGAAGGTTGCGCATGGGCCGTGGGCTAGCCGCTCCTCGGCCGATCGGCCAGCGCCGTCTGCGGCGGCGCGGGATCCGGCAGGCGACCGATGGGAGCCGCTCGCACCCCGGATCTCGGTCGGGGCATCGCCCAGTCTTGAATCGTGGGGGGATCGACGTCGTCGATGCAGCCGCGGGCGGGCGCCGGGCGAGAGGCCCGCGGGGCGGCCCGGCTTGTGGACGGGTCGCTGTCGCGTCGGTTGACGCGTCGCCTGCCTGCCCGCCAAGGTGCCATTCGTTCGTTTTCCCGGAGTGATGCCCCCCATGAACCGCGCCGTCGTGATGCTCGCTGCTGTCGTCGCCTTCGCCGCCCCCGAGGCACAGGCGGCCGTCGACCTGACCGAAGAGGACTTTCGCCTGTACTGTGGCTACCTCGACGCGCTCGAGCAGCCCGACATCGCCAAGCTGAAGGATGACAAGGCGCGCGAGGCGAAGATCGCGAAGATGGCCAAGGTGAAGCCGGCGCAAGTGTCGACGGCGCTCGAGAAGGGTCGCGTCGCCGGCGCCACCTGCGACGAGATCGGCAAGCGCGCGGCGAAGGACGCGAAGGCGGCCCTCGACAAGGCGCTGCCGGGGCGCATCACGTTCTTCGAGCTCGACACGAGCGACCCAAGCCACGTCGTGGCTCTGGTGTCGTGGCTGGGCATCGACAAGAAGAAGCTGGTCGAAGAGTCGTGCGGGATCGCCGCCGCCCTCGCCGAGACGGCGCCGTTGACCAAGACCATCGCCGTGCGCGGCGTCGACCCGACAGCCGTCGACCCCAAGGCGGACACGGCGGCGTGGTTCGAGGCGAAGATCACCGGCGCCAACGCCAAGCGCATCGACAAGGGCAGGATCTGGGAATACGCGACGACGCGATACCGCAAGCTCTTCGACGGCGTCGTCGAGCGCTGAGCGGCGACGCGCGCGCCGGCACGGACGAAGACGCGGGCCACCCGCGCCGCGCCGCCGCTGAGTCTGCTGTCCGCCGCGGGGCGGCGACGTCACTTCAGCATGTGCTCGATGAGGTCGATCTTGGTCAGCAGCGAGACGACGCTGAGGTCGTGGCCGCCCTCGCCGCTGCGGTCGACGACGACGGCGACCTTGCCGCGGGCGAAGTGCTGGCTGAGCGTGGCCAGGGCCGTGTCGCGCTCGACGACGGCGGCCTCGTCGAGGGTGGCCAGCGGGCCCACCGGCGACTTCATCGTCGCCTCGCCCTTCACCAGCGCGTTCAGCACCTGCACCTCGGAGACGAGCCCGACGAGGCGCCGCGGCTCGACCACCGGCAGCTGCGAGATGCCGTGCTTCTTCATGCGGTCGATGACGCTGCCGAGGGCGTCGTCGGGCGACGCCGAGATGACCTCGTCGCGGTGCTTCTGCAGGATGTCCTCGACGACGCCCGAGGTGTCGCCGCGGTCGATGAGCCCGGCGTCCTTCAGCCACTCGTCGTTCAGGAACTTCGACAGGTAGCGGCTGCTGCTGTCGCAGATGATCACGAGCACCTTGAACGGCTCGCCCACCGGGTGGCCCGCAGCGGCCAGCTCCTTGCGCTCGCGGGCGATGCGCTCGGCGAACTTCAGCGCGCCGGCCACCGCCGACCCCGACGAGCCGCCGCACAGCAGACCCTCGTCGCGGATCAGGCGACGGGCCATCGTGAAGCTCTCCTTGTCGTTGACCTGCACGCAGTCATCCATGGCCTTCAAATCCATGGTCGACGGCATGAAGTCCTCGCCGAAACCCTCAACATAGTACGAATGGGGCTTGGGCCATTTACCGGTATGAAATAGATCATAATAGATCGAGCCGACAGGGTCGACGCCGACGACCTTGATCGCGGGGTTCTTGCTCTTCAGGTAGCGGGAGCTTCCGACCAGCGTCCCGCCGGTGCCGGCAGCGACGACGATGGCGTCGAGCTCGCCACCGGTCTGCTCCCAGATCTCGGGGCCCGTGTGCACGAAGTGCGCCTCGGGGTTGTCGGGATTCCAGTACTGGCGCATGTACAGTGAATTGGGCGTCTCTTCGGCTAGACGATTCGCCACCGAATAGTACGACCGCGGATCCTCGGGCTCGACCTTGGTCGGGCAGATGACGACCTGCGCGCCCACCGAGCGCAGGGCGATGCGCTTCTCTTCGCTCTGCTTGTCGGCCATGACAAAGATGCACTTGTAGCCCTTGACAGCGGCGGTGATGGCGAGGCCCATGCCGGTGTTGCCGCTGGTCGCCTCGATGATCGTGCCGCCGGGCTTGATGCGCCCTTCGCGCTCGGCTTTTTCAAGCATGTAGCAGCCGATGCGGTCCTTCACCGAGCCGCCGGGGTTCATGTACTCGAGCTTGGCGTATAGCTCGACGTGGGGGGCGAGGTGGGCGCCCACCTTGTTCAGCTTGACGATCGGCGTGTTGCCGATGGCCTTGGTCACGTCGGAAAGGGCACCCTTCATCATCGCGCGGCTCCGTGGGCGGGGGTCGTGGGCGGCACTACCGCCCGCGGGCGACGTCGGCAACGACGACGACGGCAACGACGGCGGCGACGGCGGCGGCGGCGGCTCACCGCCCGGACGCCCCGTGCAGCAGCGCCCCCTCGCGGCGCACGATCCCCTCGAGCTCGAGCAGCGCCACCTCGGCGAGCAGCGCGCGCACCGGCGTGCACAGCCGCGCCGCCGCGTCATCGAGCAGCAGCGGGCCGTGGCGGGCCAGCAGCTGCAACAGCGGCGAGGCGTCGGCATCGGCCCCTGCCCGAGCGGCGTCGGCGGTCCGCGGGGCCGCACCAGCGATGGGCGCGGCAGGCGCGCCATCGTCGACGGCAGCGAACCCGGGCAGCGACAGCCCGTCGCCCCACCATGGCGCTGCCAGCAGCGCCGCGACGTCGACGTCTTCGTCGTCGACGACGGGCGCCCCTAGGGCGGCGAGCCGGCGCGGGATGGCGCCCAACGGGCAGGCGTCGTCGGCGGCGAGCGTGACGACGGGCCGTCGAAAGCGCAGCGCGGCGTCGACGGTGTGGCGCGTCCCTGATCGCGCGGCGCCGCAGACGACGACGACGACGTCGGCGCAGGCCGCGATCCACGCGTTGCGCTCGGCGAACAGGTGCCGCGCCCCGGCGCGCCACGGGCCGTAGGGCGACAGCCAGCACAGACCCGCATCGACAGCGACGTCGACGGGCGGCCGCGCGGTGGTGCCCTGCACGACGATCACGCCGCCGCCGGCCTCGCGCGCCGCCCGCTGCGCCGCCCGGTCGATGCCCGGGGCGCCGCCCGAGACGACGACGACGCCCGCCCGCGCGCACGCCGCGGCGACGCGCTCGGCCCGCTGGCACCACGCGAGGTCGGCGCGGCGGCTGCCGACGATGGCGACGACGGCGCCGGCCACGCCGCGCGCCCCCATCGACGACGCCCGCGGCGGCGGCACCCGACCCTCGCCAAAGCCGTACAGGCAGCACGCCGGCTGGCGCTCGAAGCGCTGCAGCTCGTCGCCGACGACGACGCGGCCGCCCTCGCGCAGCCACGGCCGCAGCGCCTGCAGGCGGGTCGCCACGTCGTTGGGTGACAGCACCCTTGTCCGCCGCACCGGCGAGGCGAACGACGACAACGCCCCGCGGCCGAGCACCGCGCGCGGCCCGCCCGCCTGGCGCACCGCCTCGCGCCAGCCGCCCTGCACCCCCGCGGCGTCCAGGGCCGCCCACGCCAGCGCCTCGTCGACGTCGTCGAACGAGCCGCGCCCCCGAAGCGCCTGCAAGACGACGTCGAGGGCGGCGGTGCGCGCGCCGGCGCTCAGCGCTTCGTCGTGTGGTGCGGATCCCATGGGCCACCTCCTGCCCCATGGTTCGTTCGGAGCGGGCGCCTTGTGCAGACGACGTCGTCACAAGTGGCCGCCGCGCTTACCTATGTAACCAACACCACAGGTGTCGGACCATTTTCTCGCGGGTGGCCGTCGGCGGATCCAAGGTCGAGGCATGACGACCGAGTCCCCCGGCCGCTCGACGACGATGTTGACGGCGACGAGCGGCGCCCAGGCGGCGGCGGTGGTCGACCGCGTCGTCGCCAAGGTGGCCTTCGACGGCGAAGCACGGCAGGCGAAGCTGCGGGTCCTTGCCCTGGGCGGGACTGCCGTGTGCTGGCCGCTGCTGTGTCTGCTGGCCGACGACCGCACGGCGCTCGTGACGGTGGAGCTGGTCTGCCTCGTGGGTCTCGCGGTGTCGCTGGGCGTGCTGGCGTGCCTGCGCCGGCGGGGGACGACGTCAGTGGCGTTGTCGACGGCCTCGGGCGCGCTCGACGTGTGCATCGCGGCCGCCATCGGCGGCGCCGTGCTCTTCACGCCGACCGGCGACTTCACCGGGCTGCTGCACACGACGGGCTTCCCGGTGCTGTATGTCGCCGTCACCGCCTCCGGCCTGCGCTACGCGCGCCGGGTCGCCATGGCGGCCGGAGGCACCGCGCTCGTCGCCCTCCTCGTGCTGCACGGTCTGGATCGCCACTGGAATCCGGCGCGCAGCATCGACGGCCCGGTGCACGTCGGCATCGGCATCATCCTCGTCGCCATCGCCACGGGGATCGCCCTGACCAGCACGCGACGCGCTCGCGAGGTGTCCCTGAGCGTCGCCCGCCAGACGCTGCTGGCCGAGCGGGCCCGCTCGACCCTCGGCAGCTATGTGTCCCCCGAGGTCGCCGAGCAGGCGCTGCGCAGCGATGTCGTGCGGCTCGGCGGGACACGCCAGCCGGTGGCGATCCTGTTCACCGACCTGCGCGAGTTCACCTCGCTGTCGGAGTCCGCCGACCCCGAGCGGCTCGTGCAGGACCTGAACGAATACTTCGAGCACATGGTCAAGGTCATCCGCAACGAGGGCGGCGTTGTCGACAAGTACATCGGCGACTCGATCATGGCGGTGTTCGGGGCGCCCGCTTCCCGCCCCGACGACGCCGCCCGCGCCATCCGCGCCGCCGCCGGGCTGCAGGCCGCGCTCGCCCGGCTCAACGAGCTCCGCGCGCTTGCCGGCAAGCCGGCCATCGCCCACGGCGTCGGCGTCCACTACGGCGAGGTCATCGCGGGCAACATCGGCACCGCCGAGCGCACG
>VGSZ01000093.1 GCA_016874845.1 Deltaproteobacteria bacterium
CGAGGGCGAGGGCGAGGGCGAGGGCGAAGCGGGCGCGGTGACGCGCTTCATCGCCGTCGGCGACTCGGGCAAGGGCAACGACGGGCAGTACCGCGTGGCGGACGCGATGGCCGACGTGTGCGGGGCGCGAGGCGGCTGCGCGTTTGCGCTGCTGCTCGGCGACAACATCTACGACGCGGGCGTCGCGGATCGAGGCGACGCGCAGTGGCAGGAGAAGTTTGAGCTGCCCTACGCCGCGCTCGACTTCCCGTTCTACGCGACGCTGGGCAACCACGACTACGGCGCCCCCGACGTGCTGCAGGGGTTCGCCGGCGGCATCGGCATCGACCCGCGACGGGGCGCAGCCCAGGTCGACTACGCCAGCGGCAGTGACAAGTTCTTCATGCCCGACACGCACTACCGGCTGCAGCACGGCCCCGTCGAGCTGGTGTCGTTGAACACCGCGTCGATGTTCTGGGCCGACCTCAGCTTGATCGAGCGGGTCGTCGGCTACGACGACGAGAACGACCGCCAGCGCGCGAGCCTAGCGGCGTGGGCCACGGACCCGCTGGCCGGCTGGCGCATCGCCTTTGGTCATCACCCTTATCTGTCCAACGGTCCCCACGGCAACGCGGGCCAATACGACAACGTGGTCATCGACGGGCTCATCGGTTCGGGCACCGAGCTGAAGGCATTCTTCGAGGAGCACGTCCTTGGTACCTTCGACGTCTACCTGTGCGGCCACGACCACTCGCTGCAGGACCTCGGCGACGTCGATGGCACCGAGCTGCTCGTGTCAGGCGGCGGGTCCAGCCACACCGAGCTCGAAGGCGAGAACCTCGTGGTCTTTGCCGCCGACCGGCGCGGGTTCCTGCTCGTGGAGGCCACGACGACGACCATAGCCTTCCAGTTCGTCGTCGTGCCGGATGAGGGGGACGCTGTGGGGACTGGTGTTTCGTTCGGGCCGGTGCGGACGATCACGCGCTGACTTTTCTCACGCACTTCTTCTCGCGCGCTTCTTCTCGCGCGGCTCTTCTCGCGCGGCTCTTCTCGCGCGGCTCTGCTCGCGCGGCTCTGCTCTCGTACGCACCTTCGTGCTCGTGCGCTGCACTTTCGGCGCGGCGCGGCGCTCAGGCTGCGCCCCGCTGCTCTCGTCGTCGTCGTCGGCGTCGTCGTGGTGCCGACGACGTCGCTTGTCGATCTTTCGCCTTCGGCGCGACCTGGGGGCCGGTCGCGGAACCAGGGAAGACGAAGAAGAGAGCGCGAGCAGCGGGGCGTAGATCGAGCGGCGAAGGAGCAGGCGCTCGTCGGTGGTCGACGAGTTCGCTGGCGCCGACGTGGGCGACGCCCGCCTCACCGAGGGTGTCAGCGGTACTGAACGGAGACCTGGGCCACCGCGGTGCCGCCGCGCTGGTCGAGGGCCACGAGCACCAGGCTGTCGCGCTCGCCGCTCTCGGCGTCCTCGGGCAACGTCCAGACGACGCCCAGGCGGTTCTGCGTGAACTCGACGGCGGTCTGCGCACGGCTGGTGGCGCCGCGGGTGACGAACCATTGGCAGGCCAGATCCTCGACGCGGTTCTCGACCCCGATCTTGCTCGTGTCGATGTCGAACGACAGCACCTGGTAGCGCTCCACCGTGCCCTCGGCCCACACCGGCGTCAGCGCAATCTGCGCCCCGGGGTCGGCGCGCACCAGAGACTCCAGCCCGAGGTCGGGCGTCGCCACCAGCGTGCCCTCGGCGAAGTCGAGCGGCTCCACCGTCGGCTCGAGCTTGAACCCCGACAACCCCGGGTTCGCGTTCGGCCCACGCGGTCGCAGGCACGCGGCCGGCCCCTCGACGAAGTCGTCGCCGTCGGCGCCCGCCACCGGCAGCGGCTCGGCGCACAGCTCGACCCCGATGGCGCGGGCAAGGTCACCGAGGAAGTCGGCGGGCAACGTCGGATCGGCCAGGTCCATCGTGAGCGGCAGCCGCTTGAACGCGCGCTCGGCGAAGACCGCGGCGCCCTCGTCCTTCTGCGTCTCGTTCTCGACCCGCACGAAGAAGCGCGGTAGCACCGGGAAGATCGACGGCGCGTTCTGCCCGCTGCCGTCCTTCGGCTGAAAGAAGTCGATGGCCGACGGGGTGACCGCAAACGAGAACCGCGACGGCACCACCCGCCCGGCGACGTTCTCGTCGAGGTCGATCTCGCCCTGTACCACCGTGGGCGACAAGAGCGCGTCGACCTCGCTGCGGCCGGGCTCGACGAGCGCCTTGAAGTCGGGGTCGCCTTCCTTCTTGTACAGGCGGCACGACGAGTCGCCGGCGTCGTCGGGGCACATCGCGACGCTCGTGGTGACCAGCCCGCCGCGCGGATCGAAGGCGAAGACCTCGACGTCGATGTTGGTCGTCGGCAGCGGGAACGGCGGGCGCTGCGCCGCCGGCGACAGGTACAGCGGCGAGAACAGGATCTCGGCCGGCTCGGTGCGCACCGCGAGGATGCGCGTGTCCGCGATCTGATCCTCACGATCAAAGTTCACGCACCCCGCCGCCGTCGTCGTCGTCATCGCCGCCGCCGTCGCCAGCGCCGCGAGCCACGCCGCGGCGCGCGCACGCGGCGCGCGACCCGCGCCTGGCCAGCGCGCGGCCGACACCCGGGCCGTCGGCGGCGTCAGCGTCGTGTTCGTCCTCGCCATCAGAATTCTCCCGAGACGCCGAGCACTGGCAGGATGGGCAGGGACGGGATCGCCTGCACCTGGCGGCTGCGGAAGTCGGCGATGATGCTCTCGACGTTCTGCTGGTTGTAGACGTTCAGCAGGTCCAGGTACGTCGTCATCGAGAACTGCTCGAAGACCCACTTCTTGTCGAGCCGCAGGTCGAGCTGGTGGAAGAACGGCAGCCGCTTGGGCGTGCTGTCGCCCACACGGTTGTAGTTCGTGGTGTCGAGGTCGTGCACAGCGCCGAGGGGGAAGCGGGTCAGGTTGCCCGACACGACGCGCAAGCGCCCGCCCAGCGTGAAGCCCCACGGCAGGTTGCCGCTGCCGACCAGGGTCAGGATGTGCGTCTGGTCGAACGTCGTCAGCGCGAACGACGACGAGTCTTCGTCCAGGTCGACGACGGTGCGCGACAGCGTGTAGGCCACCCAGCCGTAGAAGTACTCGCTGACGTCGTGGCGCAGCAGCAGCTCGGCGCCGATGGTGCTGCCGCGGCCGCCGTTGTTCAAGAACACCGGGTCGACCTCGTCGCTGTCGGCGACGGTGCGCACCTCGTCGGTGCTCTGGACGAGCAGGTCGCGGCTCGTCCAGTACAGCTGCACGTCGAGCCCGAGCTTGTCGGTCAGGCCCTGCTCGACGCCGGCGATCATCTGCACCGCCCGCGGCTCTCGCAGGTTCGGGTTGCCGCTGTCGGGGTTCACCTGCTGCCCGTCGGGGGGCTGGCGGTACACGCCCGCAGCGCCCTTCAGCACCGTGCGCGGCCACAGCTCCCAGCGCGCCGTCAGGCGCGGGTCGATGTGGAACAGATCGGCCTGCGCGGTCTTCGACCTCGTGCCGTCGGGCAGTTCATCGGCGAAGAACGTGAAGAACGTCGACTCGAGGCGCGCGCCAGGCACGACCTTCAGGCCCTTCCACGGCTGCAGCTCGGCCTCGACGTAGAAAGCGACGGCGTTGTTCAGCCCCGACGTGCCGAACTCCTGCTCGCTGCCGCGCACGCGGTCGAACACGCGCGGGAACGATCCGATCTCGAGCGGCAGCGGCGCCACGAAGCTCACGCCGAACGTCTGCGCCAGATAGTCGATGCCCGCGCGCACCGTGACGTCATCGGCGATGGCCCACGACAGCTCGTCGCGCGCGCCCCAGTTTAGGGTGTCGATGTCGGCGCTGATGCTGGTGTTGGGGCCGCCCTGATCGCCCGAGTTGTCGGCGTTGAACGAGATGCGCGTCAGCCCCACGTAGGGCTGGAAGCGGTGGGTCAACCCGCGGCCGAGCTTCACGTCCCAGCGGCCGACGACGCGGTGGAACTGCTGGTTCGTCCCGATCGAGAAGCCCGCGCTGCCGACGTTGCGCGAGAACACCTTCAGGTTGTCGTCGGAGCCGAACACGAACAGACTGAGGTTCTGGCTGGGGATCGGGCTCGTCTCGGCCTTCAGCTGGTAGTCCCAGTAGACCGGCGCGGCGACGATCGCCTGCTGCGTGCCGAGGAACGCGTCGAGCACGACGGGCAGCAGCGCGTCGATGTAGCTGCGCCGCGCCGCTGCCGCGAACGTCACCGGCGGCAGCTCGCCCACCTTGACCGGACACGCGAAGAAGAAGCCGGCGTCGAAGACGTCGACCTCGCCGTAGCCGCGGCAGCCCCTCAGCCGCAGCTTGCGCGAGCTGACGTCGACGATGCCGGCGGTGGCGCGGCCGTAGTAGGCGCCGAAGCCGCCCGGATAGAAGCTGATGTCCTCGAGGAACTCGGCGTTCACGACGCTGGTCAGGCCACCGAAGTGATAGAGCAGCGGGATCTCGACGCCGTCGAAGTAGACGCCGCTGTCGGCAGGGTTGGCGCCGCGCACGATGAGCGCGCCGCCGATGAACGGCGCCCGCGCAAGGCCGGGCAGGTTCTCGATGACGCGGATGGGGTCGCCGAACGTGCCCGGTACGCGCCGGACCTCGTCACGGGTCAGCGAGATCTTCGCGACGTCCTTCTGCGCGCGACGACGGCGCACGACGGTCTCGAACTTGTTCGTCTCCCGCGGCGTCAGGTAGACGACGACGGCGGTCTTCTCCTTTTGCGTGAACGTCTCGTCGGAGAACGACGGATCGTAGCCCGAGAGCGTGTAGCTGACCCGGTGCTCGCCGTCGGGCACGCCGCGGAACGAGAAGCGCCCCTCGGCGTCGGTCGCCGCCGTGCGAACCTCGAAGCGATCCTCGATGCTCGCCGTCTTCGGCGCCCCTGGCCGCGGCAGCTCGAGGGCGACCTCGACGTCAGGGAGCGGGTCCTTGGTCGCCGCCTCGCGCACGACGCCCTCGAAGTTCAACACGCCGCCTGCGGCCTCGGTGACGGCCTGCTCCTCGACGGCGACACTTTCGACCACCGTCTGCAGCGCGAACGTCGTCTTGTACTCGATGGCCACCGGCTTGCTTTGCCCGCAGGTCTCGACGGGCGTACGGCCATCGTCGCCGTAGGCCCACGTGCAAAACGAGGCCGGCGCGAACTCGAAGTTCAGCGCTGCGCCCATCGCCGACCACGCCAGCGCCCACGCGACCTCGTCCTCGCCCGGGGCAGCGACCACGCCGACGCGGGCGACGCGGCCCTGGGCGTCGATCGTGATCTGCAAGACGACGTCCCCCGCCCGCCCCGCCGCCCGCGCCTCGTCGGGGTAGACGGGGTCGACGCCGGTGAGCAACGACGGCGGCGTCTCCAGCCGCGGCTGCGGCAACGGCGGCGGCGGCGGCGACTCGTCGTCGGGTCGCGGCTGCGGCTCGAGCTGCGCCACCGCCGGCAGCGACGGCGCACACAGCAGCGCCACCAGCAGCGCCGTCCACGGCGTCGCCGACAAGAAGGGGGAACCGGAGCAGCGCATCATCGGCGGGATGGTGTAGCAGGAGAGAGGTTGGGATGCCGCACCCGTCGTCGTCGTGGCGCGGCGCTCCCGGGCCTGATCCCCCGCCGTCGGCCCTTCAAGCAAAGCCACGACGGCGGCGCCACCACCACTCGACAGCAGCGATCAGGGCCACCAGCGCCAACGCCGCCGGACGGTTCCACAAGGGCTCGGTCTTCTGGCGATGCACCCGCACCCGACCGTGGTCGACGAACGGCAGCCCCTCGACGTCGTCGACATCGACGGCCTGCCCGCCGCCCGCCGCGGCGAGCGCCGCGAGCAGCTCGGGGCGCGCCTCGCCGTACAGCCGCTCCAGCGACGCGGCGCGGACGACGAAGACGTCTTCGTCGAAGCCGATGGCCTGCCCGGCCTTCTCGACCTCGACGCGGACGCGCCAGGCGCCCGGGCCCTGCGGGTGCAGCGGCGCGCGGAACGTGCCGTCGGCGCCGGTTTCGCCCTGCACGACGACGGGGGCCTGCCGCGCGCCGGCGGTGTCGAGCGGCTGCAGGGTCAGCCTGACCTTCGCGCCCGGCTCGGCGTCGTAGCGCGCGTCGAAGGCGCGGATCTCAGCGGTGACCGGAGCGCCCGGCTCGACGCCGCGGGCGATGTCGCCGGGGGCGTCGAGCGTGAGCTTCACGTGGCTCAGCTCGGGGTCGCGAATCAGCCAGCGCAGCGTGTTGGCGAGCAGGCGCCGGTGGGCGTCGCTGGGCGAGCCGCGCCCGTTCGCCGCCTGCGGCAGCGCCCAGTGCCACAGCGTGTCGGTGGTGATGGCGACGCTGCGGCCGCGGCCGACATCGCGCACGGCGATCACCGGCTGGCTGGCGCCGTTGTCGTCGTTCTGCGCCGGGTGCGTCAGCAGCGCCACGGCGTCGGGCTGCAAGCCCGCCGACAGGTTCAGGCCCTGCAACGGCGGCAACGCGGCGAAGGGGTTGCCGTTGCCAGCGCCGGTGTCGACGACGCCGCCGATGTCGGTGACCGGGTGCCGTCGTCCGGCGTCGGTGACCACGGGGACGAAGTCCTCGACGTCGGTGTGACCGTGGCCGGGGCGCAGGCGGATGGGCAGCACGTCGGCCACCGGGCTGCCGTCGTAGTCGCCCTCGGAGAACGACAGGTCGCCGCCGAGCATCAGGAAGCCGCCGCCGTTCTTCACGTAGTCGGCGACGTTCTGCAGGTAGATGCCCATCTGGTAGGGGCGATAGTTGAAGTCTTGAAAGATGACAACATCAAACGTACCGAGCTGCTCGGTGAACAGCTCTCTGGTCGGAAATGGGATCAGAGACATCTCGCTGTTGTGAGCGCCCGAGATGTCGGTGGTGCTGCGCAGGATGAAGAAGCTGATCAGGTCGACGCTGGGGTTCTCCTTCAGCAGCCGTCGGACGAAGCGCTCGTCCCACGACGGGCGGCCGGTCACCTGCAGCACGCGGATCCGGTCGCGGATCAGCTTGACCGTGAAGTCGGCGCGGTTGTTCTCGGCGATGGCCTCGCCGGCCAGCACCGCGGCCTGTACGGTATAAAGGTGCTTTCCAGACCGCTGCGGTGTCAGGGTGAATGTCGTCTTTACTGTCGCTTCACCAGCAAACGAGACCTCGTTCTTCGCCACCAGCACACCGTCTTCGGCCAGGGTCACCGGCACCGCCTGATCGCCATAGCCGCGCTGGCGCAGCGTGACCTCGACGGTCATCGGGTTGCGCACGAAGGCGAATTCGTCGGCGACGACGCGGTCGACGACGACGTCCTGGAAGCTGGCGTCGGCGCCGACGACGACGGCGTGCAGCGGCGCCGGCGGGTCGCTGCCGCCGAGACGCGCCGCGCGCTCGCGCAGGTCGGTGGTGAGCGCCACCGGCAGGCCGGTGGTGTCGCCGCCGTCGGAGACGACGACGACGCCGCCCAGCGGCGCGCGGGCCCCGCCGTCGGCTTCGATGACGGCCTCGAGGGGCAGCGCCACGCGCGTCGCCGGGCCCTGCGCCGGGCGCGCGCCGTCGGCCAGCGCGCGCAGGTCGTCGACGCCGGCCTTCTTCAGCGTGTCGTCGAACAGCCACACCTCGGGCGCAAACGGCGGCTCGCGCTGCGTGACGTCGTCGATGACCGCCAGCGCCGCCGTCGCCGCCCGCCGCACGCGCTGCTGGTTGCCCTCGCCCACCGCCATGCTGGCCGACGTGTCGACAGCGACGACGACGCGGTCGGGCTGCCGCGACGTCGCCAGCAGGCGACGCCCGGGCTGCAGCAGCAGGCACACCAGCAGCGCGCCGAGCACGGCGCGCAGCGACAGCAGACCCAGCCGCAGGCGCAGCGGCGCCCCGCGCGTCGACGTCCACGACAGGGCGAGCGCGAAGACGACGGCAACGACGGCCAGCGCGTGCACCCACGCCGGCCACGCGCTGGTGGCGACGATGTCCCAGTCGTTGAAGGGTGTGTCGGGCGCCGGCGTCACGTCGTGCAGCATGGCCACCCGCCGGGGCGGCGGCAAGCACGGAAGAGTCGCGTCGGCGCTGTACCGGGTGCCGTTCAGGGCACCCGGTACAGCGCCGACGACCAGCACATGCCGGCGCCGATGGCGAGCATCAGCACGAGGTCGCCCTGCTGCATGCGCCCGGCGCGCACGGCCTCGTCGAAGGTCACCAGCGCGCTGGCCGACGACGTGTTGCCGTACTGGTCGATGTTGATGACGAAGCGATCGAGGCCCAGGCCCAGCCGCTCGCCCACCGCCTCGATGATGCGGAGGTTCGCCTGGTGCGCCACCACCAGCTTCACGTCGGCGGCGGTGTAGCCGTTGTCGGCGAGGATCGTCTTGCTGGCGTCGACGAGGGTGCGCACCGCGACCTTGTAGACCTCGCGGCCGTTCATCACGATGCGGTCCTTGTGGGCGGTGATGTCTTCGGGCGTCAACGGCGCGCGGCTGCCGCCCGCGGGCTGGTAGATGAAATTCCACGTGCTGCCGTCGGACCAGATGCGGCTGTCGACGAGCCCCGGCGCCGCGGCGGCGCCGTGGGTGGGCGCGGCCTCGAGCACGAAGGCGCCAGCGGCGTCGCCGAACAGCACGCAGGTGTTGCGGTCGGTCCAGTTGGTGATGGTGCTCATCGCCTCGCCGCCGACGACGAGGATGCGCCTCATCGACCCGGTGCGGATGAACTTGTCGGCGATGTTCAGCGCGAACAGCGACCCCGCGCATGCCGCGCTGACGTCGAAGGCGACGGCGTTCTTCGCACCCAGCTTGTCCTGCAGCACCACCGCGCACGACGGGCAACGGTAGTCGGGCGTCACCGTTCCCATGATGATCAGGTCGAGGTCGAGCGCGGTGAGCCCCGCCATCTGCAGCGCCTGCCGCGACGCCTCGTTCGCCATGTCCGCCGTGGAGAACTCGCCCTGGCGCTTCATCAGCCGGCGGTTCTTGATGCCCGTGCGCTGCACGATCCACTCGTCGTTGGTCTCGACGATCTTCCCCATGTCGTCGTTGCTGACGACGTACGGCGGCGCGAAGCCGCCGGTGCCCTTCACGATCGAACGAAACGCCGGGGTCGTAGTCATGACTCGTCCATGACCAATGTCCGACTCGCGCACAACCACCTCGATGACGCTGCGGCAGGCGTGAACCGAACGACAGTTCGGTTCATTGTCGGCGACGTCTGCGGCGTGCCCCTTCGACGTCTCCAGCGCCCGGGCTGCGCCCCGCTGCGTGCGCTCGTTTTATTCGTCGCCAGCGGGGTGCCTTCGGCTTCGCCTGGCTCGCTTTCGCCTTCGGCGGGAGTCAGGGGGCGTCGGGCCATCTCCTCAGGACAGAGCTCGTGCTGATCCCTGTCGCTCCCCAGCGGCCCTCAGCCCCGGCGTCGCCGCGCCCCTCTGCCAATGCTGGGAGCGGGGCTCCGCACACGGAACGTTGTCTCGGAAGCCAACACTCCGCGCCCCGACCATCGCGACCCCCTTCCCCAGAATTGGGGGAAGGGGTTGGGGGATGAGGGCGGATGGCTGTGATCACCGCGCGATGGTCGACAACGCCAGCGTCGGCGCGGGCGCGGACGTAGGCGCGATCTCCGTCGTCGGCGCGGGCTCGGCCGGCGCCGACGGCTCGGGCGCAGACTCCACCGGCGGCGGGGTGACGACGGGGCGCGGCGCGTGGGCGCCAAAGCCGAAGAGCTCGTCGAGGCCGACGGTCAGGGCGACGTTCAGCTCGTCGAGGCTGGCGCGGTAGCGGCCCATGGCCACGCGCGTCGTCGGGTCGGTGCCGCCCGTCAGCGTGGCGATGGCGGCGTTGCCGGCGGTGACGTTGCCCGCCGTGGCGACGCTCTCCTGGCCGACGACGGTGTCGAAGTAGAAGACGTGGCCGTAGCCGACGTCGAGCCGCGCGCCCCACATGCGGGCCGACACGCCGGCGCCGACACCGACCTTGTCGCCGCAGGCGACCTCGACGCTGTACGTCGACGTCGGGATGGCGCTGGTCTCGTAGTAGCCGCCGCCGTGCACCTCGAGGATGCGGTCGAAGAACGACAGCGTGCCGCCAGCGCGGACGCTGACCGCGTCCTGCCAGTCCTTGGGCTGCACGATGGGCGGCAGGCCGGTGGGCGCGCTGTCGCCGCCGATGGTCGTCGTCAGCGTGATGTCCTTCGTCGACAGGTAGACGTGGTCGTAGGCCGACCACTGCTCGAGCACGCCGGCGAGCTCGACCTCGAGGCCGATGAGCTTCTGGCCGGTGCCGAGGAGGTCGTCGTTCACGTACTTCGCGCCCAGCCGCCAGAATGGCGGCACCGTGAACTCGGCGGTGGCGGTGGCGCCGTCGTCGTCCAGCACGGCGAGGGGCTCGCCCTGCGGCGGGTCGAAGAATTCCTGGTTGGCCTTGTCGCCGATGCTCTCGATCTTCAGCGGCCCGGTGGCCTTCACCGTGCGCGGCAGCTGCACCGACGCGCCGAGCTGCAGGTCGATGCCCAGCGGCTTCAGCGGGCTCGACCACAGGCCAACGTTCCCCGACGGGATGAGGTGCTGGTAGCCGGTGACGCGCACGCGCACGTCGTAGCCGGGGTCTTCGTTGCCGTACTTGTCGAGGCTCAGCGCGATGGACTGGTCGAGCCCCGCCGTCACGCCCTGCAGGCTCGCGCCCACGGCGAGCCAGTCGCCGAACTTGTAGCCGGCGGTGACGCCGTAGAAGACCTCGAGCAGGTCGCGGTCGATGAGCGTGTAGCGGCTGGCCGCGTCGGCGCCGTAGCGGTAGTCGCCCGACGACGGCGCGTAGGCGAAGACGCCGAAGGCCGCGCCGGGCAGGCCGAAGGTGTCGCCGTTCACCGTCGCCATGAGCCGCGGGATCGGCTGCGGGCCGGCCTCGTTTCGCACCGTCGTCGTCGTGCCGTCGAAGCGGCTCGGCGTGTTGCGCGCGCCGAGCTGCCCGGGCTCGGCGGGGCCGACCTTGGTGCCGTCTCCCGGGATGCGGCCGCCGCCCTTCAGGCGCACGCTGCGGGCGGGGTCGACCTTGCCGGTCGCCGGGTCCTTGTAGTCGCGGTCGATGTCCTGCAGCACGGCGCAGCCGTCGGCCTCGCCGCCGCAGTCGCGCACGAACTCGTTGGTCAGGAACACCAGGTTGAAGTCGAGCTGCAGCTGCACGCCGGGCACCAGCGTCACCGCCGCCGGGTTCAGCCACATCGCCATCGGGTCGCCCGGGTTGACGACGTTGGCGCCGCCGCGGGCGACGCTGCGCGCCCCGAGCTCGCCGGCGTAGTACGCCGCCGCCTGCGCCGGCGACGACGCCAGCGCCGCCGCCGCCAGCGCCCCGCCGACGAGCGCGGGCAGGAGCGGGGACGAGCGAGGGTGACGGCTACGAGCGGGCTTCATGCAAGCTCCCTTTGGACAAGGATCTGGCGCGGCGGCGTGCGCGTTGAGTGCGGCGACGTACCATGCCACGAACGCACCATGACGACGAGCGCGGACCCCAAAGGTGCAGCGACCCGCGCCACCGGGCAGGCTCCCGGCGACGCGGTGGCCCGCCTCGTGCGCCGCGACGCCGCCCTGCGCGCCGTGCGCGCGTTCTTTCACGACCGCGGCTTCGTCGAGGCCGACACGCCGCAGCTGGTGCCCGGCCCCGGGCTCGAGCCGCACATCGACCCGCTGGCGGTCGCCGTGCGCACCGACCTGCTGTCGACGGCGACGTCGCCGCGGTGGCTGATCACGTCACCGGAGCTGGCGCTCAAGCGCGTCGTCGCCGCCGGCGCGCCCAGGGTCTTTCAGCTGGTGCACGTGTTTCGCGACGGCGAGAGGACCGCGCGCCACAGCCCCGAGTTCACCATGCTCGAGTGGTACCGCGGCCCCGGCACCCTCGATGAGATCCTGGATGACACCGTGCAGCTCGTCCGCGCCGTTGCGGCGGTCGTCGGCAACGCCTCGGGCGTCGACCTGTCCGCCGCTGTCGAGCGCGTCAGCTGCGCCGATGCGTTCGCGCGCGCTGGCGTCGACCTGTCGGCGGCCCTCGACGAGACGGCGGCGGGCGACGTCGACGCGCTGCCGCGGCGCGTGCGGGCGACGGGCGATCTGCTGCCGGGCGCGCTCGGCTTCGACGACGCGTTCTTCCACGTGATGGCCGCCCACGTGGAGCCGTCGATCGGGCGCGAGCGCCTCGGCGTGGTCGAGGCGTGGCCGGCGTCAATGGCGGTGCTCGCGCGGCTCGACGAGCGCGACCCGCGCTACGCGCGCCGCTTCGAGGTCTACGCCCACGGCCGCGCTGGCAGCCTCGAGCTGTGCAACGCCTTCGACGAGCTGACCGACGCGCGCGAGCAGCGCGCCCGCTTCGACGACGACAACGCCACCCGCGCGCGGCTGGGCAAGCCGGTCTTGCCGCTGGACGCGGACTTCCTCGCCGCGCTGCCGAAGATGCCCTCGCCGTCGGCCGGCAACGCGCTGGGCTTCGACCGGCTGTTGATGCTGCTGACGGGCGCCGAACGCATCGACGACGTGCTCGCGCTGCCCTGGCGGTGAAGGCGTCGCCGCGTGCGGTCAGCCGTGCGCGGTCAGCCGCGTGAGTTCAATCGTCGGCGCGCCGGCCGCGACCGACGCGCGCCGGCTCGACGAGCTGCTCGACCCGGCGCAGCCGGAGGGGGCCGCGCGCCCGCGACGGGTCCACGACGACGCCCCGCTGCGTGATCTCGACCGTACCCGCGGCGACGAGCCGCCGCGCGGCGCGGCGCGTGCGCTCCATGTGGTCGTGGTCGACGTCGCCGAAGACGACGCGGCACGCCTCGGACGGGCAGATCGTGGCGCCCCGGGCGCGCGCCATCAGCAGCGCCACGATCGCGCGCTCGAGCCCGCCGTCGACGTCATCAAGGCCAGTGGCGGCGCAGGCGCGGGAGCAGTGCACGTCGCCCGGGGAAGGCTTCTCGCGACCGCAGACCCGGCACGACGACGGCATGGTGATGGGATGCCGGCGCCGCAGCGCCGGTGACGAGGTCCACCCCCGCGGATCGACGAGCGCGACGACACCGTGGGAGCCTCCGTCGTCGTCGTCGTCGTCGTCCGCGGCGCGCGTGTCCACGTCCACAGGAGTCGACGCCGTGCCCGCGACCCGCCCGTGCTCGCAGCCCGCTGGTCGCGGCGCCCCTGCCACCCGGGCTGCGCTCGTCGTCGCGCTGGGGTGGGCAGCGGCGTGCGCGCCCGTCCTCGTCGGCTGCTCCTTCGATGCGCGCCGGTGGCACGAGAACGCGGGCCCGCCCGCAGAGGCTGAGCCCGACGCCGAAGCATCGTTTGATGACGCTGGCCCCAAAGACGCCGACGCCGGCGGCGAGGTCGTGGACGCTGGCCACGACGATGCAGACGCTAGCCACGACGATGCAGACGCTGGCCACGACGATGCAGACGCGGGTCACGAGGACGTCGACGCCGGCCACGACGGCAGCACCCAGCCCCTGCCCGACGACAGCAAGATCGAGGCGCACGCCGGCGCGGCCATGGGCGGCGGCTGCGACTTTTCCACCGGGCGGGACGTGACGCGCCTGCTGCGCGGCGTCTCCGTGCTCACGTGGAAGGGTCAGGGCGACGGCGCGCTGCGCCCGTCGGTGAACGACGGGCTCGGCGTGACGGTGCTCTTGCGCGTGCCCCACCGGGTGGTGCTGCGGCTTGACACCGACCCAGAGTACGTCGCCGTGCACGTGCGCCGTCGCGACGTCTTCGAGCCGGTGCGGCGCGTGCGGCTGTGGGCCACCGTGCTCGACGGCGCCGGCGACGCGCTGGTCGCCGCGGACGACCTGTGCCGGGCCACGTCGACGGCAGCCTCAAGCCTGCCCGCGGCGACGACGCGCCGCTGTTCCACCCCGCCTACTTCGCGTCGCTGGCCGAGGCGCCCGACGCCGGGCTGCTGCGCTCCCTGGGCTGGCAGGCCATCAACGGCCTGAACGACGAACGGCCTACGACGTGGGCCGACCGCGCCCCGGCAGCGGCCGCCGTGCGCTCGCCGTCGGTGATCGACGCCGCCTACGGCCGCCACCGCGTGCCGGCGTTCCGCGACCGGCTCGGGCTGCCGTTCGAGCGCATGATCGCCCTGTGCAACGCGACGCAGAGGGACCCGTGGCTGCCGGTGCCGCACACCGCCGCCGACGACCTCGTCGTCGGGCTGGCCCGCCTCGTCGCCCGCACGCTCGACCCCGGGCGGCGCGTGCGGATCGAGCACCCGAACGAGCAGCGGAACGCCGCCAGCCCCGATCTGCCGCAGCGACGTCAGGCCGAAGCCGCCGCCGCCGCCCACTTCGGGCTCGCCCCCGGGTGGGCGACGGCGTGCTCGCGCTGACCGGCTTCGACGACGGCGTCGCCGCGGCGTGGGCCGAGGTGCCGCCGCCTTTGACGCACGTCGAGCCGTGGCCGACGGACAGCCGGCCGTACGCGCCCCACGCCTTCGCCGACGTCCGCGCCGTCGGCCTGTACTTCCACGGCGCACGCTGCCGCTCCGGCTCCACCGTCGGGCTGGCGCGGTTCTTCGCCGTGGATGCGACGCGGGGTCCGTATCAACAACGACCCGTTCGGCGTGGTGGCGCAGTTTTGTCGGTTCCCCGACGGGGATGGCAGGCTGACCTCCGCCGGCGCGCGGGCCGGCGTGAGCGTCGACGACCGGTGGCAGGAGCACGACCATGAACGCGCAACCTCGCGGACGAACCCTTCTCCTCGCCGTCGCCGCCGCGGCGCTCGCGCTCGCCAGTGGCGGGGCCTGCACCACTGCGGCCGACGACGGCGGCCCGGGCGAGGGCGAAGGCGAAGGCGAGGGCGAGGGCGAAGGCGAGGGTGAAGGTGAAGGTGAAGGTGAAGGGGAAGGGGAGGGCGACGACGAGAGCGGCATCGTCTACGACGTCACCGTCGACGTCGGTCCGTCGGGCCCCTACGGCACGCACACCTTCGCGGTGCCGGCGCGGACGAACTGGGTGAACACGGGCTTGTTCCTGCGCGCCGGGCAGACGGCGCAGATCGCGGCCAGCGGCACGTGGTCGGTGGGCGGCGTCGCCGTCACGCCCGCCGGCGAGGCGTCGCTCGGCACCGAGCGGGGCTGTCCGTGGGGCGCGCTGGTGGCGCGCAGCGGCCTGCGCTTCGAAGACGCGCTGACGTGCATCGGCGCCGGCGCGACGTTCACCGCCAGCGTAGACGACGTCGTCTACGTCGGCATGATCGCCAGCAGCGATCTGGGCGAGACCTACGAGTCCCGCCTGACGCTGGACGGACAGCTCACGGTCACCGTGACGAGCGCCGGCGACACGGTGCCCACGGTGCCGCGCGACGCGCTGGCGACGTTCCCCCTCGGCTCGGTGTCCAGCGGCTGGGTCGAGCTGCAGTCGGCGCACCACCTCGTCACCATCGAGGTCGCCGAGGTCGTCGCCGACCTCGACGCCGCCGGCGCCTCCCTCGACACCCTCGACGACATCTACGACGTCGAGCGCCAGCTGCGCGGCCAGGGCCCGTTCCTCGAGCAGCGCGTGCGCTGGGTCAAAGACGCCACCATCGCCAGCTTCGCCTACATGCTCGCCGGCAACCCCATCCGCTGCGTGCCCGAGCTGATGAACGGCGTTGCCACCCAGCGCATCCTGCGCGCCAGCGAGGCCGCCACCGACATCTGGGGCTTCTCGCACGAGCTCGGTCATTTGTTTACGATGACCAACGGGGCTTGGGTCTATCAATACAATAACATGGAGAGCTGGCCGAACATCTTCACGCTGCGCGTCCTGCGCACGCTCAACCGCACCGCCTTCCAGCCCAATGTCGACACCTACTGCGACGGCCGCGACGCCTACCTCGCGGGCGGCGCCTACGAGACGTTCAAGAACGACCCGTTTGTACAGCTCTGTTTCTTGATGGAGTTCGAAGAGCAGTACGGCGCTTCCTTCTATGAACAATTCTTCCAGGGGATGAACAGCCAGACCAACGAGGACGTCGGCTGGGACGGCACGGATCAGGCGACGTGGCGCTACGTCCGCGACCGCTTCAACCTGGCGGCGGGCGAGGACACGACGCCGCGCTGGAACGCGTGGCGCGTCCCGCTCTAGCAGGGTGCCGGTGGGGCGTCGGGAGACGCGAGTGGAGCGCAGCGCTGACCCGGGTGGGTCGCGCAGCGGCTGGCCCTGTCCGATCCGATCGACTTCACGCCCTTCGCGCCGTGGCGAGCGCCGTCGGAGCGAGCGCGCCTGTGGGCCAGGCGCGCCACCGACGTCGCCGCGGGCGCCCAGCCGCCGCTGAAGGACAGGTTCCAGGCGACGTTCCAGATGACGCTGCTCGGCAACGTCATGCTCGCGAAGCGGTGGGAGTCACACAAGTACCGCGTGCTCCCCTTTCCCGGCGGGCGCGGCCACGGCGAGGTCATCGAGGTCTACCCGGGCGCGACGCTGCGGACGATGGGGCTGCGGGCCTACAAGTCGCGGCCCGACGAGGCCGTGCGCCTCGCCATCGCCGCGTGTGCGGCAGCGGGCATCAGGCTCGACGTCGACCTGCAGCTCGTCGCCGTTGCCTGCCGCTACAGCTCGGGCACGGCGACGGCGCCCGACCACGACGTCGCCGACGCGTTCGTCGCGCTCTGCACCGCGATCCTGCACGCCGAAGGCGCGTGCCATCCGGTCGTCGCCCCCGACCCGGTCTGGGACGAGAGAAGGTTGGCGGCGTGGGAGGGCGCGATCCAGGTCCCGAGAACCATGGTGACCGCGCCGGGGGCGGCGGAGGGTTTGTCAGTCGCCCAACTGACCGAAACGATTCAGCCCCCAGCATGTGAAGCTTCCGTCCCGAAGCACCGCACGGCTGTGTGCGAAGCCAGCGGCAATCGTGACGACGTTTGAGAGCGCCAGAAATGGAGGAGCTTGACCGGATGTATCGTCGCCCCAACGTTCCACGCTGCCAACTCGAAGAGCAGCGCATGCGTGGCTGTCGCCCGCTGCCAACTCGTCGAGGAACACCAGCTTGTCGACGTGCGCCGCGAGGAACTGCTCGGGGTCGGCGAGTCGCGCGCGGTCGGCCGGCGACTCGACTTCGAGGTCGACGCTCGGCCGACGCCCCCGACCTCGAGGGCCAGCGTCGTCTTTCCCACTTATCGCGGGACGAGCAGCGCCACGGCGGGCGCTTCGGCCAACTCTTCGACGAGACTGGCCTCGGGCATGCGACGAAGTATCCTTGCAAATCAAGCATGTCGATGTCTGCTTTGCAAGCAATGAGGGGGACGCCCGGGTGCATGCGACCGCCGGGGGCTCTCTCGCTGCTGCGCCACGCGGGGGCCTCGGAGCAGAACGGCCCTTCCTCCCTCACTCCAGCGTGAGCCAGACACCGACGCCGAAGACGGGACTGTCGAACGGTCGAACGCACGCTTGATACGTGCCGGCCGCCTGCTGCGTCCGCACGATCAACGAGCATACGGAATTCCCGCCGTCATCGTCCGAGGTGATGAAATCACCGCCGCTCGAACGCAGCTCCAGAATCGTATCGCCAGGGCAAGCCAAAGAATCGGCCTCTCCGGTCTCGAGCCGGAATGTTCGCGCCCGCGCGAGCGTGAACGACGTACAGACCTCGGATTGCAACTGAGCGTGGAGTGCAATCCGGTGTGTGTCGAGTTCCCCGTCGCAGTCGGCGTCAGTCGCCCGCGTTGTCGATGCAGCGTTCGTGTCGTTGCAGTCTTGCGCGGTCACGACACCGTCGCAGTCGGCGTCAGTCGCCCGCGTTGTCGATGCA
>VGSZ01000094.1 GCA_016874845.1 Deltaproteobacteria bacterium
TCGTCGATCTTAAACTCGGCGTCGACTTCGACCGCGAGCTCGTCGTCCATGCGCAGGTCTTCGTCGAGATCGAGCTCGTCCGCTGCCGAAGGGCGCGCCGGCGCCTTCACTGGCGGTGCGGCGAGCGCGGGCTTGGCCGATGGCGGCTTGCCTACCGCCGGCGGAGCCGTGGCCTTGATGCCGGCGCCGGGCAGGGGGGCGGGCGCCGCCGTCGGCCGGGCCGCCGCGCTCTTCGGCCTCGCGGGCGCGGGCGCCTCGAAGACGGCGGTGTAGCGGCCCAACTCGATGCGGTCGCCTGGGTGCAGCTCGACCTCCGCGGCGATGCGCTCACCGTTGAGGTGCACGCCGTTTTGCGCGCCGAGGTCCACGACCATCCACCGCGCCGAGTCGCCGAGCCCCTGCCGCACGATCTTCGCGTGGAAGCGCGAGAGCGTGCGGTCATCGAGCACGATATCATTCTCAGGGTGGCGGCCCAGACCGAGCACGCCTCGCGCCAGGTCGTGTTCGGCGAGTCGCTCGCTGTCCCGGTAGATCACCAGACGTCCCACGCACTTGAGGCTACGCGATCTGTCCTCAGGCCGTCGCGTTTCCCGCCGGCGGCGTCGGCCCCGACCCTCGTCGGCGCGTCTGTCAGCCGCGCCGACGCCGTGCAGCGGCGGTGATGGGGCAGCGACCCTGCGACCCCGCGACCCTGCGACCCGACGCCTGTGTGGCCTTACGAGCGACGACGGCGGCGCGCGCCCGGGACGCCCGCCAGTCCGATGAGTACGACTGCCAGCGGAGCAGCGTGGGCTCCACAGGGCCCCTGCTCGAACCGCGCCGTCGATGTCGGTCGGCCGACCCCGTAGCACTCGCCGGGCACCGGGCTGCCGGCCGGGTACAGCGTGCACAGGCCATCCTCGTCGTCGGCGGCCAGCGTGCGCTTGGCGGTGTCGCCACGGGGCGCCGAGGCGAACATCGTGGCTTCCGTCGCGCCGGCGGAGTCTGGCGGTGGATGGTCGAGTCCGATGACGTGTCCGACCTCGTGGGTCAGCGTGTTGGCGAGGTCGAACGACACGAAACACGTGGGGTCTTCGGGGTCGCAGGCCGTGAATTCGAACGCCGTGTCGTTCATCTCGATGTCGGCGTCGACGAGCTTGCCAGTCGTCGTGTCGAAGGTGACGGTGGTGATGGCGATTGCGCCGAGCGTGTGCATCCAGGCGTCGAGGGGATCGCCGCTGCGGTCGTTGCGGAAGACGACGATGTTCTCGTTCTCGGGACTGCCGCTGCCGGCGTGCCAGTCGAAACCGACCAGCTGCTCCGTCGTCGGTGTGCCGATGCCCACGACGAGGTCCGCGCAGGGGACTCCCGTCCAGGCTCCCACGGCCTGACCGAGGGCGGCGTCGATGCCGACTTCGTCGACCTCGGCTCCGCGCCCCGAGCGGTGCAGCTGCACGTCGCGCTGGAACCAGGCCACGCTGGGGCCGAGACCGGGCGTGCGGGTGCAGACGTACGCCATCGCCGGCGCCGCCCAGGCGCAGACGGCGGCGGTCAGCGCGACGCCGCCGCGCCGGGTCATGGACGGGGCTCCTGCGCGTGGCCGTCGTCATAGAAGGGGATGCTCACCCGTACGCCGTCGTGATCGGCGAGCAGCGCGACGCCGCGGAAGAAGCCGATGATCCCCCGGGATGGCGGACCACCGTCGACGTCGGCCGGTCCGTCGGCCGGACCGAGGTGCAGGCGGTAGCGCTGGCCGGCGTGCAGCACCGGCGCGCCGGGCACGCGCTGGCCAAGCGCACCAACCACGCCGCCGGGGACGGCGACGACGATGGACGGCGCGCCGACGCCGTCGGGTGTGACGATGTAGAAGGTGAGGATGCGCCGCCCGACCCAGCGGGCCCGGGCGCTGGTGACGACTCCCTCGACGACGACGTCGGCGCGCGCCGCCAGCGCAGTGGGGGACAGCGGCGGCACAGTCATTGCGCCAGCGTCGATGCCGGCGAGCAGGGGCACCAGCACGATGAACAGGGCGTCGCGCACACGCATGGCGGGTTTGTAACCGTTTCGTGTCGCGTCGTCCTGTCGGCGGATCAGCCGAGGAGGCCGCCCAGGCGGTAGCGAGTGAAGCGCTCGAAGCGCAGCGCGGCGTCGTCCTTTCCAGCCATCGCGACGTCGGCGAGCAGCAGCGCCTCGGCGCAATAGCCGCACGTCAGGGCGAGCCGGCGCGCGTTTTCTTCGAGGGCCGTGGGCTCGGCGGCGACGGCCAGGGCGCGCGCGGCGAGTTGGGTGACCGCGTCGCGCACCAGGGTGACGCCGCGGCTGGGTAGCGACGAGGACAAGGTGGCGGCGCGGGCGACAAGATCGGTGAGCACCGCCGAGAACGCGCCGTCCTTCTGCTCGGCGCGCAGGACGTCGAGAGACAGCACGTTGGTCGTGCCCTCCCAGATGGGCAGCACCTGCGCGTCCCGCAGCATTCGCGGCAGCCCGGTGTCCTCGACGTAGCCCGCGCCGCCGAAGGCCTCGAGGCACTCAGAGACGCACGACACCGCCTGACGCCCGGTCGTGAGCTTCGCGAGCGGAATGAGCGCGCGAAGGCGTCGACGCTCGTCGTCGCTGGCGACGCCCGCCTCGCTCCGGCCGAGCAGGTGCGCGACCTCCATCACGAGGGCCAGCGCGCCGGCGGCGTCGGCCTCGAGATCGTCAAGGGTGGCGGCGTGCAACGCGCTCGCCGCCAGCGGGTGTCCGAGGGCGTGGCGCTTCCAGGCGTAGGCGCGGGCGCGGGCCACGGCCTGCGCCATCGCCGACGACGCCGCCGCCGAGTTGTAGTAGCGCGTGATGTTGAGCATGCCGGCGATGTTCTTGACGCCGTGACCGGCCTCGCCGAGCCGGCGCGCCGGCACCCCGTGCAGGGTCAGCTCGGCCGTCGGCAGCGCCTTGGTGCCGAGCTTGTCCTTCAGGCGGTTGACGACGATGCCGCGGTAGCCTGCCCCCGGCTCGCGCACGACGTCGACGCAGAAGAGCGACAGGCCCCGGCTGCCCTCGACGACGCGGCCCTCGTCCTCGATGCGCCCCAGCGCGAGCGCGAGCTCGGACGTCGTCGCCGACGTAAACCACTTGACCCCGGTGAGCGCGTAGACGTCGCCCTCGGCGGTGCCGCGCTCGAGCAGGTGCGCCACCGTCGACGTGTCCGAGACGTCGGAGCCGCCGGTGCGCTCGGTCATCCACTGGCCCGAGGTGATGAATGTCGCTGGGTCCGTCGATGTCAGCCGCGGGACGAGGCGGCGCTGCAGGGCGTCGGGGGCGACGTCGAGCAGCACCCGCGCGGCGGCGTCGGTCATCGCCAGCGGGCACATCGCGGTCGCCGACGACGCGCTGAACAGGTGCAGCAGCGCCGCCTGGGCGACGCGACGCGACGAACCGAGGCTCGCGTCGTAGCCGGTGGCGACCAGTGCATGCCGCGCCGAGAAATCCTTCAAGGCGCGCCACGCGGGCGACACGCGGATCTCGTCGGTGCGTTTGCCCCACGGGGCGTAGGGCACATGGCGCGGCGGATCACGCTCGGCTTCGTCGCCGAGCGCGAGCAGCTCGTCGGTGGTGGCGCAGCCGAGCGCCTCCAGGCGGGGCGCCAGCACGGTGGCCACGTCGGCGGGCAGGCGGCGGCGCAACTCGGCGTGCAGCGCGCGGTCGACGGCGTACAGGTCGGGGGGCGGCGGCAGGTCCTGAAAGAACGACGGGTTCATGGACGGCTCGCGGGTGGGGGACAAGGGGCAGGGTCGTCCGGCGGAGCGGCCCGTGGCGGGGGGCCACGTGGCACCCCGCTCACCTGTCAGCGGGCGGAGCGCGTCGCGGACCGGGGCTGGGCCTCGGCGGCTGCGAGCGGAGCTCTTCGATCGTGCGGGCGAGCGCCGCGCGCTCGAGCGCGGCGCCGGCCTGCTGCAGGAAGATCTCGACGAGCGCGAGTTTGGGGAAAGGACGGTTCAGGCCGGCGTTGTCAGCGACGAGCACGGTCACCGCTCCCCGGGGCGAAAACAACGGCGCGACGAACAGGTCGTCGCCAGAACGCGCGCCCAACTGCTCGCTGAGGAACTCGTCGGCGGCGCGCGTCGACCAGCGCGACCGGGCGCCCGCCCGCGCCACGAGGGCGTCGGCGAGCACGCAGGGCGCGTTGAGGGGGATGCGGATGCTCTTGACCAGACGCCCTGGACCCTCGCCGCCGATGCCGAAGCCGCCGAGGCCGACGAACTCCTCGTGGGCCTCGTCGATGCGGAACAGCGCGCCGCGGGCAAAGAAGGCCGCGGCGAAGCGCAGCACGAGCAGCGGGATCTCTTCGTCGAAGGTCGGCGTGTTCAGCTCACCAAGCAGCGCCTTCAGCGTCCCGAGCTGGTCGCCGTCGTCGACCACGGCCGAGTCGGGCTGCGCGGGAACCCGCCAGTCGAGATCGGCCAGCTCGTCCTTCAGGGCGCCGACGAGATCGAACGCGGCGCCGCCGTCGTCGAAATTGACGGCGACGCGGGCGAGCACCGGCCGCAGAAACGCCGACAGCGCCACCGGGTCGTCGGCTTGCGGCCGGCGGAGCACGCCCCCGCCTCCGAGCCGCGCGACCTCGCGCTCGGCGTCGAGGTGGGGAGCGTCGAAGCAGACGAACACGCGGTCGGCCAGGCCGGCCTGCGCCGCCGCCCGCAGGATCTCGAGGCCGCCAAGGAAGCCGCGGCCGCTCGCGCGCGGCATGCAGAGGTCGACGAGCAGGACGTCCTCGGGGCCGAGCGACGGCAGCTTTGCCAGCACCTGCGCCGCCGAGGATAGGATGGTCGACGTGACGTGCGCCCGCCCGAACGCCGCGGCCAGCGTCCCGAGGAACGCGGGATCGTCGTCGACGGCGATCACCGCCGGAGCCCGCGCCTGGAGAGCATCGAAGCCGCCTTCCAGCGGAAAGCGGATCGCGCGGGCGCGCGCCGCCATCAGCACCTCGTCGAGGTCGATGCCCGACGGCAAAGTCAGGACGTCGTCATCGACCTTGCCGCGCGGGGGGATCCTCTCGGCGTCGGCGCGGAAGCTGACGACCCCACGGCCGCGCGCGAGCATAGCGAGCGCGCCCTCGTGAATCTCGTCGGCGATGGCGTCGTCGGCGCGCACGAGGAGGTGCAGCACGCCGCGACGCTGTCCCACGCGTCCGACCAGCTGTTCGAGGGTCTCGCCGATGGGGCCATGCAGGTCGGCGGTCTGCAGCACGCCCGCGCGCACCAGGAGCGCGCCGAGGGTGTCGGTGGCGGGAAAACGCCGGAGCCGCACGAGGCGCCCGGCCGAGAACCACAGGGTGGCCACGGGGACACCATCGCGGATCGACAAGACGCCCGAGCGGCGCTCGCGACCGATCTCCTCGAGCACGTCGAGCAGGTCCCGCGAGGCCGTCATGCGGCTCCCCGCTCGGCGCGGCGTCGGCGCGCGTGTGCGACGGCGGCGGCCACGTCGGCGTCGGTGGCGAAGAGGCCGTGGGCGCGCGCTCCTTTCTCGAGCGCGTCGGCGAACGCGGCGCACGACGGGTAGCGCCAGAAGCGCCACGCACGCAGCATTTTGTCGACCGGCTTCGTCACCGCGCGCGGCAGCTGCGGCTCAAGGCTGGTGAGTGCTTTGATGCGACCCTCGCGGACGCGCATCAGGTGGTCGACCTCGCTCTCGTGAGAGCGCTGCCCGAAGGGTCGGCTCGAGCTCAGCATCTCGTACAGGATGAGGGCCAGCGCGTAGCCGTCGGCGCGCCCGTCGAGCGCGAGCGACTGCAGCTGTTCTGGCGCCATGTACGTGATCTTGCCCTTGATGAGCCCGGTCTGCGTGAGCCCCTCGATGGACGCGAGCTTGGCGATGCCGAAGTCGGCGACCTTCGTGCGGCCCGACGACGTCACGAACAGGTTGTCGGGGCTGACGTCGCGGTGCACGAGCCCGAAGTGCGTCCCCTGCGGCGACCGCAGCGTGTGCGCGTAGTGCAGGCCCCGCAGCGCGTCGACGCAGATGCGCATTGCCACGCCCGTGGCCAGCGGCCGCTGCTCGTACCAGCACTCGGTGAGGATGTGGTCAGCGTCGAGCCCGTCGACGAACTCCATCGCGAGGAAGTAGTGGCCGTCGACCTCGCCAGCGTCGAGCACCTGCACGATGTGGTCGTGACGAAGCTGCCGGCCGATGTCCGCCTCGGTCAGGAACAGGTCGACGACGTCGTTGCGGACCTCCATCTCGGGCAGCAGGCGCTTGAGCACGACCTCGGAGCCGTCGCTGCGCCGCGCTCGGAACAGCTCGGCCATGCCACCCCGGGCCAGCGGTCGCTCCAAGACATAATCGCCGAACTGCTCCATCGCGGCTGACCCTACACCGCCGGCGCCGCGTGCCGGAAACGCCCGGCGCGGTTTTGACGCGGCCGTCGTTCTGCTACGACCTGCCTCCATGACCACGAGAGACGGCCATGGCGCCGTCATCGCCATCGGAAACTTCGACGGACTGCATCGTGGCCACCGGGCACTTATCGCCCGGGCGCGCGCCCTGGCCGCGCCGCGCGGCGCCACCGTCGGGGTGGTCACCTTCGACCCCCACCCGGCCAAGGTCCTGGCCTCGCACATGGCGCCGCCGCAGATCCTTCGCCGCGACGAGAAGGAGACCGGCCTGCGCGCCCTCGGCGTCGACGAGATCCACGTCGTGCCCTTCGACCTGCAGCTGGCGGTCATGGCCCCCGAGCGCTTCGTGCGCGAGCTGCTGGTGCAAAGGTTCGACGCCTGCAGCGTCGTTGTCGGCGAGGGCTTCCGCTTCGGCCACAAGGCGTCGGGCACCCTCAGCGACCTGCGGGCGGTCTTCGGCGACGATGCCGTCGCCGTGCCGGTGGTGAAGGAGGGCGGCCTTGTCTGCAGTTCGACGAAGATTCGCGAGCTGGTCCTTGGTGGCAACGTCGAGGCCGCCGGCGTGCTGCTCGGCGCGCCCTACTTCCTCGAGGGCGTCGTCGTGCGTGGCGACGGCCGCGGCCGGACCATCGGCATTCCTACCGCCAACCTGGAGACCGGGCGTGAGCTGCTGCCGAAGGTCGGCGTCTACGCGACGCGGGCCATCCTCGACGACGGCCGCGTGACCGGCTCGGTGACGAACGTCGGTCTGCGACCGACCTTCGCGGGCGAAGGCGTGCGCATCGAGGCCCACCTCTTCGACGTCGACGAGGACCTGTACGGTCGGCGTCTGCGACTTGAGCTCGTGGCGCGCCTGCGTGACGAGCAGCGCTTCGCCGGCGTCGACGCCCTGATCGCGCAGATCCGCGCCGACGCTGACGCCGCCCGGCGCGCGCTGGCGCGCACGCCGACCAAGCCGGGGATGCTCTCGACGTGAGCCGCCGCGCGCTCTGGCTGCTCGGTGACGCGCGCATCGCGGCGAGCCCCTCGCCGCTGCTGCACGACGCCGTCTTCGGCGCCGGCACCTACGCACTGCACCCCGCTGAAGACGCGGCGCGGGCCTTCGCCGCCGCCGAGGCCACATGTCGAGGCGTGAACGTCACGGCGCCGTTCAAGATCGCCGCCGCCGAGCGCTACGCTGCCGTCCTCGACGACGCGGCGCGGAGCTGCGGCGCCGTGAACACCGTGGTCTACGACGACGACGGCCGCGCCACGGTGGCGGCGAACACCGACGTCGAGGGGCTCCTGGTTGCGTGGCGGCGCGCCGCCTTCACGGTGCGCGGGCAGAGCGTCGCTGTCGTGGGCGCCGGCGGCGCGGCGCGGGCCGTGGTCGTCGCCGCGGGTCTCGCCGGCGCCGCCGGTGTCGTCGTCCACGCCCGGCGCAGCGAGGCGGCCGTCGCGCTGGCGACGTACGCGCGCGGGCTCGGCGTGGCGGCGCGGCCCGTCGAGCCGCGCGGCGACGCAGACCGCGCACCGCTCGTCATCGTGGCCGCCAGCGATCTGGTCGACGTCGATGGCTGGCTCGCCCGCGCCCTCGCTCCCGGCGGGGCTGTTCATGACCTGCGCTACGGCCCGCGGGCCCGGCCGATGCGCGACGCCGCGCTTCGGCGCGGCGCCCGGTTCACCGACGGCGCCACGATGCTTCTGGGACAGGCCATGGTTACAGCAGCGTTGTTCCTCGGCCGGCCGCTCGTGGCGGCGCAACAGCAAGAGATGACCCGCGCAATGGCCGACTGGCTGCGCCAGCAAGCCGACGCGCGGTGACGCGGCTGCGTGACGCTGGCCTCGTCGGTTGTTTCATCCGGCGCCACACCCTCGCCTTTGGGCGAGTGTCGCGGCTAGTGTGTCGGCGGTCACTATTGCCCGGAGGCGTCGATGCCCGCTCGTCTTGGTGAACTCCTCGTACGCGAAAACCTGATCTCGCTCCAGCAGCTGCAGAAGGCGCAGGAGGCGCAGAAGGTCGAGGGCGGCAAGCTCGGCTTCCAACTGACGAAGCTCGGCTACCTCGAAGAGACGCAGCTGACCGAGTTTCTCTCGCGGCAGTACGGTGTCCCGGCGATCAATCTCGCGGAGTTCGAGATCGACGCCGACGTCATCAAGTTGATCCCCAAGGACGTCGCCGAGAAGCATCAGGTGGTCCCGGTGAACCGGGCCGGCGGATCGCTGATCGTCGCGATGAGCGATCCCTCGAACATCTTCGCCATCGACGACCTCAAGTTTCTCACTGGCTACAACATTGAGGTCGTCGTCTCCGCCGAGGCCTCGATTCAGGCTGCGATTCAGAAATACTACAATAATACCGGTCCCGCCGCCGATCCGTTCGCCAAGATTGGCTCGATGGATGACATTATCAATGAGTTCGAGGAAGACGTTGACGTCGCCGAGAGGGAAGAGGTAGTCAATGCATTCGACCTCGAGAAAGCCGCCGAGGATGCGCCGGTCGTCAAGCTGGTAAACTTGATCCTCGTCGACGCGATCAAGAAGGGCGCATCCGATATCCACATCGAGCCCTATGAGAAAGAGATGCGCGTTCGCTACCGCATCGACGGCATGCTTCACGAGGTGATGCGTCCGCCGCTCAAGTTGAAGAACGCCATCAGCTCGCGCATCAAAATCATGAGCGACCTCGACATCGCCGAGCGGCGCCTGCCGCAAGACGGCCGCATCAAGCTTCGCATCGGTGGCGGCAAGGAGATGGACTACCGTGTGTCGGTCTGCCCGATGTTGTTCGGTGAAAAGATCGTCATGCGGCTGCTCGACAAGTCGAACCTCCAGCTCGACATGACGAAGCTCGGTCTGGCCGACGACCAGATCGCTGTCTGGAAGGAAGGCATCGAGAAGCCGTTCGGCATGTGCATCGTCACGGGCCCGACGGGCTCGGGAAAGACGACGACGCTTTATTCGGCGCTCTCGTCCCTCAATACGCCCGACGTCAACATCTCCACCGCCGAAGACCCCGTCGAGTTCAACTTCGCGGGCATCAACCAGGTGCAGATGCACGAAGATATCGGCCTCAACTTCGCAGCCGCGCTGCGGTCGTTCCTGCGTCAGGATCCAGACACGATCATGGTCGGCGAGGTGCGCGACTTCGAGACCGCCGAGATCGCCGTGAAGGCCGCGCTCACGGGTCACATGGTGCTCACCACGCTGCACACCAATGACGCCGCGGCGACGATCACGCGCCTGCTGAACATGGGCATCGAGCCCTTTCTCGTCACCGCCGCCGTCAATGTGATTGTCGCGCAACGCCTCGGGCGCCGCATCTGCAAGAACTGCAAGGTGGCTGCCGACATCCCGCGCGACGCACTGCTGAACGCGCAGGTGCCGAAGGACATGATCGGCAAGTTCCAACCGATGAAGGGCGCCGGCTGCGAGGTCTGCAATGGCACTGGCTGCAAGGGGCGCGTTGCCTTCTACGAGGTCCTGAAGATGACCGACCCGCTGCGCGAGCTCATCTTGAACGGCGCCTCGACAGGCGAGCTCAAGGCCGAGGCGATCAAGCTCGGCTTCAAGACGCTGCGCATGAGCGCCGTTGGTCACTTCATGAACGGCGTCTGCCCGCTCGACGAGGTGACCGGCGGAACCGCGAGCGACGAGTACTGAGGTGGACGGCGACAGCGGACGCCGCCGTTCGCACGACGCCCGCGACCGGGCAGGAGACACGTCCGATGAGCCAGCAGCCGCAGATCCAGGGACCGCCTGTCAACCTTCATCAGCTGTTGAAGGCGATGATCGAAAAGGGGGCCTCGGACCTCCACATCACGACGGGGACACCACCGCAGCTACGCATTGATGGTGCGCTGGTTCCGTTGCGGACGCCGCCCCTCAGCCCAGTCGACACGAAACAGCTTTGCTACTCAGTGCTGACCGACGCTCAGAAGCACAAGTTCGAGGAAGAAAATGAGCTCGACCTGTCCTTCGGCGTAAAGAACCTCGCGCGCTTTCGCGCGAACCTTTTCATGCAGCGTGGTGCCGTGGCGGCGGCCCTTCGGACGATCCCGTTCAGGATCCTGACGTTCCAGGAACTCGGGTTGCCTCCCATCGTCGCCGAGCTTGTGAATCGCCCCCGCGGGCTCGTGCTGGTGACCGGACCCACCGGTTCGGGGAAGTCGACGACCCTCGCGAGCATCATCGACCGCATCAATACCGAGGGCCATCACCATATCCTCACAATTGAGGACCCGATCGAGTATCTCCATGCCCACAAGTCGTCGCTCGTGAACCAGCGCGAGGTCGGCGCCGACACCGACAACTTCAAGAAGGCGCTCAAGTACGTGCTGCGTCAGGACCCCGACGTCGTCCTGATCGGTGAGATGCGCTGCCTGGAGACCATCGAGGCCGCGCTCGTGATCGCCGAGACCGGACACTTGGCGTTTGCGACGCTGCACACCAACGGCGCGGTGCAGACCGTGAACCGGATCATCGACGTGTTCCCGCCGTACCAGCAGCCGCAGATCCGAGCGAACCTTTCGTTCGTCCTCGAGGGGGTGTTGAGCCAGCAGCTGATTCCCCGCGTCGCCGCCAACGGACGCATCCTCGCGCTCGAGGTGATGGTGCCCAACGCCGCCATCCGCAACCTCATCCGCGAGGACAAGGTCCACCAGATTTACTCGCAGATGCAGGTGGGTCAGGCGAAGTTCGGCATGCTCACGCTGAACCAGAGCCTGCTGAGTCTCGTGCAGAAACGCCTGATCTCGGTCGACGAGGCGCTCGGCCGCAGCGCCGAGACGGACGAGCTACGGACCATGTTGATGAACGCGGGCATCTCGCTGAACGGCGCACCGCCGGGACCGCCGGTAGCGGCGCCAAAGAAGCCCTCGGCATGAAGCGGCTCCCCCGAGGCGCATTGTTCGCGCCCGGCAGAGACTGCTAGGGTGGAGCTCGTCAGGACGGAGGTCGAAGATGCCGGTGTTTCATTGGACAGCGAAGACGAAGGCTGGCGAGGTCAAGAACGGCGAGATGGACGCCGCGACCGCCGACATCGTCGACCAACGTCTGCGCGCGCAGCAGCTGACGCCGACGAAGGTCAAGAAGAAGCCGGCCGAGCTGCACCTCAAGCTGCCCGGCAGCTCCGGTGTCACGCCGCGCGACCTGATGATCTTCACCCGGCAGTTCTCGACGATGATCGACGCCGGCCTGCCGCTCGTGCAGTGCCTCGACATCCTGCACAGCCAGCAGGAGAATATCTGGTTCAAGAAGGTGCTGGGCGCCGTCAAGGTCGACGTTGAGAGCGGCAAGACCTTCGCTGACGCCCTGTCGAAGCACCCGAAGGTCTTCGACCCGCTCGTGGTGAACCTCGTCGCCGCCGGTGAGACCGGCGGTATCCTTGACACGATCATGACCCGTATCGCGCTGCAGACCGAGAAGTCGGTGAAGCTCGCGAAGCAGATCAAGGGCGCGTTGTTCTACCCGACGGCGGTCATGGCCGTGGCGGTGGGTGCGGTCGCCGTGCTGCTGCTCTTCGTGATTCCCGTCTTCGAGAAGATGTTCGCCGACTTCGGCAGCGCCCTGCCGGTGCCCACGCAGATCGTCATCGACATCTCGAACTGGTCTGTGTCGAACTGGTACATGTTCATCGTCGTCCCGGTGGCGCTGGCCTTCGCGGCGCGGGCCATCCGACAGAACCCTCAGACACGGCGTATGACCGACAAGTTGGCGCTCGGCCTGCCGGTGTTCGGGCCGCTGCTGCGCAAGACCGCAACCGCGCGCTTCACCCGCACGATGGGCACGATGTTGTCGTCGGGCGTCCCCATCCTCGACGCGCTGGACATCGTCGCGCGCGCCGCGGGCAACATCATCATCATGGAAGGTATCCAGTACGCCCGCCGCAAGGTCTCGGAGGGCAAGACGCTCGCCGATCCCTTGGCCGAGACGAAGCTGTTCCCGTCGATGGTGTGCCAGATGGTGTCCATCGGCGAGAGCGCTGGCGCGCTCGACACCATGCTCAACAAAATCGCCGACTTCTATGAAGACGAGGTCGACGCCGCCGTGGCGGGTCTGACCTCGCTGCTCGAGCCGATCATCATGGTGTTCCTCGCCGTCGTGCTCGGCGGGTTCTTGATCGCGATGTATCTGCCGATCTTCACGATCGCCGGCAGCATCCAGTAACGCCCCGGCCGTGACGAGTTGATGTCGCGCGTCGACGGCCCGCCTCGGCGGGTCGTCGTCGTCTCGGGGGCGTCGTGGACCTCGCGGAGGAGAGCGCGTGAACAATGCCCGCCCTGGCACAGCCTACGACGTTGAGGGGGCGCCGAGCGGTGGGCGCGTCGAGACGATGCGTCTGCGCCTCGCCTGGCTGCTCGTGTTCCGCGGCGTCGTCGTCACCGTGCTCGTCGCGACCGTCGTGGTGTTGAAGGCGACCTCGGACGAGGACATCTTCGCGCGGGCGTCGCTCGCGCTCTACGGGATCGCCGGGGCGGCCTACCTGACCATCCTTGGCGGCGCCGGCTGGATGCGCGTCTTCGGCACGCGGGGCCTCGCCGTCGTCGGCTACGTGCAGCTAGTCTCTGACGCGGCCATCGCGTCGGCGCTCGTGCTGATGACCGGCGGGGTCGAGAGCATCTTCGTCTTTCTCTATTCGCTGTCGGTGCTGAACGCCGCCATCGTGCTTGAACGGCGTGGGGCCATCGTGATCGCGTCGTCGGCGACGCTGATGTACGCGGCGGTCTGGGTCGTCGAGGCGCTGGCCGGCCAGGGGCTGGTCGCGTTGCTGCCGCAGTTCGCCACCAACGCCGGCTCGTTCTTCCTGGTCGCCGTCCTCGGCGGTTACCTGACCGGCCAGCTCACGCGGACCTCGGAGCGATTGAAGGACACCGAGGCGTCGCTCGCCCAACTCGAGCGGTTGAACGCCGCCGTGCTCGGCTCCCTGCCGTCGGGAGTTTTGAGCATCGACGACCGCGGCCGCGTCGTGTTCATCAATCTCGCCGGCAACGACATCCTCGGCGGCGGCACCGTCGGCGCCGAGGTGGGGACCTGGCGACCCGAGCTCGTCGGCGTCGGCGCCGATGGCGTGACCGACCGGTTCGAGATCACGCTGGTCGATGGCGAGCGGCGCCGGGTGATCGGCGGCAACGTCGCGCCGCTCATCGGTGCGGCCGGCGCTGGGCGCGTGATCGTGTTTCAGGACCTCACCGAGCTACGGCGACTGCAGCAGGAGGTCACGCGCGCCGAGCAGCTGGCAGCTCTCGGTCGCGTTTCGGCAGGGCTTGCCCACGAGGTACGCAACCCGCTCGCCGCGATGATCGGCTCGCTGCACCTGCTGCGGTCGGACGACTCGCGCATCGACAGCGACAACCGTCGGATGCTCGATATCGTTTGGCGCGAGGCAGAGCGCCTGTCACGGCTCGTGCAGGACTTTCTTCGCTACGCCCGCCCCGCGCCGCCGCACCCGACGGCGGTCAAGCTGTCGGCTCTCGTCGATGAGACCGCGGCCGCAGTGCGACTTGGCCTGAAGGCCGCGAAGGTTCGCACCGACGCGGCCATTGACGTCGTCGCGCGTTGCGATCCGGATCAGCTGCGCCAGGTCCTGTGGAACCTGGTCGCCAACGCCGACGCCGTGCTTGCCGCAGCCGGCCGCAGCGACGGCGTGATCACCATTGGCGCTCGGGCCGAAGGCGGCGTCGCGCGCATCGACATCGACGACAATGGTCCCGGCGTCGCTGAAGAGATCCGCGGCCGGCTCTTCGAGCCGTTCTTCACGACCCGTCATGACGGCAGCGGGCTCGGGCTCGCGACGTCGCGGCAGCTGCTGCTGCAAAACGGCGGCTCCATCGCCCTCGACGTCGCCCCCACCGGCGGTGCGCGGTTCACCGTGCGCGTCCCCCTCGAACGCTCGTCGGCGCCGCCGCCGGTGCTTGACCCGTGACCGTCGACAACGGGAAGGTGGAGCATGGCCCAGATCCTCGTGGTCGACGACGAGCTCTCGATCCGTGAGTTCCTCGAGATCCTGCTGAAGCGCGAGAAGCACGACGTCCGCCTCGCCCGCGACGCCGTCGAAGCGGTCGCGCGGCTGAAGGACGAGCCCGTCGATCTCGTGCTCACCGACCTGCGCTTGCCCCGCGGCAGCGGCATGGACGTGCTCACGTGGGTGGTGAAGAACGCGCCGTCAACGCAGGTGGTGATGATGACCGCGTTCGCCACCACCGAGACCGCCGTCGGCGCGATGAAGGCCGGCGCGTACGACTACCTGATCAAGCCGTTCAAGCCCGACGAGCTGACGGTGCTCATCGACCGCGCGCTCGAGCGACGGCGCCTGCAGGCCGAGAACCGCGCGCTGCGCGCCTCGCTCGACGCGCGCACCGGTCAGGCGCGCTTGATCGGGTGCTCGGAGCGGATGCAGGAGGTTTTCGAGCTCATCCAGAAGGTCGCGCCGACGCGCACGACGATTCTCGTCACTGGCGAGAGCGGCACCGGCAAGGAACTCGTCGCGCGCGCCATCCACTCGCGTGGTCCACGCGCGCCAGAGGCCTTCGTCGCCATCAACTGCGGCGCGATCCCCGAGACGCTCATCGAGAGCGAGCTCTTCGGGCACACCAAGGGCAGCTTCACCAACGCCCTCGCCGATCGCCCGGGGCTCTTCGAGCGCGCCGACAAGGGCACCGTGTTCCTCGACGAGATCGGCGAGCTGCCGCTGGCGATGCAGGTCAAGTTGCTGCGCGTGCTGCAGGAGCGCAAGGTGCGCCGCGTCGGCGGCAGCATCGACATCGACGTCGACGTCCGCGTCGTCGCCGCGACCAACCGCCAGCTCGAGGAGGAGGTCTCGACGGGCCGCTTTCGCGAGGACCTCTTCTTCCGCTTGAACGTCATCCAGATTCGCTTGCCGGCGCTGCGCGAGCGTCGCGCTGACATCCCGCTGCTCGCCGAGAACTTCGTCGCCAAGTTCGCCGACCAGCAAGGGTCGCCGGTGCGTCGACTCAGCGACACGGCGCTCGCGGCGCTGTACGCGCACCAGTGGCCCGGCAACGTGCGCGAGCTCGAGAATGTCATCGAGCGCGGCGTGACCCTGGCGAGCGGCGACGTTCTCGACCTCGCCGCGCTTCCATCGGGGCTGCGCGGATCGCCGTCGCAGGCGCCGGCGTCGGTGCCGGTGTACGAGGACCTGCCTGCCGAGGGCCTTGATCTGGAGGCCGCGCTCGAGGCCTACGAGCGGCAAATGCTCGAGAAGGCCTTGCAGCGGACGAAGGGCAAGAAGAAGAAGGCGGCCGAGGTGCTGCGGTTGTCGTTCCGGTCGTTTCGCTATCGGCTCGCCAAGCTGGGACTCAGCGCTGCCGGCGACGACGACGACGAAGCCGGTTGAGTTCGGCCTCTTCGATGATCGGCCCGCACAGGCGATCGTAGAGCGCGCGCAGGTCGTCGAGCATCCCCTCGAGGGTGAAGGCCCGTGGCAGTCGGCGCGGCGTGGCGCGGTGACTGCCCGCGAGGGCACGGGCGAACTCGGCGGGCGACGACGTCGGGGGCAGGGCGGTCACCGACCGCGCGAAGGCGACGTCGCTGGCCCATCCGGTGTCGCGCACCACGCAGGGCAGTCCGGTCGCCGTCGCCTCGAGCACGCTGCGCGGCAGTCCCTCCCACGCCGACGCCAGCAAGAACACGTCGGTGGCGCCAAGCAGCGGGCGAACGTCGTCGACGAAGCCGACCAGATGCAGCGCGTCGGCGACGCCCGCGGCGCGGGCGCGGGCAACTACCTCGTCGCGCAGGGGGCCGTCGCCGGCGAAGACCAGCTGCGCCCGCGGGTCGAGCGCGCGCCACGCCGCGAGGACGTCGACGTGGAAGAGCGGGTCTTTTTGGGGCTTGAGGTTGCCGATGGTGACCGCGACGGGAGCGTCGTCGTCGATGCCCAGACGCGCGCGCAGCGCCGCACGGTAGGGGACGCGGGCCTCAACCGTGCGCAGGGCGCTGAAGGCGTCCGCGTGAACGCCGGAGCGGATCACGCGACGCTCGGCGCGGGTAAACAGGCCATGGGCGTCGGCGAAGGCGACGTCGGCCTCGCTGACGAAGACGGCGACGTCGGTGAGGGGATCGACGATGCGCTCGGCGGCGAGCAGCACCGGCCGGAGCCGCGGACCCAGCGCGTCGACGCCGAAGCCGTGGATCGTGTGGACCGTGGGCAGGCCGACGGCGCTCGCGGCGAGCCGACCGAGGATGCCGGCCTTCGACGAGTGGGTGTGGACGACGACGGGGTGCCGCAGGCGCTCGGCCTCGCGCGCGAACAGCCGGCGCAGGTCGCCCAGCGCGCGGGCGTCGTCGACGGGCGACACCGGGTTTCGCAAAGACGGCAGCGACACGAAGCGCGTCCCCAGGCGAGCGCGCGCTTCGTCGCCAAGGGCGCCGCCGACGCCGGCGACGAGCAGCTGCGGACGCCGCGGGTGGTGAAGGCGCGCGCAGGTCTCGAGGGTGTTGCGCTGGGCGCCACCCCGCTCGAGCGCCGTGATCACGTGGATCACGGCGCTCATGGCGGCAGCGACGCCGGCTCGGGCAACGTCGCTGCCGGCGCCGTCGCTGCGGCGGTCACGGGGCGCGGTGGCAACCGCCAGAGCACGAAGGAGAGCAACGACAGGAGCGCGACCACCGTGGCCGAAAACACAAGCGTCGCGCCCGCGTCGTCGAGGCGTGTGGACCAGACCCCAACGCCGACGACGAGCACGCCGATCGCGCCCGCGACGTTCGCCGTGAAGCGCGCGCCGCGGCCGTGGTGACGAAGGCGCACGGCGAAGTGGTCGGGGGAGCCGTGGTAGACGCGCCTCCTGGCGCGCAGGCGCGCCACGATCACGAGGACGAGGTCGAACAGCGGGATCGCGCACAGGCAGAGCGGCACGAACCACGCGCTGACGACGTTCGTACGGCTGTACTCGCCGACCATCGCCAGCGCGCCGAGCATCGCGCCGAGCAGCATCGAGCCGGTGTCGCCGAGGTACATGCGGGCGGGCTGGCGGTTGACGCGCAGGAACCCGAGGCAGGCGCCGAACAGCGCCGCCGACATCGACGCGACCAGGGGCTCGTCGTTGACGACGGCGACGACGCCGGCGCCGAGGCTGCCCACGAGCCCCGCGGTGGTGGCGAGCCCGTCGCTGACGTCGACGATGTTGAACGCGTTCATGCACGTCGTCATCCACAGGACGCTGGCGAGCTCGTCGACAGGCGAGGGCAGGGCCGCGATGTCGATCTTCACGCCCGCCTTCACGAGGACAAAGGCGGCGATCAGCTGGCCGATGAACTTGTCGCGCGGGATCAATGTCCCGAGGTCGTCGACCAGACCGACGGCGACG
>VGSZ01000095.1 GCA_016874845.1 Deltaproteobacteria bacterium
CGCCGGCGAGATCGTCGACGACCAGGGGCAGGTGGTCGCCCGCTTCGAGAGCCACAAGGCCGGCCTCGGCCGCTTCGCGTTGGTGGCGGCGCGCGGGCGCACCTACACCGCGCGCGTGACGAAGCCCGAGGGGATCATTGACGCAGCGCAGCTGCCAGTGGCCGTCAACGACGGCTGCGTGCTGCGCACGTACGACGACCTCGACGGCGCCGTCGACGCGCTGCGCGCCAGCGTCACCTGCACCACCGACCGCACGGTGCTGGTCACCGCCGTGCAGCGCGACGTCGTGTTCGACAAGGCCGCCGTCGCCGTCACCGCCGGCAAGCCCGCCATCGTGGTGCTCGCGCCCGGCGACGAGGCGCGCCAGCAGGCGATGGGCGTCGCCCGCGTCACCGTCTTTGACGACGCGAGGGCACCGCTGGCCGAGCGCCTCGTGTTCCGCAACCGGCGTGCGCGCCTCGACGTCGAGGTGACCCCGCAAACGGAGCGCTTCGCGCCGCGCGACCAGGTGGCGCTGACGGTGACGACGAAGGGCAGGGATGGCAAGCCCGTGCCCGCCGAGCTCGCCCTCGCCGTCGTCGATGACACCGTCGTGTCCTTCGCCGACGACAAGACCGGGCACATGCTCTCGCGCGTGTACCTCGAGCCCGAGCTGCCCGGCGTCGTCGAGGAGCCCAACGTCTTCTTCGACCTCGCCGACGACAAGAGCGCGCTGGCGCTCGAGCTGCTGATGGGCACGCGCGGCTGGCGCACCTTCGAGTGGCGCTCGATCCTCGAACCGCCGCCGCCGACGACGGCGGCGCCCTTCGCCGTCCGAGAGTTCCTCATTGCCGAAGGCGAGGCCGAGCGCTTCGACGGCGCCGTTGAGCTGCCCAAGGGGGTGCCTGCGGCTCCGCGGCCCTTTGCCGTGCCGGCGCCGCCCGCTGGCGGTGCACCGCCGAGGCTCCCGGCGCGCGCGGCGCCGGCGGCCCCGCCGGCCCTCGCTGCGCCGCGACAAGGGGCGAAGGCCATGGTCGCCGGAAAGAAGAAGGAGGACGTCGCGCTCGAGCGCGAAGCGGCGCCCGCGGCGGCGGCGAGGCGGGCGGCTGGGCGCCGCGCGTGGAACGACGCCGACGACCGGGCGGTCGCGGCCGAGGCGCTGGCCTTCGAGGCGGCGGCGGCGTTGGCGCCGGTGCGTATCTTCCCCGCGCCGGTCTACGGCGGGGTCGCCACGCCGCCGGTCCGCGACGACTTCCGCGAGACCATCCACTGGGCGCCGCAGGTCAAGACCGGCGTCGACGGCACCGCCATCGTCACGTTCTACCTGTCCGACGCCGTGACGTCGTTCCGCGTCTTCACCGAGGGCGTCGGCGCCGGTCGCGCGGGCCGCGACGAGGCCGTGATCGAGTCGAAGCTGCCGTTCTCGCTGTCGGTGAAGCTGCCGCTGGAGGTGTCGGCGGGCGATCACGTCCAGGCGCCGCTCACGCTGACCAACGAGACGGCCGAGGGCATCGACGTCGACGTCAAGGCCTCGTTCGGCGAGCTCGTCAAGGTCGCCGGCGACGCCGGCGGCACGAGGGCGCTGGCGGCAGGCGCGCGCTCGTCGACGTTCTACGAGCTCGACGTCACAGGCACGAGCGGCACGTCGAAGGTGGCGTTCGCCGCCGCCGGCGCCGGCCTGAAGGACGAGTTCGTGCGCGACCTCGTCGTCGCGCCGCGGGGCTTCCCCGTGCAGCGGGCGTTCTCGGGCACCGTGAAGGGCAAGGCCGTGCACGAGGTCGACGTCGGCGACGCCACGCCGGGCACCATCGAGGCCATCGTGCGTGTCTACCCGTCGCCGACGGCGACGCTGTTGTCGGGGCTCGAAGGGATGCTGCGGGAGCCCAATGGCTGCTTCGAGCAGACGTCGTCGACGAACTACCCCAACATCATGATCCTCACCTACCTCGAGAAGAACGACGTCGCGGCACCAGCGGTGCAGGAGCGCGCGCAGCAGATGCTCGATCGCGGCTACAAAAAGCTCGTCGGCTTCGAGACCCCCGAGAAGGGCTACGAGTGGTTCGGCGGCGCGCCCGGCCACGAGGCGCTGTCGGCGTACGGGCTGCTCGAGTTCGTCGATATGAAGGTGGTCTATGGCGACGTCGACGGTGCCATGGTGACGCGCACCGCGCAGTGGCTGAAGGGCCGGCGCGACGGCAAGGGCGGCTACCAACGCAACGAGCGCGCTCTCGACAGCTTCGGCGGCGCGCCCCCAGACGTCACCAACGCGTACATCACCTGGGCGCTCAGCGAGGCCCGGCAGGGCGACCTCGAGGCTGAGATCGCCGCCGAGAGCGCACGCGCGTCCTCGACGAGGGACGCCTACCTGCTGGCGCTGGCGACCAACACGCTGTTCAACGCCGACCGGCGCACCGAGGGCGAGGCGGCGGCGCGCCGGCTCGCGGGCCTGCAGGACGGTGACGGCGCCTGGACCAAGGCGTCGACGTCGATCACGCGCTCGGGTGGTGAGAGCCTGCGCATGGAGACCACCGCGCTGGCCGTGCTGGCGCTGTTGAAGAGCGGCGCCGGCTATCCCGACCAGACCCGACGCGCCGTCGAGTGGCTGATGGGCCACCGCGGATCGTTCGGACAGTGGGGGGCGACGCAGTCGACGGTGCTGACGCTCAAGGCGCTCGTCGCCTACGCCGAGGCGACGAAGAGGACGCAGGGGCCGGGCACCCTGATCGTGCAGGTCAACGGCAAGGTGATCCGCTCGGTCAGCTACGACGCCGGCCACCACGACCCCATCGTCGTCGACGGGCTCGGCAGCGCGATGACCGCGGACAAGAACGACGTCAAGCTGCTCGTCGATGGCAAGGACGCGCTGCCCTACTCGCTCAGCGTCACCTTCCGCGCCGCGCAGCCGCCGTCGTCGCCCGACGCCGTCGTCGACGTCGCAGTGTCGCTCGACCGGTCGCAGGTGAAGATGGGCGAGCCGGTGCGCGCCGACGTCGTCGTCAAGAACAAGACGTCGACGGGGCAGCCGATGACGCTGGCGCGCATCGGCATCCCCGGCGGGCTCGCCTACCAGGACTGGCAGCTGAAGAAGCTGCGCGAAGACAAGAAGATCGCGTTCTACGAGACGCGCGCCCGCGAGGTGATCCTGTACTTCCGCGACCTGCCGCCGTCAGCCGAGCAGCGCATCCCGCTCGACCTCGTCGCCCAGGTCCCGGGCACGTACGAGGGGCCGGCGTCGTCGGCGTACCTCTACTACACCGCCGAGCAGAAGAGTTGGGCCGCGCCGCTGCGCGTCGACGTCACTCCCTGATCGGACGACGGCTCTCCGGCAGGCTTTGTCCGTCCTCTGGCTGCTGGTGCGGCGTCGCCGACGGCGCTGGGAGCGTCGGGTCGCGCGCGGCAGGGCGCACGACCGGAGCCCTGAACGGCGAAAGGTGTGATCTGCTTGAGGGATGACGAAACCGACATAGAACGACCGCTCGTCCCTGTCTGATGATGACCTGTTCGCCGAGTTGGCCCGACGACGCTCCGCGAAGCTCGGGGCCGCCGCCGACATGACAGCCATGGAGATGGCCGCAGAAGGGCTGAAGACCGATGTGGGTGAGGAGGTGATGCGTCGTGTCCTGACCGAGCGGTGCGCCCTGGAGGACGGGCAGCCGACCCGTTGCCCGAAGTGTGGTGGCCGAGCCCGGGTCGAGACGAACAAGCAGGACCGCACCCTGCGGACGCTCTCTGGTCGGCAGGCATATCGGCGGGATTACTACCGGTGCTCGGGCCGCATGCACGGCTTCGCACCGATCGACGATGAGCTCGGCATGCCCGCCGATGGGACGGTGACTGCCGAGGTGGAGGAGCGCATCGCTGACCTCGGTGTCAACGATGTGTTCGAGGATGCGGCCAAGCGCTGCTCGCTGCACTGCGGCTGGTCGAGCTCGGAGAATCTGGTGCGGCGCGGCCTCACCCGTGTCTCCGATGTCTTGGAGTCTCTGCCCGAGCCCGCAATGCAGAAGGCGCTGCTCTTGCCATCATCGACGCCGGCGCAGCTGCTCACGACTAATTCGACGGCTCGATGCTGTCGACGCGCGAGGGTTGGCAGGAGGCCAAGCTTGGTGTCGTGGTCCGCGAGGAGCACCACGTCGTTGGCGGACCACAGACACGCGGCGCGACCACCGAGGCCCGCTACGTCGTGTGGAATTCGGCGACAGAGCTTGGCCCCTGTCTCCTGGCCGCCGCGGAGGCCGCCGGGCTTGAGACTGCCAAACAGGTTGTCGTCGTCAGCGACGGCGCCCTCTGGCTCCGTGGTCTCGCCGAGCAATACATCCCGCAGGCAACTCAGGTGCTCGACTGGCCTCACGTCATTCAGCACCTGACCGACTTCGGAAAGGCGGCTCTCGGCGAGCACGACCCGTGATTGCCGCTTTGGGCGTCAACGACGACGACCCTCGTATGGGGCGGCAACGTCGATCGCGTGTGCCATGCACTCCGCCTGCTCCTCGCAATGGACGACGTCCCCAAAGCACCTGTCGCGGGCCTTCTACGCCACCGCCACGGAAACCGAGACCGGGTCGACTATCCGACGTTTCGTCTGCTTAGTCTCCCCGTCGGCAGCGGCGTCCTCGAGAGCGGGCACAAGCATGTGCTGCGGGTTCGGAGGAAGAGAGCGGGGCAGCGCTGGGCCCCAGACCGATGTCGTCGGATGGCCCGTCTCAGGGCTGCCCAAAGAACCGCGGGCCCACACTTCAAGACCCGCCGCCGCGAAACCAGACGAGCCCTTTTCGGAGCTCGATCGTGCACCCGCGCGGCAGGGCGCCTCGCGACGACCAGTGTCGCGTGGGTAGGCTTCGCCCCTCACGGCGACGAGCGGGGGGCCATCCACGCCGGCCGCCGCGCCCGGACCGACGACCGCGGCGCCTGCGCCGACGCCCCCGACGCGAGACGCCGCGGGCACCGACGACGACCCGCCCGCGACGACGCTCGCCAACCTGTTCCGCCAGAAGACGTCGCCTACCCGCTTCTTCGCCGTCCTCCCGATCTGGGCCATCGGCGTGCTCATCGTCGCCGTCGACACGCGCCGTTGGACGAGGCCGCCTGTGGACCGCCGCCGCCGGCGACGACCACGCCGGCCCCCGCCGTAGCGCCGCGCTGAATGGGCCTGCGTGGCCGCAGCATGTGCGCGGAAAGCTCGCTCACACGCTGGCAACAAATCGCCTCGCCGATCTCAAGCAGGCCTCTCCCAGCGACGGCCGCGCGGCTCTGTGTCGGTCATTTCACGCGGCGCAACGTCGGCCGCGGCGGCGAGGGCGGCCGGGGTCCCTCGTCACCCGGCCCACTGTCGTCGGTGACGCCCGGCGCCGTGGCCGGCGGGTCGTCGACGGGCGGCGGCGACGCGCTCTGGGCCGGCGTCGTCGTCGACGTGCTGTCGGCTGGCGGCGGCGGCAGCGCGGGCACCGGGATGGGCGGCGCTGGCCGCGGCTGCGGGCGGGCCGCCGGGCGGACCTGCGGCGGCACGCGGTCGGCGAGCTCGGCAGGCAGCGAGTCGGGCCACACCAGACGGTCAGCGTTCACCGTCGAGGTCAGCTGGTACACGGCGCTCCACGGCACCTCACAGAAGAACGGCACCTTGTGGAAGGTCAGCGTCGCGCGGACGCCGTCGTCGTCGTAGGCGAAGTCGTTGATGCCGAAGCGCAGGCAGAAGTTCAGGTTGAGCATCAGCTCGGCCGACAGGTGGGCCGGCACGCTGACGCCGTCGCGGCGGGCGTCTAGCGTCACCATGGTCATGCCCTGCTCGATGAGCCGCGCGAACATGCGCAGCTTCTCGGGCCGCTCGGGGCCAAGCTCGGTCGGCGCCGGGCGCAGTCGGGCCGCGTCGGCGACGCGCTGTTGCTTCTGCCGCTGCTGGTCGAGCCGTTGCCGGCGCGCCGCGAAGTCGATGCGCACGACGTTGCCGTCGGCGTCTTTGCCGAGCTTGCCTTCGTTGTCGTCGTCTCCGCCAGTCTCGCTCATCATCACCGTCCGTGCGCTGCCTGCGTTCCCACGCTGGCCTGCCCGGCGCCGCCGTAAAAGGGGCGTCTGGCAGCCGACCGCCGCCGTCGCCGGACGACCAGCTTGCGCAGCTCCTCGCTCCACAGCACGACGCTGGCGACGCCGACGAGCAGGACGACGTCGCCAAGGCCGAGCCCCACGTTGCGAAGCACCGGCTGCAGCGGCGGCAGCAGGACGACGGCGGCCGGCTGGCTGCCACCGAGCACCAGTCCGCCGAGCAGCCAGGGGTTCGCCCCCAGCGGCATGGTCCAGGACGAACGTACCGCCGAGCGACAATTCAAGACGTTGACCCACTCGCCCAGCGCGAGCAGCGTGAACGGCTCGGCGCGCACCTGCGCCGCCGGGACGCCGGCGGCTTCACGGGTCACGAACCAACCGAGCACTACGACGACGATCGCAGGCACCATCACCGCGATGCTGCCGAGCATCGCGCGGTCGACCAGAGGCTCGTCGAGCGGCGTCGGCGGTCGCTGCGCCTCGTCGCCCTCGCCAGGGTCCATGATCAGGTTCACGGTGATCAGACCCTCGGTGAGGAGGTTGTTCCACAGGATCTGCACGGCGAAGAACGGCAGCGGGTATCCGAGCGCCATCGCGCCGAGCAGCACCTCGAGCTCGGTGAACGACGTCCACAACAACCACAACGCCTTCTTGATGTTGCCGTAGACGACACAGCCCTCTTCCACCGCGGCGGCCAGCCTCGCGAAGTGGTCGCCGACAAGCACGATCTTCGCCGCGTCCTTCGCCACCTCGGTGCCCGATCGGCCCGTGGCCACGCCGAAGTCGGCGCACACCAGCGCCGGGGCGTCGTTGACGCTGTAGCCGGTCAGCGACGACCTCGTGGCGAGCCTGCAGCGCCTGCACGATGCGCAGCTTCTGCGCCGGCCAGACCCGCGCGAACATCTGCGTCCGCGGCGCCGCCGCCGACAGGGCCTGGTCGTTCAGGGTGGCGCGCTCGCGGCCGTTGGGGGCGCCGTCGTCCGCGGCGCCGATCCCCACGGCGCGCGCGACTGCGAGCCCGGTGACCTTGTGGTCGCTGATGATCATCAACAGTCGAAGCCCTGCCTGACGGCAGCGCGCGATCGCGTCTGCCACCTCGTCGCGCGGCGGCTCGTGCTCCCCGACCAGGCCGAGCAGGGTCGCGCCCGCCAGCGTCGAGAGCTCCGCGCCACCCACGATCTGCCCCCCGGCAACGACGCCACCGCCAGCACGCGCCGCGCCCCCCGCGGCCAGCGCTTCGGCGTGTCCACGCAGACGTGCGCGCGCGTCGTCCTCGAGGAGCACGCCGCGACCAGCCACCCGCTGGCGGGCACACAGCGGCAGCGCTGCCTCGGCGGCGCCCTTCGGGGCGGCGCGCCCCGCGGTGACGAACGTGCCGGCGAGCACCATCGACGACCGGTCAAAGAGGGGCGTGTCGTCGTGCACCGCTGGTGTGCCTTTCGATACCGGCGCGCTCTCTCCCGTCAGGGCGGCCTCGGCGACCAGCAGCGTGGCGTGCTCGACGACGCGTCCGTCGGCAGCGACGGCGTCGCCGGCGCTGATGACGAGGATGTCGTCGGCGAGGACGTCCTCGGCCGGCGCCGTCCGCTCCTGCCCGCGGCACCGCACCCGGGCGGTGCGCCCGGCGAGCTTTCTGGGCGCCGCCAGCGACCGCTCGGCGCGGCCGTCCGATCGCGGCGTTCAGCACGACGACGACGACGGGCACCGCGGCGTCGGTGCGCTCGCCGATCCATAGCGCCGTGAACGCGGCCACCAGCAGCGCGATGAGCGGGTTGGCGAACTGGCGCGCGAACACCGCCCAGCCCGACGGCGGCGACGGCTCCGGCAGTGCGTTGGGGCCCTCGCGGCGCAAGCGGAGTGCAGCGTCGTCTGCTGCCAGCCCGCGGGCGACGCCGACGTCGAGGTCGAGGTCGAGGGCCACCGCCGAGCCCGGGCGGGAGTGCGAGGTGGGCACGGAGTCCCTGCGGTGCGGGCAACTACGACCTGCCAACCGCGAAAGGTGAAAGAGCGCAGACGCAAGGAGTCGACGACGTCCGGAGGCGGCCGCCGGCGCCTACACGGGCAACAACACGGTGAAGCGGCTCCCCTCGCCGACGACGCTCTCGACAAACACCTCGCCGCGGTGGGCGTCGACGAAGCTCTTCACGATGGCGAGCCCGAGCCCGGTGCCGCCGAACTCGCGGGTCGATGAGTCGTCGACCTGGTAGAAGCGCTCGAAGACGCGCCCGACCTTGTCGGCGGGGATCCCGATCCCGGTGTCCTGCACGACGATGCGAACGAAGTCCTCGGCGGGGACGCCGAACAGCGCCTGGCAGTCGTTGCCCCGAGGCGGCCGCGGGCCTGACCAACGCTGGGCCGACAGCGTGATGCGCCCGCCTTGCGGCGTGAACTTCATCGCGTTGCCGAGCAGGTTGACGACGATATTCCCGACCTTGTCGCGGTCGCCCTTGAGGACGGGCAGGCCGGGGGCGAGGTCGACGGTCAGCTCGATCTTCTTCTTCGCGCACTGCGGGACGATCGACGTCGTGGCGCCGGCGAGGACCGGCGTGGGGTCGAACTCGACGATCTGCAGGCTCAGGTTGCCGCTCTCGGCGCGGCTCGCGTCCAGCAGCTGCGTGATGAGCGCCAGCAGGCTCGCGCCCTTCTCCTTGATGGTCTGTACGAAGTCGCGCTGCTCGCCCACGAGGTTGCCGGCGATGCCCTCGAGGAGCATCTCGCTGTAGCCGATCACCGAGGTCAGCGGCGTGCGCAGCTCGTGGCTGACCGTCGCCAGGAAGTTCGACTTCATCTTGTCGAGTTCCTGGAGCTTCTCGTTCTGCTCGCGCAGCTGCCGGGCGCGCTCTTCGAGCTCATGGTAGCTCGTGGTGACGCTCATGATGTGCAGCTGCGACGTCAGCAGCTGGCGCATGCTCGTGTGCAGCACGACGTCGATCACCCGCCCGAGCTGCGTGAGCACCTTGCCGATCACGTCTTCGGGTGCGCGCCGCACGCGCTCGAGCAGCAGCTCGGCGCGCTGCCGCTCGACCCGGCTGTCGATGCTGTAGAGCTGCTCCGCCAGCCCGGGGCGGTCCGCCGGTAGATAGGGCCCGAGGATCAGCCGCCCCATCGCGTCGCCCTCGTAGACAAGGGGGACGACGACGTAACGCAGGCCGGTGAAGCAATCGACGATGTGGGGCTGGGGCAGGCCGTCGCGCGCGGCGAAGGCGTCGTTCTTCAGTCCGGTGACGAGCTTGGTGCACGCCTGCCGCGTGCCACCGAACTCCCAAAGGTAGCCGCACAGCGCCGAGTTGCCGACGCGCACGTCGACCATCCGGTTACCGGCGTCGTCGAACACCTTGATGCCCACGCGGTACAGGTCGGAGAACGACGACAACAGGTCCCGGAAGCTGTCAGCGTCGATGAGGTCGACCATCGCGACGCGCTTGTCGAGCACCGTGCCGTCGACGGCGCGCGGGCGCGTCAGGGACTCCTGCACCGCCGACGCCCGCGTCGTGGGGCCGGGGGGCGGGGGCGGGCTGGTCATGGGGTACCTCCGCGGGGGGCATCGCCCATGGCGAGCAGGCTGGCGAGTCGATCGGCGTGGGCGGGCGCGAGCCGCTCGAGGAACGTGCGCAGGAACTCGGCCTCGCCGAGGCCGAACGTCGCCTCGACGTCATGCTGCTGGGCGACGCGGCGAAACGCCTGCTGCAGCAGCGAGCAGAGGGTCTCGAGCACGCCCTCGCCCCGGATCGCCGTCGCCGTGAAGATCTGGTGCGGTGCGCTCGCCCGCAGCGCGTCGATGTCGGCGTCGCTGCGCACGTGAGGCATGTCGCGCTTGTTGAATTGCAGGACGACGGGCGTGGCCGTCGGATCGAGCGCGGTCTCGCGCATGTTCTCGATCATCGAGTTCCAGGCGTCGGTGTTGGCGCGCGTCTCCGACAGCTGCGAGTCGGCGATGAAGGCGACGGCGTCGGCGCCCGACAGCACGATCCGGCGCGTCGAATGGTGCATCACCTGCCCGGGCACTGTGTATACTTTGATCTTGATCTTCAGCCCGCCATAGGTATGAAAAAAGACGGGCAGCAGATCGAAGAACAGCGTGCGGTCGTCGGCAGTGTCCAACGACATCAAGCGGCCGCGCACTTGCGGATCGAGCAGCTGGTGAAGCATCTGAAGGTTCGTCGTCTTTCCGGACAGCGCTGGCCCGTAGTAGACGACTTTGAGCGTCAGCTCGCGCTGCCCGGGATTGTACTGCATCTCACTCTCGACCCTAGCAGGCTGCGGCGGCGACCGACCGACCGGCGCGCGCACCTGTCCGCCTCGACTGTCCGCCTCGACTGTCCGCCTCGACTGTCCGCCTCGACTGTCCGCCTCGACTGTCCGCCTTCACTCAACACGCGGCTTCGTCACTCAACACGCGGCTTCGTCGCCGTTCTTTCGTACCCAAAAAGCGACCCCCCGGACGTCGGGCGGCCGAGGGGTCGTGGAGCGGGCGACGGGGTTCGAACCCGCGACCTCAAGCTTGGGAAGCTCGTGCTCTACCAGCTGAGCTACACCCGCACCGATTTCGCTTGTCGCCCGCGCCCGCTCACCGTGTCAACGGGAACCCCGCGGTCCCGGCGCGTTGTCCGACCGGCGTGTCGCCGTTCCAGACGACACGCTCGAAGGCGGCGCCGACCGCTCGTCGGCGGTCCGCGTCTGGCGAGGCAGGCCCGAACCGTCGGTCAATCGCCTGATGGGAGCGTTGGCTACATCAGAAGAAATGGCCGAACCAGCTAATCTTTCGCAGGAAAAAAGCAGCGCGCCGCGCCCGCCGGGCGGATCCGTCGTCGCGGCCGCGCCGCCGAGGGCACGCGAGTGTGCTATACATCGTCTGATTCGTCGACGTCCGAGGGTCCCATGAAGCTCGCCCACCTCGCGCTCGCTCTTGCCGCCGCCGCCCTGCCGTTCTCCGGCTGTGAATGTGACGTCGAGCCGTTCGATCGGCTCGCGCCGATCATCGCCATCGGCGACCCGTTCGACCCCACCTTCTCGGTGTGCGCCATCGGGTTGAACGACAACGACGCCAACAAGTTCCGCGCCTGCGCCTACGACTTCGGCACGGTCGACATCGGCCGCGCGCGCGTGTTTTCGTTCACCATCCGCAACCCGTCACCGGTGAAGCTGGACATCCGCAGCATCACCTTCGGCAACGGCAGCGATCCGGCCTTCTCCTTCGACGGCGCGCTGCCCGAGTCGGTGGCGTCAGCCATCGGCAAGGCCGGCGAAGTCGTGAACGTCAAATTCCAGCCCCTGGTCGAGGGCCCGGTGACGGCGACGATCGTCATCGAGAGCGACGGCGAGAACCTGAGCCAGGAGCCGCCCGAGAACGTCGTCATCCAGCTGAGCGCCAACGGCGTCTCTCGCTGCCGCCCCGTCATCCAGGTCGTCAACGGCGCCGGCGAGCCCCGCTGCGACTTCGGTGCCGTCGGCGTCGGCGCGACAGCGTTCTGCGACCTGACCGTGAACAACCTCGGCGCCTGCGAGCTGATCGTCGACGACATCGGCTTCGCGCCGGGCACGCCGTCGGTGTTCGGCCCGCAGTCAAACTTCGTGGTGCCCACCGCCATCCCCGGCGGCACCGGCGTCAGCCTGCGCCTGTACGCGCGCCCGGTCGACACCGACATCGCCACCGGCACGCTGTACATCGGCGCCCAGGACTCGGGCGACCCGCGCGCCGCGCCGTGCGCGCCGGGCAACGGCGGTACCTGCGCGACGATCCCGCTGTCGGTGCAGGGCGCCGACGTGCCGACCTGTGTCGCCCGCGTCAGCCGAATCAACGGCACGCCCAACAGCAACCCCGCCCCCGCCGTCGAGCCCCTCGACGACGTCGAGTTCTCCGCCGACCAGTCGGTAGCGTCGCGCGAGGGCGGAAGGATCCAGCAGTGGGCGTGGGAGATCCTCGACAAGCCTTTCGAGTCGTCGGTGCGCCTCACCTCGCCGTCGTCGCAGGAGACCCGCGTGCAATTCAGCTCGGCCACCGGCAACGTCTCGGGCGTCGACGTCGCGGGCACGTTCACCCTCGGCCTCGTCGTCACCGACGACCTCGGCGGCCGGTCCACGCAGTGCAGCGTGACGGTCAACTCGGTGCCGCGCTCGGGTCTGCACGTGCAGCTGACGTGGGACGTCGCCGTCAACGACATCGACCTGCACCTCGCGCGCAACGGCACCAACTGGTGCACCGGTGACGACTGCTACTTCGGCGGTCGCAACCGCAACTGGGGCGGCGGTGACGCCAACCCGAGCCTCGACATCGACGACCTGTCGGGCTTCGGCCCCGAGAACATCCGCATCGAGCGCCCCGCCGACGGCAACTACACCGTCGGCGTCGGCATGTATTCCCACAGCGCCGACTCGACGGTGACCGCCAAGATCTTCATCGGTGGCCAGCTCGAGTACGAGGGCTTCCATCTGATGACGGAGGGCGACACGTGGCTGCCGGCCCGCGTCGAGGTACGAAACGGCGCCTCGACGGTCGTCGAGCTGAACGACACGAGCAACCAGGCTGGCTCATGCTGGGGCGGCTTCTGAGACGCTGACGCCCGGCGGCGACGATACCGCCCGTGCGCCTCGCCGTCACCACCGGCCGCGACGTCAACGACGAGCACCGCCGCCGCGCGGCATCCGTGGCCGAGCGGCTCGGCTGCCCGCTTGTGCCGCGCGCGTCGTTCGCGCGCATGGCCGATGCCAACGGCGTCGACTGCTTCTACGTCGTGCGCGCGACCCACGAGGAGTTGCGCGCCGTCGACGGACGTTCGGCGCACGTGCAGCCGGGCCTGATGCCCACCAAGCTCGGCGAGGGGCAACGGCACCCGTTGATCCGCGCGCTGCGCGGCGTCGTCGACGACGGTGACCGCGCCGAGGACATCGGGCTCGTCTTCGACGGGACGCTCGGGCTCGCCAACGACGCCGTCCACATCGCCGCGGTCACCGGCGCCCGCGTCGAGGGCTGCGAGGGCTCGGCGGTCCTGCACGCGCTGCTCGAGGAGGGCCTGCCGCGCATCGCCCGCTCGCCCGAGCCGTGGGCCGCCGCCGCCACGCGCGTGACCGCGCGCCACGGCGACAGCGCCGCGGTGCTCGCGGCGCTACCCGACGACGCCGTCGACGTCATCGTGCTCGATCCGATGATGTCGCGGCGAAAGCGCAGCGCGCCGTCTTTCGACCTGTTGCGCGCGTTCGCCGTGCCCGATCGCGCTACCCCGCGCCTGTTGCAGGAGGCCCGTCGCGTTGCGCGCCGTCGCGTCGTGCTGAAGCTCGGCAAGGGCGCGCCGCTGCCGGTGAACCGGAGCATTGAGTTTCCGCGCGCCGTCCCCGGCAATCACGTCGTCTACTGGGTGCACGGCAAAGACCGCGACCGGGTGTTTCGCGACGGAGACGACGTGCCGCCGCCTGTGCGTTGGGCGCCGTGAGTCAGGGCGTCGCGCTGCTGCTCACGTGGGCGATCGAGGTGGTCGTGGCCCGCGCCGCCACAAGGCGACGCGACGCACGGCTCGTCATCGTCGTCGTGGTCGCCAGCCTGCTCTCGCATCCCGTCGTGTGGTGGATCGCGGCCGAGGCGCCGGCGGGGGCGTGGTGGCCGCGCGTGCTGCTCGCCGAGGTCGTCGTCGCTGTCGTCGAAGGCGGCTTCGTCGCGGTCGCGGCGCGCGAGCCCGCCGGCCTCGTCGTCGCCGGGGCAATGAACGCGGCGTCGTTCGGCGTGGGCCTGGTGCTCGCGCCGTGGCTGGCTGCCCGGTCGTAGCCGCTGGTCAGCGCGCAGCCGGCGCGCCCGCGTCACGGCCGCCGTCGCGGACATCACCGACGTCGTCGGCGCCCAGACCACCTAGCGCGGCGAGCAAGACCGGCCACTCGAGCCAGGCGTGCACGGCGGCGGCCAGCCCGTAGAGCGCGCGGGCGCCGACGAAGTCGACGACAAAGTGCGCCAGCAGCCCCGCCGACAGGGCGACGACGACGACGGCGAAGACGGGCGAGCGCGGCCAGGGCAGTCGTGGTCGTTCGTCGGCGCCGAGGGTGCGCGGCAGCCAGACGATCACCGCGCCGTAGTGCAGCAGCTGCGCGGTGACGGCGGCGGAGAACAGCTGCGCCGCGCGCGGGTCGCCGCGCAGCGCGGGGGGCAGGTAGGCGACGTAGTGCTCGACGAGGGAGCCGGTGCGCCACGGCCGCGCGTGCAGGTCGATGGCCTCGGACAGCAGCGTCGTCGTCGCGCCGGCCGCCACCAACGCGGGGACGCCCACGAACAGGGCCGTCGTGGCGACGGCCGCCAGACGCCGGCGGCCCGGCGGCGCGCGCTCGACCAGGAAGAGCAGCGGCGTCGCGTTGTGCAGGACCGCGAACAGCACGAGCAGCTCCAGCGGCCCCCGCAGGGCGCCGTAGACGACGACGCTCACGAGGGCGACGGTGGCGACGAGCGCGGCCACGGCGCCCGGCTGGCGCGTGCTTTGCCGCGCCGCCGCGGCGAGCGGCCCGGCAGCGGTGACGAGCACGACGGAGAGGAGCAACAGCTCCGTCGGCGCGAGCGCGCCCGCGGGCAGCCAGCCGCCGAGGGTGATGCCGCGCAGCCCGACGAGGACGACGAGCAGGGCACCCACCGCGAGCCAGAAGCGATCGGGGAGCCGGCGGCCGAAGCGGGCGTCGACGTAGCGCAGCTCGGTGAGGACGTGCGCGAGCCCGAGCGTCGCCAGCGACACGGTGTAGACGAACAGCGGCCACAGGGTGGCTACGACGGCGGCGAGGATGGCGCAGGCGCCGACGGCGACGACGAAGGTCGGCCGGGCGTGGCCGGCGGGCTCCGCCGTCGTCATCCGAGGCTCGGTCGCCGACCGGCGGCGAGGTTGGCCGCGGCGGCGTCGACGGCTCCCGGGAGGAGCCCGCGCGCGCGCTGCGCGGCGCCGGTGCCGCTCCACAGGACGGCGGCGCGCTCGACGTGACGTTGGCGACTGTCGGGTTTATCGGCGAGCAGCTTCACGCCGGCGGCGGCGAGGTGGATCAGGCCGCGCAGCAGGCGTACGTCGTCGTCGTCGTCATGGTCTTCGGGGGCGGCGGCGCGGCGGGCGCGCTGCCAGCAGCTCTCCCACAGCTCGTGGGCCTCGAAGTAGCAGCCAGCTTCGAACAGGTCGCAGCCGTAGGCGAACTGCTCGTCGGGGGGGATGTGGTCGGCCCAACCGACCGCCGGTCGCGGCGACCGTCCGTTCACGAAAGTCATCGTCGGCAGCGCGTGGTGGGGCAGTCGGCGGGTCATCGAGTGGAAGGAGACCGCGGACACGCGCGGCCATCAGCCGAACGCGATGGACTGCTGCCCGGGCTGCAGGACGCGCACCGGCTGGATGGCCATGACCCTCATGAAGACCCGGATCAGGAACGGATCGAATTTGTACATCATGTCACTGGTCATCAACGTCAGGGCGACCTCGGGGCCATAGGCCTCGCGAAACGGCCGCGCCGACGTCAGCGCGTCGTAGCAGGCCGCGACGTTGATGATGGTTCCATACATTCCAAGCTCGACCTTGGGGGTCACCAACCGTACGTTCCCGTTCTGGTCCTTCATCGGCATCGAATAGTCGACCTTGGCTTCGTACGACGCGATGATGCGGCGGATCATCTGCTGGTCGAGGCTGCGTCCCTTCAGCAGGGTCTTCACGGTGTGTAGCGGGAAGAGATCGATCTTGCGGCGCTCGTCCCTGGTCAGCGTACGCCGCTTGTTGAGGATGGCGTTGTCGATCTCGGCGATGCCGATGTCGTGGAACAGCGCAGCGAGCCCCAACTCGTGCATCTGTGACCGCGACAGGCCGAGCTCGTGACCGAACACGATGGCGATCAGCGCCGTGTTCACCGAGTGGTACATCAGGTAGTCGTCGACCGCGCGCGTCGTCGTCATGCCGAGGAAGTGGCTGCGCTGCTCGACGCAGATGTCGACCAGATCCTGGACGAGCCGCTGCGCCGGCTGCATCGATGGCAGCTGGCCGCCCGACTGCAGCCGCTCGATGAAGCGCCGCATGTAGAAGATCGAGCGCGCGTACACGGTCATCGCGTACTTCTTGCGGTCGACCTTGCGCTCGGCTTCGATGGCGGCGTCTTCCTGCTTGTCGAGCTGCTCCTGGATGCGGGCGAATTTGCCGACCTTGATGTTCAACAGTTTGCGGCCGGCGGCGCCGTCTTCGTCGGCGTTCTTGTCGTTCGCCGGTGAGAAGATCCAGATGAAGTCCTTGAGCTCCTGCACCTGCACCGGGCGGGTCACGTTGAAGCCGCCGACGTCGCGGCTCTTGAACTCTTCGGTGAGGAACCGGACGTTGTCGATGGAGGCGAAGTCGAGTTGGATCTGCTTGCCGTTGATGTACACCGTCGTGCCTACGGCATTGAGGCCGTAGGCGCCGTCGACGGCGACGATGGTGTTGATGGCCTGCCGCAGGTTCTCGAACGGCTGGATGAAGATGTCGTTGTCGGGATCGTACATCTTCACGTTGCGGACGAGCATGTACAGCGTCGAGATGGTCTGGCGACCGAGGGACTGCAGCTTGGTGTCGCGGCCGCGCGGCGGACCGCCCGGCGCGCCCTGAGACGCCTTCTTCAGTTCGACCTGACCGATGGCCTTGCCATCGGTGGGAGCGGCGGAGCGGGGCGGGGGTTGCGTCGACATGGGCGGTTCCGTGGCGGGGCCCTGGCGGGGGCTGAGGGACGCGGTGACTGCTTCGGCGCGTTGCCAGAGGCGTGTCGCGGTCGTCGACGACGAGCGCGGAGTGGGGATCAGACGCCCTGCAGGCGGGCCTTGACGTTGACTACGGCGGCGCGCGCGGTCTCCTTGACGTCCTTGGAGTGGCGCTTGTTCTTGTCTTCGGCGACGAAGGCGAGCATCTGCAGGCCGGGGATCGACGGCGCGTGCTCGAGGCCGCCGATCGCCAGGAGTTTCAGGTCGTCGACCTTCTTCTTGGCGAAGATGCCGCTCTTGCTGTCGAAGATCTGGTGCACGAACGCGTCCACCGCGGGCACGCGCAGCTGTACGAGCGCCGAGAACAGCGCCTTCTTTTCGGCGTCAGCGACCTTCTCGAACGCCTCGTGGTTGATCATCTCGAGCAGCATGCCGGCGCCCTTCTCGGGCTCGAAGTTCGGCAGCAGGCGCGCCGCCTGCGCGCGCATCTGGGCGTCGGGGTGCGAGCGCAGGACGCGGGCGACGACGTCGAAGCATTCGTCGGTGCCGCTGCGCCCGATCACCGCCAGCGTCTCGAGCCGGAGGATTGCGTTCGGGTGCTCCAGCGTGGTTGCGAAAATAAGAAACTTATTGGGTGGACTGATGCGGTCAATGATATAAAGCATATCCTTGACCATGTTCGACGACGGGTGGTTCATCCGCGACGCGAACGTGTCAACGAACCCGCGGCCAAGCTCGGCGAGCACGTCGCACACGAGGCGTCGGTTGGGCATCAGCTGGAGGCCCTCGAGCATGTCGAGCAGCGGGATGATCGCCTCGTAGCCGAGGCTCTGCAGGTACTTGCGCACGCCGTTGGCGTCCTTGACCAGGCCGGTGTTCAGCATCTGTCCGATGGCCTGTACGCGCTGGCTCTCGCCCATGCGGGTGCGGAAGCGCTCGGCGCAGCGCTCGAC
>VGSZ01000096.1 GCA_016874845.1 Deltaproteobacteria bacterium
AGGTGAGGGCGAGGGCGATGGCGAAGGCGAAGGCGAAGGCGAAGGGGAGGGCGAAGGTGAGGGCGAAGGCGAAGGCGAGGGTGAGGGCGAGGGTGAAGGCCCGTGTGCGGCGGTTCCTCCCGGGGGGACGTGCGACGTCTTGGTGTTGATCCGCTGCGTAGACGACACGGTGGTCACGCGCGACTGCGCGGTCGACGGCGGCGCGTGCGAGACGGCGACGTGCGTCGACCTGTCGGCGGGCGCGACGTGCGGCGACGGGGGCCTGTGCGCCGCCGGGCTGACCTGCGCCGCCGACCGCTGCGTCGACCCGTGCGGCAACGCCGTGATCGACGACGGCGAAGACTGCGACGACGGCAACCAGATCGTCGGCGATGGCTGCGAGGACTGCGTGCTGCTCGGGGTGCGCGAGAGCGAGCCGAACCACGTGGAGCCCCTCGACGTGCAGACGGCGCGGCGCGACGACGTCGAGTTCCTTGGCAACGACATCGCGCTGGCGTGCGACGTCCCGTGTGCGCCGGGGCAGAGCCCCGCCGACTGCGTCGACGGCTGCGTGGGCACCGCGAACGTGTTCGGTCCGTCGACCTTCCGGCCGCTGGCGGCCGGAGAGACGACGTGGCTGCATGGCACCATCGACGTCGCGGGCGATGAGGACGTCTTCGAGCTGCGCAATCCTGGGGCGACCGAGATCGTCGACTATCTGGTGACGTTCTTCGCTGCTGACGGGCGAGCGACCTGTCCGCCGCTGCGCGTGGTGGTGTGGGACTCGGAGCACCGCAAGCGCGGCGAAGACGGGCTGGTGGATTGCCGCGAGCCCTTCGTGTTCTCGATGAACCCGTTCGACGGCACGGAGACGCTGCAGAAGACTGCGCGCTTCCTGCACGTGCTCGACCGTGGCGATGACGACGTCGCTGGCCCCTACGTCGTGCAGATCACGGGAGTCGCCCGCGACTGCGCGCAGTCCGAATGCGACTGCTTCAATTTCCGCGACGACGACCTCGACAACGTCGGCGACTGCACCGACCCGGACTGCTTCTCGGTCGGCGGGTGCGGGCGATGAGCGCCGTCACGCTCGCGCTGCTCGCCCTGCTCGCCGGTCGACTCGTGCCCGCGACGCCCGCGCCCGCGCGGACCGAGCCGACGACGACGACGCCCGCACCCACCGCACCCGCGGCGCCGTCGACGACACCGGCCCCCGCCGCTGACGCCGCCGCGCCGCCTTTGCCCACGGACGGCGGCCCTCGCCCCGCAGCGGCACCGCGGACGGCGCCGCTGCGGATGGCGGTCTACGACCTCGGGCTCGAGGGCGCCGGGCCCCGCGTCGGCCGCGTCGTCAGCGAGGCGCTGGTCACCGAGCTGCGCAAGCTCGATGGCGTGCTGGTGGTGAGCATGGAGGAGGTCCGCGCGATGCTGCGCCTCGAGGCCGACAAGCAGGCCACTGGCTGCGGCGATGACAGCTGTCTGGCGGAGATCGGCGACGCGCTCGGCGTCGACAACCTGATCGTCGGGCAGCTCGTCGTCGCGTCGGACGGGAGCCTGCTGTCGCTGCGCCGCATCGACCAGCGCGAGGCGCGCGTCGTGGGCACCGTCAGCCGCCGGCTCGCGACGAAGAACGGTGAGGAATTCCTCGCCGCCGTCGGCCCGGGGGTGCAGGAGCTCTTCCCCGCGCTGCCGCTGCGCGCGGGGCAGCGGCGCGGCGTCGATCCGCAGGTCGCCCTCCTGCTGAACCCACCGCCGCTGCCGCCGGCCCTGTTCTGGTCGACGGTGGCGGTCGGGATCACGGCCGCCGCGGGCGCTGCGGGCACCCTCGGTGTCGGCCTCGTCGCCCGGCAAGAGCTCGTCGACCTCGCCGACGAGCCGGTGATCGATGGCAGCGGGTTCGTGCAGAAGCAGCAGACGACCAACACGCTTGGCGTCGCAGCCGCCGCTCTCGGCGTTGGCGCAGCGCTCGTCGCGGGCGTCGCCTTGATGGAGTGGCCGCTGACCGACTTCGACGGCTACGCGGCCCGGGGAGGCGAGTGAGGGAACGACGAGCACCGGTCCTCGGCGGGCGGCGCGCGGAAGCGCGGCCGTGCGCGCAGCGGGGTGGGCTGCATCGCGGCCTGCCCCATCGCTTGCTCGCTGGCCTGCTTCATTGCCTGTTTTCTGGCCTGCTCGGCGGGCTGCTCATCGGGGCGCTGCTCGGTGGCGCGGCCTGCGGCCTGGGCGACGTGGCGCCCGGTGCCGACTCCGTCGTCACGTGCGAGGACGACGGTGACTGCCCGCCTTCCTTCGGGTGCAACGCCCGTGTGGGCCGCTGCGTCGACGACCGCGACCAGACGCCGCCCGACCTCACCGACGTGGTCGTCGATCGCAGCGCCGCGGGTCCCGGCGTGGTCGTCACCGTCGAGTTCGGCGTCTCCGAGGCGCTCTTCGCGCTCCCCGTCGTACGGCTGGGCGACGTCGGAGAATTCGCGCGCGACGCGCAGGCCTCGACGGCCGAGCGCCACCGCTACACCTACGTCGCCGGCGCCGACGACGCCGTGGGCGCCCACCCGGTCACCGTCGACCTGCTCGATCCGTTCGGCAACGCCCGCAGCGCCGTCGCCGGCACGCTGACGCTGGACTTCACGCCGCCAGCGGTGGCCGCCGCCGTCATCGACGATCCGCTGCTGGCCAGCGGCGAGCAGGCCGTCGTGAACGTCACCACCACCGAGCCGCTTGCCGTCGCGCCCACGGCGGTGCTCGTCCGCACCGACGGCTTCGAGGCGCCCCTGGCCCTGCCGCTGCAGGCCGGCGAGCCCGGCGGCACGACGTTCTCCTTCGCCTGCGACGGCAGCGAGCGCGCCAGCGCCGAATACCGGCTGCGGCTGACGTTGCTCGACGCGGCGGGCAACACGGCGCTCGCGGAGCCCGGGATCGTCGTCGCCTTCGACGCCGCGCCGCCGGCGGTGCTCCGCGTCGACGGCCCCGCCATCGAAGACCCCGCCGGGCTCGTCGTGGTCGCCGCGCGGTCGGGAGCGCGGGTCACGCTGGCGCTCACGCTGTCGCCCGACGTCCTCGAGCCTCCCGTCGTGGACGCCGGCGACGTTGCGCTGCGCTTCGTCGCGCGCGGCGACGCCGGGTTCGTCTACGAGCTGCTGGTCGACGAGAGCACGCCCGAGGGCGAGCTGCCGTTGGCGGTGGCGGCCCGCGACAGCGCGGGTCACGTCGTGGTGTTGCGTGACGATCCCGCGACGAGCCCGCGGCTGCCGTCGATCCGGGTCGACAAGTCCCCGCCCGCGCCGCCGGCCACCGTCGAGGAAGGCGCGGTGGTCCTGCGCCGACTGCGCGGGGACGGCTCGGTGGCGGCGCCGCGTGGGCTCGCCGTGGTCTTCGCGCCCGGCGCGGTCGAGCCCGGTGCGCGTGTGTTCGCGCTGTCGCGCGCGCTCCTGCCCGCTGAGGTCGACGACGACGCGTTCCGGCGGGCCCTCGATGCCACGACCCTTGGCAGCGGCGTGGCCGACGACGAGGGCGCGCTCGTGATCACGCGCGACGTGCTCGACGCCGAGCGCGTGTACGTGATCGCCGTCGACGACGCCGGCCACCGCTCGGCGAGCCGGCTCGTGCGCGACGTCGAGTGGATGGGCACCCCCGACGGCTCGGACGACGGGCCGCAGCTGCTGGCCGCCCCGCGGTTCGACGGGAGCCTCGCCACGGGCCCCGGTGTCACTGCGTCGGGCCCCGAATTGGGCGCCACCACCGTCGTCGGCGCCGGCGCCTGGGCGCTCGTGCCACGGACGGCGACGCCGACGGCGCGCGCCCACCTCGCCGCCGCCTACGACGCGGCCCGTGGCGTCGTCGTGGCCTACGGCGGCCTCGCCAGCGAGGGCGGCTGCGAGGGGACCGACGGCACCTACTGCGGCGAGACCTGGGAGTGGGATGGCTCCTCGTTTCGCCCGGTCGTCCCGCTCGACCCGGAGAGCGACGGCGACCCGACGCCGCGCTTCGGCCACGCCATGGCCTACGACCCGCTGCGCGCGCGCGTCGTGCTGTTCGGCGGCAAGGACACGTCGGGGGCCTGCGACGACGGCAACAGCGTGTTCTGCGGCGGAACGTGGGCGTGGTCCGGCGCGAGCTGGCGTCGACTCATCGACGACCCGCAGGGCACTCCCCCCACACCGCGGCTGCTGCCGGCGATGGCCTACGACCTCGGTCGTGATCGCCTGGTCGTGTTCGGCGGGATCTCCGACGGCAGCTGCGCCGGCACCGTCCTCGGCTGCCGCGACACCTTCGAGTTCGATGGCACCCGCTGGTCACGCGTGACGAGCGAGGCGTTCCCGTCAGCGCGCAGCGCCGCCGCGATGGCCTACGACGAAGCGCGGGGCGTCATCGTCCTGTTTGGTGGCCTGCGCGACGACCTCGCGCGGACGCCCAGCGACGAGACCTGGGAATTCGACGGTCGCTGGCAGCGCGTCGCCGTCGACGGGGGCGCGCGTCCGCCGGCCCGCTTCGGCCACGGCATGGCCTTCGACCCCGACCGCGCCCGCGTCGTGCTGTTCGGTGGTCGCGTGTCGACGCGGATCACCGGCTCCTGCGGCGGCACCGGCGTCGTGCTGTGCGATGACGCCTGGGAGTTCGACGGCGCCGGCTGGACCCGGCTCGTCGATGACGAGCGCCCTCCTGCCCGCGCCGACGCTGCCCTGGTGCACGCCGACGTCGCCGGCGGACTGACGACGCTGCTCGGCCGCGACGGCGCCGGCGATCTCGACGATGTCTGGACACGCAGCGACGCCGGCTGGCGACGGCGCGCACCGGCCGATCCTGACCGTGACGGCGACCCGCGCCCCCGCAGCGCCCCCGGTCTCGCCCGCGATCCGCGCAGCGGCGCCGTCGTCGTCGCCGGCGGCGTCTGCGCGACCGGCCCCTGCGCCGACCAGTGGCGCTTCGACGACACGGGCTGGCTCGACGCCGCCGTGTCGGCCCCCGCCGGCGTGGTGGGCGCGCTCGTACCGCTCGGCGACGACCTGCTGCGCCTCGGCGATCTGACGGCCGCCGCCGACACGACCGAGGCCGGCGTGCTGCGCTTCGACGGCGCGACGTGGGCGCCCCTCGTGGCAGCGGGCGACGACGCGGGCCCCCGTCGGCGCTACGCCGCCGCCCACGATCCCGTGCGCGACGTCGTCGTCGTCTTCGGCGGTCTGGTAGACGACGCGGGCGCGACACCCTGCCCCGACGATGGCGGCCGCCACCCCGAGGGGGCGTGCGCGAGCCGCGCCACGCTCGAGCTGGCGGCGGACGGCACGTGGCGGGTCACCGCCGTCGATGGCGTCGTGCCCCCCGCGCGGCTCGACGCGGCCCTCGCCTACGACGAGCAGACCGGGGCGATGGTCTTGTTCGGCGGCAAGCGCTGCGGCGCACAGGCGGTGCAGGGCGCAAACTGCGACGGCGTCGACGAGTTCACGGCCCTCGATGACACCTGGCTGTACCAGGAGGGCGGCTGGACGGCGTCGACGACGACGGGCCCGCGGCCGCGCGCTCGGGCCGAGCATGCGCTCGCCTTCGATCCGGGCCGACAGCGGGTTGTGCTGTTTGGCGGTGCGGCGGCGGCCAACACCAACTGCGGTACCGGCTCACGCTTCTGTCGTGACCTCTGGGAGTGGACCGGCGACGGCTGGCAATCGCAGACGCCAGCGCCTGGCCCCGACGGCAGCCCCCGGCCGCGCGCGGCGGCGGGCCTCATCGCCGACGAGCGCGGCGGCGGGGTGCTGCTGTTCGGCGGCACCAACGACCCCGGGGAGACCTGGCGCTGGCAGGGGGGCGCCGACGCCCGCCCGGCATGGCGGCTGCGCCTCGCGCTCGGCGCGGCCGGCGTCGGCGCAGCAGCGCGCGTCGATCGTCTGGAGGTCCTCGTCACCGCCGCCGGGCGCTCCGCCGACGGCGACGGCGCGCGCCTGCTCGTGTGGTCCGACGGGCGCTTCGGCGACGTCGACGCCCACGACGCCGGGCTCGACGCCGGCCCGGCAGCGCTCGTCTGGTCGACCGACGATCCCGCCGTGCTCGCGCGCGTGCTCGGCGCACGGGACGCGCGGGTGCTCGACGCGGCGATCGTGCCGCGTGGCGACAGCGGCACCGGCGAACGCGCGGCGCTGCGGGCGACGAGCGTGAAGGTGCAGCTGCGCTACCGGCTCGACGACGACGGCTGACCATCGACCTGGAGCCGCTCGGCGGGCGCGGTCGACGTCGACGCGTGCGCACGGTAGACGGCGCGCATGACAGCGCGCTTCTACCCCCTCGGGCAGCCCGGCCAGCCATGGAACGACGACGACAAGGCGCAGTGGCGCGATCGGCAGGTGCCGCGCCGCAGCTACGCCGACGTCGTCGCCCGCGTGCGCGCGCTCGGCGCCGCCGGCCGCTTCGACGTCGTCGAGTACGGCCGCATCGGCGCGCATCCGCTGCTGTCGCTGCGCACGCGCCGCTGGCACGCGCAGCGCCCCGTCGTCGTCGTCACCGGCGGCGTGCACGGCTACGAGACCAGCGGCGTGCACGGCGCGCTGGCGTTCTGCGAGGGCCCCGCCGCCGCCTACGACGACCGCGTGAACCTGATCGTGGCGCCGTGCGTGAGCCCGTGGGCCTACGAGCGCATCCAGCGCTGGAACGCCCTCGCCCTCGACCCCAACCGCTCGTTCCGCGACGGCGGCGCGGCGGCCGAGAGCCTGGCGTTGATGGCGCTCGTGGCGCCGTGGCGCGACGTCGCCCTGATGCACATCGACCTGCACGAGACCACCGACAGCGACGAGAGCGAATTCCGCCCGGCGCTGGCCGCGCGCGACGGCAAGGCGTACGAGCCGGGCACGATCCCCGACGGCTTCTACCTCGTCGACGACGCCGACAAGCCGCAGCCGGCGTTCCAGGCGGCGATCATCGCCGCGGTCGAGCGCGTCACGCACATCGCGCCGGCCGACGCGCGCGGCGCGCTGATCGGCGTCCCCGTCGTCGACAAGGGCGTCATCCGCTACGACGTCAAGCGCCTCGGCCTGTGCGCCGGGCTGACCAACGCGCGCTTCACGACGACCACCGAGGTCTATCCCGACAGCCCGCGCGCCACGCCCGCGATCTGCGACGCCGCGCAGGTCGCCGCCGTCACCGCCGGCCTCGACTTCGTGCTCGCGCAGCGCTGACGAGCTGACGAGCAGCCGCGTCGTCGTCGTCGTCTACGCCGCGCACGAGCAGGCTGCTGAAAAGGCCCTCTGCTGGCTTTTTCAGCACCCTGCCCGATCTAATTCGCTCTCGTCCTCGACGAGTGCGAGAAACACCTGGCAGGGTGCTGAAGAACGCAAAGCGTTCTTCAGCACCCTGCTAGCGCGCGCGCTGGCCGGCCACGGTGGTCGCCATGAGCGACTGCATCGCCGCCGCCACGCGGTGGTAGCCGCGGTCGACCGCGCCCTCGTCGTCGCCGTCGTCGTCGTCGAGGTGGATCGGCGCGCCGAAGGCCACGGTGGTCTGCACCGGCAACGGCACGTAGGGGACGAAGCCGACGGTGACGCCCCACGGGATCGACAGCGTCACCGGCAGCACCTCGGTGCGCAGCCAGCGCTTGGTACGCAGGGCGCGCGCCAGCCGCTCGCCGCGCGAAAGCACCACCAGCTGCTCGTGGGTGCCGGCGCTGACGACGGGGATGATGGGCACCCTCGCTTCGCGGGCGAGGCGCACGAACCCGCGGCGGCCGCCGAGCTCGATCTTGTGGCGGTCCCTCCACGGGCGGAACGTGTCCTTGTCGGAGCCGGGGTAGACGAGCACGAGCCGCTCGGCCGCGAGCGCCTTGCGCGCGGCGTCCTTGTGGGCGCGCAGCACGCCGAAGCGGCGCGCGTAGGGACCAAGCACGGCGTCGTCGACGGCGAAGTCGTGGCCGAGGGCGTGCAGCGCGCGGTCGCGGCCCAGCGCGTCGAAGACGGCGACGTGGGTCAGGAACGTATCGGTGATCACGACGCCGCCGCTGTGGTTCGACACCAGCAGCGCCGGGCCCGTCGCCGGCAGGTGCTCGGCGCCCGTCACGTCGAAGCGGAACCATCGCTGCCCGATGGCACGAAAGAAGTCGACCATCAGGGCGACGAACTCGGGGTCGCGGGCGTCGAGGTCGACGTCGGCCTCGGCGTCGAACCCGTGGCGATGGCGCTCCTCCTGCAACCGCGAGAACGCGCGCAGGCGCGCCACCAGGGCCGGCGGGAACGCCAGCGACGCCATGTCGGCGAGGGCGAACGCGTCGTGGGCCCGCCGCATCCAGGAGACCGTCTCGCGCAGCATCCGCCGACGCTCGCACCGCGCTGCGGCGCCGTCGACGTGAACAAAGCCGGCACCAGATCTGGACAAGACCGGTGCTCGCGGCCCGCGGTCGGCATCGAAGCGACATGGCGCTGGCACCCGAGACCCGTCCGTCGCTCTCCGCCACGCCGGCGGCGTGGCTCGACCTGTCGGTGCGGGGCGCCCTGCGCCTCGTGCACGGCGTGGGGCAGCAACTCGGGCTCGACCCGCTCGGGCGCGCCCTGCGCGACCTGCCCCGGCTGCGCGCCCGCGTCGCCGCCGACCGCCTGCTCGCGGGCCCGCCGGCGGCGCGGCCGCTGCGCGTGCAGCGCGGGCGCCACCGCGAGGAGTGGCTGTGGCCGAGCGCGTACCAGCCGACGCTTGCGCCGCACCTTACGTCGCTGTCGACGGCGAACCGCACGGCCCGCGCGCTGCGCCGATCCCTCGCGCCCACGGTGGCGGGCCGCGACGTCGTCGTCGTCGTCCACGGGTTCAACACCGGCGCCTACGCGCTCGAGGAGCGCCTGTGGCCGCAGGCGGCGCTGCAGGCCCGGGGCTTCGACGTCGTGTTCTTCCAGCAGCCGTTCCACGGGGCGCGCAAGGCGGGCGCGTTCGGCCTGCCGCCGTGGCCCGCGGCGGGCGACTTCGCCGCCACCGTCGACGGCTGCGCGTGGGCCGCCTCCGACTTCACGGCGCTGGTGTCATCGCTGCGGGCGCAGGGCGCGCGTTCGGTGAGCGCGTGGGGCATGAGCCTCGGCGCGCACACGGTGCTGCTCGCCGCCAGCGCCCACGACGGGCTCGTCGACGCGGTGGCCGCGGTGACGCCGCTCGGCTCGTTCCCCGACCTGCTGCGGCAGCACGGGCACATCGACGACGCCGCCCACGCCGCGCTGGCGTCGGCCCTCGCCGCGGTGACGCCGCTGTCGCGCGACCTGTCGCGGGTGGGCCACGGCGTCGTCGTCGGCGCGGCCTGCGACGCGATCACATCGATGCAGCAGGCCGAGGACGTCGCCGCGGCGCTGTCGGCGCCGCTGATCACGATCCCGGGCGGGCACCTCGCCCCGGCCGGGTTGTCGATGGCGTGGGACCGCCTGATCGCCCACACCCGGGCCGCGGTGGGCTGACCGCCGCCTACGTCGGCTCGCCGTCGCGCACCCGCCACGAGAAGCCGTCGGACCCGCAGCGCAGCAGCGCAGCAGCGCGACGGCGTCGACGACGGCGAGGCCCTCGACCGGCGCGGTGCCTGCGGTCACCCACGGCGTCCACGACGTGCCGACCCAGAACCCATACCGGCCGCCCAGGAGCACCAGCGTCAGCGGAACGAGCACCGCGGCGTGGCGGGCGGAAAACCCGAGGCGCGCGGCCAGCGACACGCGCTCGCTGTGGGCGACGAGGGCGAAGCGCTGGACGGCGTGGAAGACGTTGACGATGAGCAGCGCCTGCCCGAGCGAGCCGAGGCCCCGGGCGACGACGCAGGCCGCCGCGATGGTCACGGACAGCGCGAGCGTCGGCGGCGACGACGTCGTCCCGGACGGTGGCGGTCGCCGCCGCTCATCGATGCCCCACGTCGGCGCGGCGGGTGTGGTCGCACGACCGTCCTGACCGGACCGTCGCACTTTGCACGCAGGGCACGACGCCACGCTCGCTTGCGATGAAGGGCACGCGGCTTCACCCTGCTTCAGGCGGTGGTGACCCTGGCGATCATCGGCCTCGTCGCGGCGCGGGCGCTCCCGAACCTCACCCCCTCGAGGCCACGCGGCGCGCCGCGTGGACAGCAGGCGAAGCCGACGCGGGGGCCGCCGCGACGGCGCTCGGCCGCGCGCGGGCCAACAACACCGAGCGCAACACTCGCATCCTGCTGCAGGTCTTTCCGTCGCGTCGCCCGCCGCCGCCCCCACCGCCGCCGCCGCCGCCGCCGACCCGGGTGCGCGAGGGCTCGCGGACGTGGAGCAGGCAGTTCGTGCCCACCCCGGGGGAGGCTGGGTAAGGCGAGGGTTTCGGCGAGGAGCTTCGCCGTCATACCGGGTGATTCCCGCCTTTGGGGACGCCAATGCATCCTGCGCGCTGTAGGCCGCGCACCGGGCCGAAGGGGACGGCTGGATGGCGAAGAACGGTGAGCTTGCCGAGAACAAGTACACCGGGGACATGACGCGCAAAGAGGCTGTCGCGAAGCTGGGCCGGCCGGCGACGCGGATGGGCCTGAAGCGGAGCGCGCTCAAGGTACGACGCGCCGCGGAGAGCGCCGAAGGCGTCACCCTCGCGTTCGCCGTCGACGACGTCGAGTTCGTTCGCACCTGCTCATCGCAGGCGTCGGCCGACGCCGATCTGGCCTGTCTCGCGAGCTGGCTCGAGGACCACTTGCGCAACGGCGACCGCGGCATCGAGAGCTTTCACGACGCGTTCTTCGCCGAGGGTGGCCACGCGCGGGCCAAGGGTCACGAGCGTCGATCGAACCCGTGACGCGACCAACACGGTAAACGCCTTCAAGGGAACTTCGACCGGTCGCCGAAGCGCGAGAGATGATCAGCCGGTCGGCCCGCCGCCTCGGGCTTGACGATCACGCGGTGAAGGTGGCGACGAGCAGCGCGGGCGCGACGCTTCGGCCGACGACATCTGGCGGGACGCTCGAGAAGTCCAGCAAGAACCAACTGGACGCGCGGACGAACCTGGTGGCGTTGGCGCTGTGGCTGCGGGCACGCGCCAAGAGCTTCGAGCGTGCCATCGAGCGCGACCAGACGCGGCTCTTCGCGGCCTACCTGTTGACCGCGGGCGGGACGAATCGATGAGGAAGATCATGTTCTTCTGGTGCTCTGAGGACCTCTCCCCGCTCGCCCGCGCCGTCGAACTCGTCGAAGACAGCGGCGCGCCACAGACGCTCGCGCCCGAGATCGGTCCCGCCTTGTCGAGGTTGACCGGGGAGAGCGTCGACTCCTACGAATCGCTCACCGCGCTCGCCGACGAGCTGAACGAGGCTGAGAACATCTTCGCCGAATGTCACCACGATGACGACGAGCTGATCCATCACGGCACCGTCGAGGTCGACCTCGCAGCGCTGGCTGCTGTGGATGATGGCGAGGCGGCGTTTACGAAGCTCAAGGAGTTCGTCGCGTGCGCCGAAGCGGCCGCGACGTGCGACGTCACGCGGAAGCGTAGGAACAAGAACGAGCCACGGCTTGCGCGCGGCATGAAGAAGGCCGAGGCGGCCTTCCTCGAGCGCCTCGCCGAGTGGCAAGAGGACGAGGACGAGGACGAGGACGAGGACGACGAGGACGACGAGGAAAACGAAGACGAAGACGAAGACGACGAGGTAGATGTCGACTTCGACACGGCGCACGACCCCTGACGGCGTCACGGATCGACGGGCGATCGTGAAAAGAACACCGGCTTGTCAGAAGGAGCGATGTTCTTCCTGACGTACACCGGGCTGACCTGCCCCTTCAGCCTCGAAGTACTGAAGGACAAGCATCACGCCGCGTTGCTGCTCGTCCACCCGGGTCACAACAAGTCCGAGGGCGCCACTTGGTCGCCCGAATGTTGAACGTGGGGTTCAACGAGTCGAAGAAGAAGTTCAAGAACGGCTGAAGTGAACCGCCTTTGTCGGCGAGAGCCTCAGCCCGTTCCGCCCGGCAGTCGCCGGCCCGAGCCGCGCCCGGGGTACACGCGCCCGTTGGCCCCCGGCGCCGCGTAGCCATTGATGAGCACACGCCGGCTCGTCGTCGACGTGTTGGCCTGGCTGCCGTGCACGGCCCAGGGGCCGAACAGCAGCACGTCGCCGGCCTTGCCCGTCACGGTGACGGCGCGCGACGGGTCGATGACAACGGCACCTTCGCCGGAGGCGTAGCCGTCGCCCGCCGGCATGGGCAGCGCGGTGTCACCGCCGCGCACCAGTCGCCCGCGATCGTCGAGCGCCACGGCGTCGTCGGGCAGGAACAAGAGCGGGCCGTTGTCGGGCGTCATGTCGTCGACGAGCAGGAGGGTCTGCACGTACGACCCGCGGCCGTTGACGTCGCGCCACGTGCCCCGGCCCTTGTCGCGGTGCTGGATGTCCTGGTGCCAGTCGAACGACACGCCGTCGGCGGGCATCTTGAAGTGGGCCTGACACAACAGCTGCTCGCACGACGGCGTGCCGAGCAGCTGCAGCGCCGGCTGCACGAGGCGCGGGTCGGCGGACAGCGACAGCAGCGCCGGCTCGCCGCCGCCGGCCCAGACGACGCGCTGCACAACGACAGGGCCTTCGGCGGGCGCCTTCAGGACGAAGTGGGCGCCGTCGTGGTCGCCGCTGGTGCGCAGCCGCTGCGCGGTGGCGTACAGGCGCTCGAAGGCGGCGGCGACGACGGCGACCTCGGCGGCAGTAAACACGCCTTGGAGCACGACGTGGCCATGGGCGTGGAAGGTCGCCTCCTGCTCGGGGCTCAAGCGCGTCGCGGCGTTCACCACGCCGCCGAGTGTAGCGGCCGGCCGCGCGCGCGCCGAAATTGTCGCCGCGAGGGTTGTTGCGCGGCGGCGTCGCGTCGTTCAGCGCGGCGCAGTAGGGTCGCGCGGCAATGAAGTCATTGAGCCCCGCCGAGCTGCAGTCGTTGTTGACCACCGATGTCGACATCGTCGACGTCCGCGAGCCCGACGAGTGGTCGACGGGCCACGTGCCCGGGGCGCGGCTGGTGCCGCTGGGGCTCTTGCGCGCCGACCCTTTGGGCGCCCTGCCCCGCGACAAGGTCGTCTTCGTCTGCGCGAAGGGTGGTCGGTCGGCGCAAGCGAGCGCGGTGGCCGAGGGCGTGGGCCGGGCCACGGTGTACTCGTTGAACGGCGGCACCGACGCGTGGCGCGCCGCCGGGCTGCCCATCGTCGTGCCGGGTCCGACAACGACGAGGGCGACGACGGCCACCGAGAGCGCGCCGGAGAGCGCGCCGGAGCCAGGGCTGGATGCGGTGGTGGGCGACAACCTGAAGCGCGAGCGCGCGGCGCGGGGCTGGTCGCTGGACGAGCTCGCGCGCGAGGCGGGCATCTCGCGCACGCTGCTCGGGCAGATCGAGCTTGGGCGGGCGACGCCGTCGATCGGCGTCGTGTGGAAGATCGCGGCGGCGTTGGGCGTGCACTTCGCGACATTGTTGTCGCAGCCGGCGCCCCGCATCGGCACGACGCTGAGCAAGCGCGAGTCGGCGAAGAAGCTGACGTCGGCAGACGGTCGCGTGACGTCGCGGGCGTTGTTTCCGCCGGGCGACGCCGGCGCCGCCGAGTTCTACGAGCTGTGGCTGGCGCCGCACAGCCGTGAGGACGCCGAAGCGCATCGGCCGGGCACGCGGGAGAACCTGATCGTCGCCAGCGGCCGACTCGAGCTGAAGATCGGCAGCGAGACGCTGCAGCTGCACAAGGGCGACGCCGTCAACTTCGCCGCCGACCAGCCGCACAGCTACGTGAACCTCGGCAGCGAGGAGTGCTGGCTTTACCTCGTGATGAACTACGCCACGCGCTGAACGAACGACGTCAAGTCGGCGACACCGTCGTCGCGCGAGCCCGCGTCACGCGAGCGCGGTGTTCGCGCCGCGGCGACGGCGCTGCACGCCCCATGGCACCACCGTGTCCCCACCGGAAGGCGAGGGACCCGCGCACCGCAGCCAGTGAAGTTCGAGCGGCGACGATGACGGACCGCGGAGCCCGGGTCGTCTCGCTGGTGTCGACATCTCGAAGAAGGCCCGGGGGTTGTCAGGAGGACGTGGCCAGACGTTCCCCTGACTCGCGCCGAAGGCGAAGACACCCAAGCCAAGCAGCAGGCCCGACGGAAACGCAACGAGAGAACCTCGTCCAGGATCGCCACGCTCGAAGCGCGGTCGGGGAGCAGGAGATCGACGCGCGCCGAAGGCGGAGACAGCCAAGCCAGAAAGCCTGCAGGCCGACAACGCAAAGGAAGAAAGCCTCGTCGGAGACCGCCACGCTCGGAGCGCGTGTTCGAAGGAGAGCAACAAGCTAGCCTGCGCCGGATGTCCACCGAAGCCGCCCTCGCCACCTCCCGTCGCCAGCTCGAGGCGCTGCGCGACGTCGCGACCGCCGTCGGCAGCCAGCTCGAGCTCGACCCGCTGCTGCGCTCCATCGTCGGCGCCGTCTGCACCGTCGTCGGCTGTGAGCGCGCGAGCCTGTTCCTGCTCGACGAGACGACCGGCGAGGTCGTGTCGCGCGTGCTCACCGGCACCGTCGCTGAGATCCGCATCGCCCCCGGCAAGGGCATCGTCGGCGCCGTGCTCGCCAGCGGCGAGCCGGTACATGCCGACGACGCGTGGGCCGACCCGCGCTTCCAGCGCCATGTCGACGAGGGCACCGGCTTCCGCACGCGCTCGATCCTCGCGGTGCCGCTGCGCGCCCACGACGGCGCGCTGAAGGGCGTGGTGCAGGCGCTCAACAAGGCGGTGGGGCCCTTCGACGACGACGACGTGCAGCTGCTCGCGGCGCTCGGCGCCGAGCTCGCCGTCGCTCTCGAGCGCGCGCGCCTGTTCGACGAGCTGCGCCGCAAGAAGGTCGAGGCCGACCGGCGCGTGCAGGAGCTCGACCTGCTCGTCGATATCGACCGCGCGCTGCTGGCAGCCGACGGCGCACAGGCGCTGCTCGACATCGTCGTCGACCGCGCCGTCGCACTGTTGCCGGCGACGGCGGCGAGCGTGGCGGTGTTGAACCCGCGCACGAGCGCGCTGGTGTTTCGCGCCGCCGCCGGCCCCTACGCCAACACCGTCATCGGCCGCGCGATCCCGTCGGACCGCGGCTTCGCCGGCGTGGCCTTCTCCGAGCGCTGCACGATCCGCATCGATGACGCCAGCGTCGACCCGCGCGCCCACCGCGGCGACATCCACGGCGGCAGCGCCGACGGGCCGCTGCTCGTGGCGCCGCTGCGCGTGCCGCTCGCGCGCGATCACGCGCGCGAGCGCAGTGACGCGACCCGCGCCGTCGAGCGTAACGGTGGTGACGATGACCGGGTGCTGGGCGTGATCGTCGTGACCCGCGACCGTGGCGCGCCGGCCTTCGCCGACGCCGACGAGCGGCTGCTGAAGCTGATCGCCAACCGAGTCGCCCTCGCGCTCGACGCCGAAGAGCAGAAGGAGAAGGCGCGCGCCCGCGACCGCCTCGAGAGCATGGGCCGCATGCTCGCCGGTATCGTCCACGACTTCCGCACACCGATGACCGTGATCTCGGGCTACGTGCAGCTGATGGCCACCACCGACGACCCCGCCGAGCGGCAGCAGAGCGCCGACAACGTGCTGAAGGGCACCGAGCAGATGTCGTCGATGATCAAGCAGCTGCTCGCCTTTGCCCGCGGCGACAGCGAGGTGCTCCTGCGCAAGGTCTGGGCCGAGAACCTGACCCGCGACGCCGCCGAGAGCCTGCGCCGCCTCGTCGAAGACGCCGAGCTCGACTTCGTCGTCGACGTCCACACGAAGTCAGCGGTGCGCGCCGACGAGCTGAAGATCAAGCGCGCACTCGCCAACCTCGTGAAGAACGCCCGCGAGGCCCTGCAGACGACTCCACCCCCCGCCCCCGCGCGACCGCGCATCACCCTGCGCGTCGGCGACGACGGCGACGACGTGCTGCTCTCCGTCACCGACAACGGCCCCGGCCTCGCCCCGGCCATCGAGGCGCGGCTGTTTCAGGAATTCGCGACCTTCGGCAAGGAAAACGGCACCGGCCTCGGGCTCGCGCTGGTGAAGCGCATCGCCGAAGAGCACCAGGGCAGCGTCGTCGTCGACAACCTGCCGGGCGCCGGCTGCACCTTCACCCTGCGGCTGCCGAGGGCGTAGCCGCCGACGTCGACGTCGACGACGACGACGACGACGCATCGTCGTCGCCAGGCAGGCGCGCCGCGCCGAGCCCCCAGACGACGGCGCCGACGACGAGCGCGGCGAGCACCAGGCCCATGGCCAGCGGCAGGCTGCCGGTGGCGTCGGACACGGCGCCGACGAGGGGCGGCGAGACGACGTCGCCGAAGGCGTGGATCGAGAAGATCGACAGCGCGAACGCCCGCGCCCGCATCGACGCCGCCGTCGAGTTGACGAGCAGCGTGTTCACCGGCCCGTTGAACATCCACAGGAACACCTGGGCCAGCGTGATGCCGACGCCGACGGCGACGGGGCCGCGGGCGGAGTACATCGCCCACGCCGCCAGCACCGTCGCCGGCACCAGCGACAGCGCGCTCGTCCACAGGTAGGCCTCGCGCACACCGCGGCGCACCAGCGCCTCGGACACGACGCCGCCAAGGATCGTGCCGACGAGCCCACCGACGACGGTGGCCACGCCCGTGATCTGCGCGGCGGCGGCGAGGTCGAAGTGCCGCTCGCGCTGCAAGAGCGTCGGGAACCAGTCGCCGAGGCCGCCGGTGGCGAAGGTGACGGCGACGTAGCCAGCGACGGTGACGACGTAGCGGCGGTTGTTCGCCAGCGCCCGCAGCGCGACGCCCCAGGGCGGCGGCTCGGCGGCAGCGGTGGCGCCGTCGAAGCGGCCGCGCGGCGGGTCGGCCATCAGCAGCGCGACGGCGGCGACGAGGAGCCCCGGGAGTCCGCAGGCGAGGAACGCGGCCCGCCAGCCCCAGCCGTCGCCGATGTACCCGCCGAGCACGAAGCCAAGCGCGGCGCCGACGGGAGTGGCGACGTAGAAGAACGTCAGCATGCGGTTGCGGCGGCTGGGCGGGTAGTGGTCGGCGATCAACGTCGGGGCGATGGTGGCGTAGGCCGCCTCGCCGACGCCGACGAGGGCGCGGGCGACGAGGAAGGTCGCGAACGTGTGCGTCAACGCCGCCGACGCCGTGGCCAGCGACCACAGCGCCACGCCGCCGGCGATCAGCCACGGCCTTCGTCCGCGCTCGGCGAGCGAGCCGAAGATCGGGCTCGAGATCATATAGACGACGACGAAGGCCGACAGCGGCAGCGACGTCTGCGCGTCGTCGAGGTGGAGGTCGGCCTGGAACAGCGACTTCACCGCCGACGGCACCCAGCGGTCGATGTAGTTCAAGAGGTTCATCGCCGTCAGCACGAGCACGGCGAACGTCGCGTTGTTCTTCAGGTCCACGATGCGACGCTACCGCAACGTCGCCCCGCGGCCCGCGGGCCGCAAAGAAGAGCGGAGCCGCAACGAAGAGCGGAGCCGCAACGAAGAGCGGAGCCGCAACGAAGAGCGGAGCCGCAACGAAGAGCGGAGCCGCAACGAAGAGCGGAGCCGCAACGAAGAGCGGAGCCGCAACG
>VGSZ01000097.1 GCA_016874845.1 Deltaproteobacteria bacterium
CGTCGATCAGCGCGCGTGGCGCCTGCTCGTCCCCGTAGAGATCGAGGAGACCGCGCGCACGCTGCCGCTCGCACTCGAGGCGCGCCGCGCCGATGGCACGACGACGGCGACGGCGAAGACGACAACGCGGACGGTGCGGGTGCAGCCCGGGCGGTACGACCGGCGGTCCATCACCGTCGGCAAGCAGTTCACGAGCCCATCGCCCGAGGACGCGCTGCGCGCCGAGGCCGAGGCCGTCGCCCTCGCCGCCGCGCTGCGGCAGTCATCACCGACGCGGCTGTGGCGGGGACGCTTCGCACGCCCCACCGCCGGTCCCGAGACGGCGCCGTTTGGCACCCTGCGCACCTACAACGGCAAGCGCCGCGCGCGGCACCTCGGCCTCGACCTTGACGGCGCGGTCGGCGACGCCGTCGTCGCCGCGAACGCCGGGCGCGTGCTGCTGGCCGCGGAGCGCTTCTACTCGGGCGGGACGGTCCTGCTCGACCACGGCGAGGGGCTGTTCACGCTTTACTTCCACCTGTCGCGCATTGACGTCGCCGCCGGGCAGCTCGTCGGTCGCGGCGCCGGCCTCGGCGCCGTCGGCGCGTCGGGGCAGGTCACCGGCCCGCACCTGCACTTCACCGTGAAGCTCGGCGGCTGCTCCGTCGATCCGGCGCAGCTGCTGGCCCTCGACCTCGCCCACGACCTGCAGGGGCCCGCCGCGCCGACCGCGCCGACGAGCGGGCCGGCGCCGACCAGCACGCCGACGCCGGCGACGACGCAGTAGCCGCAGGCGCGGTGCCTGACGACAGCGTCAAGAGCGAAGGATGCCAGTGCGCTGCTCAGCCTCGAGCTCGGAGTCCGTCAGCACGAGGAACGAGCGCTGCCCGGGGAAGCTGCCCTCGAGGTAGCTCTCCGCACGGTGAGCTTGCAGCCCGCCGGCGTGGTGCACACCGGCAGCTCGAGCTCGCAGGCGTCGCGCAAGGCGCGCGCGCGGCGGAGCGGGGCAGCCGGGCGCGGCGCTTCCCCGGCGACGACGCCGACGACGACGCCCGGCTGCAGAAGAAATACGCCCTGCTCGACGAGCTCGAGGCGGTCTACGTCGCTGCCATACCGCTCGGTGACCCCGAGTGGGCGCTGGACGGCCGATACCGGACCGCCGGCGCTCACCAGCACGCCGCGGCGTTCCTCGACGGCGCGCCGGTGCCGGCGTCGACGCCCGCCGAGGAACAGAAGGCCTTGCGCGCCGCCCTCGCCGCGCGGTCGGCGCCGCTGAAGAAGAAGGGCGCCGAGACCCTCGAGACCTGTCGTGCCGAGGCCCGCAAGCTCGAAGCGCTCAACCGCTTCACCGGGGCCGGCGTCACCGGGACCGCCGTCGACGACGCCGGCGGCGCCCCCCGCCCGCGCGCCGTCGGCGCCGCGATCACCGGCCGCGAGGCGCTCGAGGCCAGGCTGGTCGTCAACCCGACCGAATGGGCGCTCTCCTCGCGCTGGTGCGCGCAGCACTCGTCGCCCGGGATTTCCCGCTCGCCCGGCTCATGGCGCTGCGCGCCGTCGATGTGGACGAGTAAAAACGCCGAAGCGCTGAACTTGCTCGGCGCCGCCTCGCTCCAGGCCAACCAGACGCAGGACGCGATCACCGCGTTCAAGCCGGCGTTAAAGCAGTACAGCCGCCACCCGCAGGCGTCGATGAAACGCGGCACGCTGTGGGCCACCTTCGGCGACGCCGAGCGCGCCCGCGGGCTGGCCGCCCGCGCCGGCGCCGTCGATCGGGCGAGCCCTGACGTGCTGCCGCTCGTCCGCGCCGGGGGCTCGATGAACCGCGCGCGCGGCAGCCGACGGATGACGGTCGCGGGCGTCGTCGCACTGCGGTGGACGTCGTCGTGCGTGGGGCTCCCGCCCGCGTCGATCGCGCCGCCCTCGCGATGGTCCCGCCCGAAGAGCTCCTGCTGCTGTTCGAGGCCGAGCACGACGTCTTCATCGCCCGCGACGATGCCGAGCCGGCCGCCCGCGGCCGGCTCGACGCGAAGGCGGCGCTGCGACGGGCGCGCGACTACGGGCCCACCGTCGAGGACCGCCGGCAGCGCGGCGCCACCGTCGACACCCCCTCCGTCCTCACGCTGTGGACCCGCTGGAGCGACACGCGCGTCGCGATGCGCGAGCGCGAGGTCGCGCTGCGGCAGTCCGAGGTCGACGCTGACGACACGCGCCTGTGGTCGGCGCAGGCCCGCGCGCCGCTCGAAGACGGCGTCGCCCGCGCACCCACCGACCCGCGCCCGCACATCGCCCTCGGCCGACACCTGCGCGAACAGGGCAAGGTCGCCGGCGCCGCCGCCGCGTTTGCCCGCGCCCTGTCCGTTCACGCCGGCCACGCCCCGGCGCTGGCCGGCGGTGACCGGGCCCTCGAGCGGCTCTCAATACGCGGGCGGCGTCCACGGCAGCGCGAGCTCGCTGGTCGACGCGTCCGCGACCCGCGCGCCCCATGCCCCAGTGGCGTTGTCGGCCGCCCAGGCCTCGACGTCCTCGACGGGCATGCCGTCGAGCACGAAGCGGCCGTCGCCGTCGCAGGGCACCTCGCCCTCGAGCCCCAGCGCGCGCACGCGGTAGCGCACGCGACCGTGGGGTCGCGGCGCGCCGTCGAAGGCGAACACGACGCCGCGGATGGTGCGGCCGGGCACCGCGGTGACGGTCAGCGCCTGCCACACCGCGACGTCGTCGATGACGCCCAGCGCCACGCGCCCCACGCGGGCGTCGCCGCGCGCGGTCACTGTAAGCTCCTGCCCGCGCACGACGGGCAACGCGAAGCGACCGGCGTCGTCGGCCACCACGCGCGCCGCCCGCGCCGCCGGGTCCCAGGCGTCGCCCATGGCCACCACCGCCCCCGCCACGGGGCGCCCCTGCTCATCGACGACGACGCCCCGCACAGTCGGCTGCGAGGTCAGGCGCGCCGTCCACGCCGTCGACGGCGCGCCCACCCGCAGCGTCGCGCGCTTCGGCACGTGGTCGCGCGCCGTGACGTAGGCGACGTACTCGCCCGGCGGCAAGGCGGCACGAAAGCGACCGTCGGCTTCGACGTCGACGCGCACGACCCCGGCGACGGCGTCGCGGCGGCGGTCGTCCTGCCACAGCGCCACCGTCGCGTCGGGCAGCGGGCGGCGCGCGTCGCCGACGACGCGGCCTCGCACGACGTGCGTCGCGCGCGCCGCGGCGAGATCGAAGAAGGCGCGCTGTCCACGGCCCTCGCAGCGGAAGTCCGGCGCGCCCTGCAGCGCGTACCCATCGACATCGACGGTCGCGTTCCACGTGCCGGGGGCGAGATCGATGGCGCGGTAGGCTCCGCGGGCGTTGGTGCGGGCCTCGATGCGCTCGACCACCGCGCCGTCGCGCAGCCGCACCAGCGCGACGCGGGCGTCCGCCACGACGGAGCCAGCGGCAGCGTCGTGGACGCGCAGCGACAGCTGACAGGCGCCGGCGTCGTGGGCAGCGGCAGCGGCGACCCACCACGGCGATGGCGAGGTGCGCGGCGGCGCCGGCAGCGTCGTGCGGGGCGCGAACCACCCCTGGGAAGCGAGCGCGGCGAGCACCCCGAGGCCGGGCAGCAGCGTCAGGGCGCGCCGCACGACGACGCTGCCGGTGACCACGAGCCGGGCGACGAAGTCCTTGCGCGAGGCGAACAGCATCGGGGCCTCCGGGTGCAGGCAAGGCTACCAGCCCGCCGTGCGCCCGCCGCGATCCGCGCGGCTTGGTCCACCGCCGAACCACCGACCGCCCGGCGCGCGCCGCGCCCGCGCTCCGCCCGCCGACGGGGCTGCGCTACGCTCGAGCCATGAGCGAGTGGAAGCCCCGAGTCCGCCCCGGTCTGCGCTGGGAGACGCTGTCGCTGGATGCCGCCGACGGCTTTCTCCTCTCGCGCATCGACGGCACCACGTCGGTCATGGGGCTCTCCCACCTGACCGGGCTGCCGGTGGCCCAGGTGCAGGAAGGCCTGCGCCGCCTGCGCGCCAGCGGCGCCCTCGACGCCGACCCCGTCGGTGACGCCGCGGGCGTGACGGTGCCGACGCGCTCGCCGTCACCGGTCGACCACCGCGGCGCGCCGTCGCCGCTGCGGTCGCCCCCGCCGTCGAAGCCCGCCCCCCGACCGGCGCCGGCACAGGGCGCCGCCGCCGACGACGACCACGACCTCTTCGACGGTGACGATGACGAGCTCGTGCTGCGCGCCGAGCTGGCGGCCCTCGCCGCCGACGACCCGTCCGTCGAAGGCGACGCCACCGTCGAGGGCGACGCCGTGCCCGCCGATCCCGTCCGTACCCACGACGCAGCCGACGACGCAGCCGACGCGCGCGACGGCGACGAGCACAAGGACGGGGACGAGTGCGAGGGCGAGGTGGCCCCGGACCTCGAGCAGAGCCTCGAGGGCGACGCCGAGACCGACCACGCCGACGACGCAGAGGTGGGCGATGACGAAGAGGCGGCGGCGCTCGAGGAGAACAACCACCGCAAGCTGTACGAGACGACGTTGCGTCCGCTGCCCGAGGACGAGCGGACGAAGCTCGCGAGGACCGCCACCGGCCCGACGCTGTTGGCGCTGTGCTTCGACCCGGTGCCGGTGGTGATCGGCGGCATCTTCGAGAACCCGCACTGCGGGTTCCCCCACGCCCGCCTCGTCGCCCGCCATCACCGCACGACGCACGGGCTCGATGACGTGCTGCGCCGCGCCGAGCTCGCCCGCGACGCGCAGGTGCAGCGCTACCTGCTCGCGAATCCGATGCTGAACGACGCGCACCTGAAGCGGGTGCTGTCACCCAAGCGCCTTGACGTCATCTACAAGGTCGCGCTGTCGCGCGATCTGCCCGAGAAGAACCGCAGCAAGGTGCGCCTGATCCTGCGCAGCAAGTGGTCCACCGCCGACGGCGAGGCGCGCGCGCACCTCGTGTTCTCCACCGAGGGTCGCGCCCTGACGCTGCTCATCGGACTGCCGTTCGACTCGCAGACGACGACGCTGCTGTGCACACGGGCCTACAACTCGTTGATCCTGATCCAGAATCTGGCGCGCTTCGCGTCGACGCCGCCGCCCATCCTGCAGCACCTGATGAGGCAGCCGCTGGTGAAGCGCACGCCCCACCTGCGCACGCTGATCGCGCAGCATCCGAACTGCCCATCGGACGTCAAGCGCAAGCTGCGCGAGATGTAGCCGGCGTCGGCGTCGACGACGTTGCGCGCTACCGCCCGGCCGCGTCGGCCTTCGCCGCGTGCAGCGCGAGCTTGTCGGGCAGGAACTTCCCCGGATTCAGGATCCCCGCCGGGTCGAAGGCGTCCTTCAGCCGCCGCTGCAGCGCAAGCATGTCGGCGCCGAGCTCGAGAGGCAGGTACTTCTTCTTCGACAGCCCGACGCCGTGCTCGCCGGTGATCGTGCCGCCGAGGGCAAGGACGACCCCGAACAGGTCGTCGAGCAGCGCCTCGACCCGCGGCAGTTCGTCGTCGTCGTCGAACAGCACCTGCGTATGCAGGTTGCCGTCGCCGGCGTGGCCGAAGCTGCACGTCGACAGCCGGTGCTTGTCGCCCAGCTGCGTCGTGCGCGCCACCATCTCGGGGATACGACTGCGCGGAACGACGATGTCTTCGCTGACCTTCTTCTTCTTGATCTTTCGCGTCGCTTCACTAAGCAAGCGCCGGCTCGCCCAGATGTCCCGCCGCTGCCGCGCGTCGGTGGCCAGGAAGGCATCGACGGCGCCGTGCTCCGTCGTCACCTGCAGGCAGCGCTCGAGGGCCTCCAGCGTTCCCGCCTCGCTGTCGCCGTCGGTCTCGATGATCAGCGCCGCGCCGGCATAAGCCGGAAAACGATACGGTGGATTCATCACGCGCACGGCCTCGATGCTGTCCTTGTCCATGAACTCGAGGGTGCGCGGCAGCACTCCGCCTGCGAGCATCGCGCTGACAGCCTTGACCGCCGGCTCCGTCGACGGAAACACCGCCAGCGCGGTCTGCACGAAGCGCGGCGCAGGCAGCAGCTTCAAGGTGATGTCGGTCAGGATCGCCAGCGTGCCCTCGGACCCGGTGAGCAGGCTGGTGACGTCGTAGCCAGCGACGCCCTTGGTGGTCTGGCGGCCGGTCTTGATGCGCTCGCCGGTGGGCAGCACCGCCTCGACGCCGAGCACGTAGTGGCCGGTGACGCCGTACTTCAGCGCCCGCGGGCCGCCGGCGTTGCAGGCGACGTTACCGCCCAGCGTGCACCACGACAGCGACGCCGGGTCGGGCGGGTAGAACATGCCCTCGGCCTCGACGGCCTCCTGAAAGGTCTGCAGGATCACACCGGGCTCGACGTGGGCCACCTGATCGTCGCGATCGATGACGCGGATACGGTTCAGGCGGTCGAGCACCAGCACGACGCCGCCGTAGACGGCGACGCAGCCGCCGGCCTTGCCCGAGCCCGCGCCGCGCGGCGTCACGTAGACGCCGTCCTTCGCGCACAGGCGCATCACCGCCTGCACTTCGTCGACGCTGCCCGGCCGCACGACGACGTCGGGCAGCGACGGCGTCAAGTTGGGCGTCTCGTCGCGCGCGTGCCGCAGCAGGGTCTCTTCGTCGTCGATGGCGTAGGCGTCGCCGACCACCGAGCGCAGGCGCGAGACGAAGTCACGGGGCAGGGTTTTGCGCATGCGCTGTCTTAGCAGCTGCCGCATCGTCGACAGCACCCGCCGTTGCCGACGACGACACTGCCAACGTCGCCACCAGCTCGTTCAGGCGGTTGCAGACCCACTGCGGATCGTCGAGGGCAAGGTCGTGGCCGGCGGCCTGCGTCCCCTGCCCCTCGTGCACCTTCAGCGGCAGCGACAGCAGCTGAGCAATAGCCTCGCTGCAGCGCCAGCTGACGAGCTCGTCACCGTGCGACGTAAGCACGAAGGTGGGCACCGTGATCGACGACGGCGCCTTGACCTTGATCGCAGCGGTGAGCTGCCCGAGGAAGGCGCGCTTCGCCGGCGGCGCCGTGGCGGCGAACTCGACGTGGCGCAGGGCGTCCTGGTCGAGGTTGCCCTGGTGCCGCGTCATGCCGAGCAGCATGCGCTCGCGCGCGTGCACTCCCATCACCAGCGCGGCGACGATCTTCGGCCAGTTGTGCGGGCGCATGCGCTGCCACAGCGGCGATAGATCACCCATGCTCGCGTTGATCACCGCGCCGCAGACGAAGTCCTGCGGATAGCGGGCGAGCCACGTCAACGCGACGATGCCGCCCAGCGACACCGCGACGAGCCCCAGCGGCTCACCCGGGCGTACCAGCGGCTGCAGGCGCGCGCGGATGTCTTCGACGAAGCCCTCGACGGTGGGCGGCACCGGCAGCTCGCGTTGCGTGCCGAAGCCCGGCAGGTCGAGGGTGATCACGTCGGTCGGGCCGGCGTCGGGACCCCGGACGTGATCCACGAAGAACGCGGGGAAGTCGAGCCAGTGACGACGTTCGCGGGTGAGCCCGCGCAGCAGCAGCCAACGCATGCTCTCGCTTGTGACAGCGCCGGCCGATCGGCGCAAGCGCGCCGTCGAAATCGTCGCGCGCGGACGCGTCCGGCGCTCGGGGGGCACTGCGAACAGCCGGTCAGCGCAGCGTCGACAACGCGAGCACCACGACGCCGGCGACGGCGACGACGGCGCCCGCCGCCGCGCGCAGCGTCACGCGCTCGCCGGTGAAGCGGGCGAGGACCAGCGCCCACACCGGCGTCGTCGCCGCCAGCGTCGTCGCGATGCCGATGGGCAGGCCCTTGGCGCCGTACGTGCCGAGCCACATGCCGAGGAACGTGCCGAGGCACGACGCGACGAACACCGGACCAAAGACGCCGCGCCGCAGGAACGGCAGCACCGTGTGCGGCCCGCCCGAGAGCGCGACGACGACGGCGAGCGCGACGGAGCCGAAGCCGATGCGCAGGGCGGCCACGTGGCTCGCCGCGCCCGCCACCACCGCCTTCTTCATCAACGTGTTCGAGACACCCTGCGCCAGCGCCGAGCCGAGCCCGGCGAGCACGCCGACGAGACGGGCGCGCGCGGCGCCCTTGACGGCGGCCGGCGCTACGTCGTGAGCGTCGGTGCCGGCGACGTCGTCGGTCTGGCCGCGGACGAGCACGAGCACCAGACCGCCGAGCACCAGCGCCATGCCCGCCCCCTCGGTGGCGCCCAGAGGGTCGCCGAGGAACACCGCCGCCAGCGCCGCGGTGACGACAGGGACGAGCGGGATGAACAGCACGCCGCGGGCGACGCCGAGGCGCGACAGCGCCACGAAGTAGCCGGTGTCGCTGACCGCCAGCCCGAGCGCCGCCGACACGAACAGCGCGCCGCCGTGCCCCGCCGTCGTGGGCCAGCCGTCGCCCTGCGCGAGCCCGAGCGCGACGAGGGGCGGGAAGGCCAGCACGCACTTCACGAGGTTCAGCGCCGCCGGCGAGCCGCCCGGAGCGCCGCGCAGGACCCGCGCGAAGATCACGGTGGAGACGGCCCACGTCAGGGCGCAGCCCACCGAGGCGAAGACGAAGCGAAGCACGACGGATCAGCGGAACAGCACGCGGATGCGCCGCGTCGCCGGGTGCCCCGTGGTCGAGAACGTCACGCCGGCAGCGCTGACGCGTTGGTTGCCCACGAGGTCGAGCCCGCCCTCGTCGTCGAGCCCGTCGGGCAGCGCCGTACCGTCGCCTTCGAGCACGTAGCCGGCGCCGTCCTCCTCGACGAAGCGGCCCGGCGCGCCGAGCGCCACGACGACGACGCGGTCGCCGGTGGTGCTCGACAGGTCGGCGGCATCGGGGTCGTCGACCTCGAGCAGCGTCTGCGCCGGCGCGGCGGTCAGGGGCACGATGCCGCCGGCGGGCACGAGCACGGGGATCTCGCCGAGCGGCGAAGCGACGTCGATGTCGGCAGGGCCGGTGAGCGCCTCGCGGGACGCACCGAACGTTCCGGGCGCGGCGCCGGGCAGCGGGAACGGCACGAAGCGCCCCGCCGGCAGGTGCACGGTGCGCGACGCGAGGCCCTCGGCGAGCACGGGCGCGACGAGCAGCGACGGGCCGAGCAGCACCTGGTCCTTCAGCGACCACGACGGCTCGTCGTCGGGATACAGCAGCGGCATCGGCACCCACAGGGGCAGCGAGCCGAGCCCGGCGCCCACGTCGACGTCGTCGGCGCCGCTCAGCGCCACGGCCAGAGCGCGCAGGTACGGGTACAGACGAATGTGGATCTCGGCGTAGCGCTTCCAGTGGGCGGTGGTCTCGACGTCGGTGCGCAGGTTGTGGTTCTGCGTGGCATGGGTGCCGTGGTGCGTGCGCATCACCGGGGTGAAGGCGCCGAGCTCGGTCCAGCGGAAGAACAGCTCCTTCGTCGTCGGGTCGTTGGTCGACGACTGGTAGCCGGCGATGTCGTGGGCGAACCACCCGAAGCCCGTCGTCGCGGTGCCGATGCCGATGGGCAGGACCGTGGGCAGGCCGTCATCGCTCGCGAAGCTCGTACGCTGATCGCCAGCCCAGAAGACGTCGACGACGGCGGGCGAGCCGAGGTGGGCCGAGCGCGAGAACAGGATCACCTCGTCGAGCAGCCCCGCCTCGGTCACCGCCTCGCGGTTGAGGCGCGCCCACTCGACGGCGTAGCGGTTGTGGAACAGCGCCGGATCGTCGCCCGAGGCGAGGGCGACGTCGTCGATGGGCATCCACTCGGCGTAGTCGGCCATCCAGCCGCGGGCGCCGAGGCGCAGCGCCTCCTGCAGGTGCTCGCGCTTCATGTATGCCCACGCCTCGGGGTTGCTCAGGTCGAGCAGCGCAGTGGGCGAGAAGTTGCGGTCGGGGCCGGAGAAGATCACGGGCTCGCCAGTGGAGGCGGTCCTCACGGCGTGGCCAGCGGCGGTGATCTCGTCGAAGACATCGCCGGTCCGGGTGACGAAGGTGTTGAAGTACACCTGATGGGCGAACCCCTGCGCGCGCAGCGTCGCCGTCATGTCCTCGTAGGTCGGGTAGTGCTCGCGGTCGAGGCGCCAGTCCTCGTCGAGCCGGTACAGCGCCCCGCTGGGCTCGCCGCCGCGCCAGTCCTCGCTCCAGATGACACTCGACGGGATCTGCTCTGCGCGCAGGAAGTCGGCGAAGGCCCGGACCTCGGCCTCGGAGAAGATGGCGTCGTTCCACGGCGCGAGGGCGTAGGGCGGCAGCGGGCGCGGGCGCCCGAGCACCTTCGACAGCCGCTGCTGCGCCGCCAGCGGCGAGGGCGCCGAAAGGACGCGCACGACCTGCGTGTCCTGCCAAACCTCGAACGAGGCACGGTCGGGTCGGGTCTTGCACAGGTCGAAGCGCGCGAAGGCCGACGTGTCGACGACGACGGCGACGGCGTCGCTGCGCACGAAGGCCGGTATCGGGGCGTGGGTCGTGTGCCGGCGGCCGAGCACCTGCCACACCAGCGGCATCTCGTTGTCATCGGTCTTGCCGATCCCCTGCTCGCTGACCCACAGCGGCACGATCTGGCCGCGGTGGTCGACGTCGGCGCTCTGCGCGCCGAGGCCGAGGAAGTGGTGGTCGGGCGCGCAGGTGGTGCCGGTGAAGATCCGCGACGCCCCCGGCGCCGTTGTCGTCAACAGCACGCCGTCGTCGGCGGTCACCGCCGTCGTGGCGACCACGTCGTCGCCGCGGCGCCACTCGACGTCGATGCGCTCGTCGGTGGCCGTGGTGATGACCAGGGCGTCGGCGAACACGGCATCGTCGAAGTCCTCGACGATGTCGAACATGCCGAACTCCATCAGATAGCGCGCGCCGCCGCCGCTCGTGCCGACGTCCCCTGGCTGCAGCGACCAGACGACCCGATCATCGCGGCTGATGGTCAACAGGCCCCGCTCGGCGTCGACAACGATGTCGTCGTCACCGAAGCGCGCGCGCGCCACCGTGGGCGCGCCGCAGGCGCACGAGGGAACGAGCGACGCGGAGAGCGTCGCGGCCATGAGGAGGAGAACGAGAGTTCGGTGGATCGAGGCGCTCATGGGGTAGTGCTACCCGGCCGCTCCGCGTTTGACACGGTGTTTGTCCTTTCATGCTGTGCCGACGATGCGTTGACGGACCGTGCCGGCGGCGTCGCGTTGGCTGCGCAGCGAACGCCTCCGACGAATGCGTCGAGACGCTTGAATGGTTCGGCTTCGTTCGCCATACCGGGCGCCGTGGCGGTGCCGGTCCCGGCGATCCCGCCGGGCGGAGGAGGTGACGTCGTGGCCAACGCGGTCTCCGACCTGCAGAACGACGACCTCGAGGCCGTCCTTTTGGCCGACGACGGCACCGCCGGCGCCTTCCTGCGGCTGCTACCCCACCCCGCCGACGTCGTCGAGGCGTTGCGCGCGGTGGAGGTGCGGGAGTGGCCGCGCCTGCTGCGGCTGGTGGCCGACGAGTCCGAGCGCGCCGAGACCGTGGCGTTGCTCGAAGAGGACGAGCGCTCACGCCTGCTCGATCTGCTGCGCGCCGACGAGATCGGCGCGCTGATCAAGAACCTCGACTCCGACGACGCCACCGACGTCCTCGAGGAGCTCGAGCCCGCCGAGCAGAAGGAGGCGCTGGCCTCGCTGCACCCCACCGAGCGGGCCCAGGTCGAGGAGCTGCTGCAGTACGCCCCCGACAGCGCCGGCGGCATCATGCAGGTCGAGCGCGCCCAGGTGTCGCAGACCGGCACCGTCGACGACGCCATCGCCCGCGTCCGCGCCCTCGTCGAGGACGACATCCAAGTCTACAGCGTCTACGTCGTCGATGACGAAGAGCGGCTGACGGGCGTCGTCGATCTGAGCAAGCTGCTGCTGCACCGCGGCGACAAGAAGATCGCCGACCTGCTCGAGGCGCCGCTGGCAAAGGTGCTGCCAGACGTCGATCAGGAGAACGTGGCGCGCCTGTTCAAGAAGTACGGCATCAGCTCGCTGCCGGTCGTCGACAAAGAAGGCCGCCTGCTCGGCCGCATCCTGCATGACGACGTCATCGACGTGGTCGTCGAGGAGGCCGAGGAGGACGCGCTGAAGCAGGCGGGCACCAGCTCCGAGGAGCTGCTGTACCGCGACCGCGTCTTCGCCATCGCCCGGGTGCGGCTGCCGTGGTTGATCGTCACGCTGCTCGGCTCCCTGGTGTCGGCCAAGCTCATCCACGTCTACTCGGGCGTGCTGAACGCGGCGATCATCCTCGCGGCCTTTGTTCCGGTCGTCACCGCCATGGGAGGCAACGTCGGCGCGCAGTCGGCCACGATCCTGACCCGCGGGCTCGCCACCGGTCGCATCGACGCCAGCGACGTCGTCTCGGTGGTGCTGCGCGAGATCCGCGTCGGCCTGGTGATGGGCTCGGTGTGCGGCGCGCTCGTGGGCGGCATCGCGGCGCTCTTGTTCTCGGACGGCAAGCCGGTGCTAGGCGTCGTCGTGTTCGCTGCGATGGTGTGCGCGATGACCGTGGCCGCCACCGTCGGCGCCGTGGCGCCGGCGCTGATGAAGCGCGTGGGCGTCGACCCGGCCATCGCCTCGGGTCCGTTCGTGACCACGGCCAACGACTCCATCGGCATCGTCATCTACCTGTCGACGGCGCTGTTGTTCCTCGAGCGGCTGCGATGACCACCACGCACAAGCCCGACGGCGACGCTTCGTCGACGACGTCCGCCCCCGCCGTCGTCGTGTTCTGCGACGGCTCGTGCCTCGGCAACCCCGGGCCCGGCGGCTGGGCGGCGCTCATGCAGACGACGACGAAGGCCGGCCCGGCGGAAAAGATGCTCACCGGCCACGCCGCCGACACGACCAACAACCGCATGGAGCTGCAGGCGGCCCTGGAGGCGCTGCGGGCGCTGACGAGGCGCTGCGCCGTCGACGTGCACACCGACTCGAACTACGTCGTGCAGGGCATGAAGAGCTGGATCCACGGCTGGAAGAAGAAGGGCTGGAAGAACTCCGCCGGCAAGCCGGTCGAGAACCAGGACCTCTGGCTGGCCCTCGACGAGGCCGCCGCCCGCCACGCCGTGCGCTGGCACTGGGTGCGCGGCCACAACGGCCACCCCGAGAACGAGCGCGTCGACGTCGCCGCCCGCGACGCCGCCACCCGCGGCCGGGCCCGCGCCCGGTGATGGCCCGCGCGAAGGCCAGCGCGATGGCCGCATGACGCTGTTCGTCGTCGGCGTGGGCGCCTCGGGCTTCGACGCCGCCGCCCGCGTCGACGCGGGCGTCGGCGCCCTCGCCCAGCTCGACCCCGGGGTGCTCGCCGTGCGCGGGCAGAGCCGGCGCTACGCCAACCCCCCGTGGGGCGGCGCGACGCGCGCGCCGTTCGTGAACGCCGCCGTCGTCGTCGACACTCCGCTGCCGGCGCGCGCGCTGCTTGGGGTGCTGTTCGCGGTGGAGCGTCGGCGCGGTCGCGTGCGGACGACGAAGAACGCGGCGCGCACGCTGGATCTAGACGTGCTGTGGTCGCCGTCGGTGAGGTCGACAAAGACGGCGCCGCTGTTGCCGCACCCGCGACTGGCGCAGCGCTCGTTCGCGGTGGTGCCCGCCGTCGAGGCGCTGCATGACGCCGGCGTCGTCGTGCCCGCGTGGCTGCGGGACGCGGCGCGCGCCCACGGGCTGGCGCCGCTGCGCGCCGTGGGCTCGTTGCGCGAACCCTGAATTCTCGCGACACGAGGACACCGCCGGGTGCGCGCGCACCCGGGGGCGTCCTCGTGTCGTTGTCATCGTCGTCCGCGTCGGCCTCAGCGACGCGCGAGCACCGGCGCCACGCGGCGCAGCTCGGCGGCCAGCTCGCGGCGCTCTTCGGCGAAGCGACCGCGGGCGGCGCTCTCGAGCAGGGCGGCGGCGTCGGCCAGGTCGTGGCCGCTGGCGTAGGGCGAGCCGCGCAGGATCTCGGCGGCGAGGGCCACGGCCACGGCGGCGCGGCCGTCGTCGTCGAGGTCGTCGGCGCGCGCGCGCAGCGCGGCGGCGGGGATGGGCGCGACCAGCTCGTCGGCGCGGGTGCCGCGGGGCGCCTTGGCCCGCACGCGCACGACGCCGAGGTCGCCGCGGGGCGCCGCTTGCGCCAGCTCGACCTCGTACAGCGCGGTGACGGCGTGGCCGGCGCCGATCTCGCCGGCGTCCTTCTTGTCGTTGCGGAAGTCCTCGTCGACGACGTCGCGGTTCTCGTAGCCGAGCAGGCGGTAGCTGCTGACGACGTCCTTGTTCCACTCGACCTGGATCTTCACGTCCTGGGCGATGGTCTCGAGGGTGCCCTCGAGGTTCTGGACGAAGGTCTTCTCGGCGGTCTTCAGCGAGTCGATGTAGCTGTAGTTGCCGTTGCCGGCGTCGGCGAGCTGCTCCATCAAGTGGTCGTTGTAGTTTCCGGTGCCGAGGCCCACCGTCGACAGCATCACGCCCTCGCTGACGTAGCCCTTCACCGACCGCAGGATGTCGTCGTAGCCGACGTTGCCGATGTTGGCGTCGCCGTCGGACAGCACGATGACGCGCGCGCTGCGGCCGCCGCCGAGGCCCTTGGTGGCCTCGCGGTACGCCATCTCCATGCCCGACCCCATGTCGGTGCCACCGCCGCTCTGCAGGGCGTCGATGGCGGCGTGGATCTGCGACTTCGACCGCGCCGTTGTCAACGGCAGCACCAGGCGCGTCGCGCCGGCGTAGGTCGCGAGGCCGACGGCGTCGTCCTCGCGCAGCTGGTTGACGAGCAGGTGCAGCGCCTCCTGCGCCAGCGGCAGCTTGTCGGGCTCGCTCATCGAGCCGGACACGTCGACGAGGAACACCAGGCTCGTGGGCGCGCGCTCATGCCGGCTGACCTCGCGGCCCTTCAGCGCGACGCGCACGACGTGCTTGCCGGGCGACAGCGGCGACGGCGCACCCGCCGCGTGGACGACGAACGGCACCGAGCCCGCGTTCGTCGGCGCGTCGTAGGTGTAGCCGAGGGCGTTGACCCACTCCTCGACGCGCACCGCCGCCGGCGGCGGCTGCTGCCCCTGACGCAGGAAGCGGCGGGCGAACGTGAACGAGCCGGTGTCGACGTCGGCGGCGAACGTCGACAGGTGGTCGACGGCGGTGAGCACGAACGGGTTCGTGCCGGCGTGGACGAACGTGCCTCCCTCGGTGACCCGATCCACGTCGGTGAGGACGTCGCCCACGGCGCCCCGCCGAGGCGGCTCGGCCTTCCGCTGGTCGCCGACGGCGCTGGGGCCGCGCAGCGCGACCGACGCCGACGGCGGGGGCGCAATCGACGCGGGCATGGGCGGCGACGACGGCGGCAGGAACGAGCGCTCCTGCGGGCCGTCGCCCGGCGCCGTCTGGGCGACCTCGGCGTTCGCCCTCGCCTCGCCGGCGTCGCGCGCCGCCGCCTTCTTCGGCGCACGGAGGGAGTGTGGGTCGGCGGCGGCGGACTGCGGGGCGCGCTCGCTGGCGAGCGCACAGCCGACGACGGCGGCGCTGCCGGCAAGCGCAGCGGCGAGGAGCGAGGTCTTCACGAGGTTCGGGCGGCGCATCGGGGTCTCCTTCGGGGGGGGGCTTGGCGGTCGAACGGCTGACCACGGGCGCCGGTCTGTGGTTCACCGTTTTTTTCGGACGGGCGCGGATCAGCGAGTCCGGTAGGTTTCCTGCCCATGACCCCCGCGTTGCTCGCGCTCCCGCTCGCCCTGCTCGCCACGGCGTCGACGTCTCCGGCGCCGGCGGCTGCCCCGACGTTGCCGCTTCAGCCAGCCCACGCCGCCCTGCGGGCCGCGCTGCAGGGAGCCGACGAAGGCGCCGTCGACCGGGCCTTCGCCGAGGCAGTCGGCGCCGGCGCGGGCTTCGTCGTCCGCCGGCTCGAGCGCTCCGACCGCGCCGCGGCGTGCGCCGACGTGCAGCGTCTCGTCGACGGCGGCGGCGCGCTGCGCGAGCTGGCCCTGCCCCGGCACCTGCGCTGCCTGACCGACGCCGCCGACGCCCCCGCGGGGCGCGTTGTCGCTGACGTCGTCGCTGGCGCTCTGGCGGGACCGCTCGGGCGCGACCCTGCCGTGCTCGCGGCGGCCACCGCTCTCATCGAGCGGAGCGCAACCATGCCCGCCGTCGACGTCGCGCGGGCCCTCGACGCGCTGCGCACGGCGCCGCTGCCGGTCAGCGAGGCCGCGCGGCGCGCCGCCGTCGCCAAAGGGCTGCGCCTGCTCGCCGCCCGCGCCCCGCCGGCGGTGGCTTTGGCGGCGAAGGCGCGCCTGCTCGACGAGCTGCCCGAGCAGCCGCGCGGCGACCTGGACGACGACGGCGCGGTCACGGCCGCGCGGCGCGTCGCCCGGGCGACGGTCCTCGAGCGGCTGCAGAAGAACGACGACGTCGTCGCGCTGGTGGGCGATCTGGTCGGCAAGGACTGCGAGGCGGCCCTGCTCGTCGCCAAGGCGAAGCGCAAGCTGCGGCGCTACGCCGAGGCACGGCAGGCCCTCGCCCACGCGACCCACGAACGCTGCGGCGAGACCCGCAAGAAGGCCCGCTACCTCGAGCTGCGCGTCGCCTCGATCCAGAAGGGCGCCTCCGTCGAGGGGCTCGCCCGCGCCTTCCTCACCGAGTGGGGCAGGGATCCCCTGGCCGACGACGTGCTCGTGTGGCTGGCCGAGACGCGCGGCGCGCGCGGCGACGACGCCGCACGCGACGAGGCGCTCGCGCGGGTCGTCGCTGGGTTCCCCGACGGCGACATGGTCGACGACGCGCGCTTCCGGCTGGCGCTGTCGACGGCGCTGCGCGGCGAGCACGAGCGGGCGCTCGGGCTGCTCGACGACGCCGAGCGCGCGCTGGCCGCGCGGGCGCGGCCGCGCCCGGTCGACCTCGACCGCGCCCGCTACTGGAAGGCGCGCCTCGCGCTCGCCCCCGACCCGCGCTCCCTCGACGTCGTCGTCGACCCCGACGCCGCCCGCGCCGGCCGCGAGGCCGTCGCCGCCTTCGCCCGGCAGCGCGGCGCCTCGTACTACGGCCACCTGGCGCGGCGGCTCCTGCGCGCCAGCGGCGGCGACGCTGTCGTCGACGACGCCGGGCAGCCGCGCGCCGTGCTCGCCGCCGACGCCACCGTCGCGGTGCCCGCCGGCCTCGCCCGCGACCGCCGCTTCGCCCTCGCGCTGACGGCGCTCGACGTGGGCTTCGACGACGAGGCCGCGGCGCTGCTCGTCGACGTCGCCAGCGACGCGGCGTTCTCCGGCGACCGCGACGCGGTGCTCGCCGTGGCCGCGGCGTTCGTCACCGCCGGCCAGCCCGACCGCGCCCACCAGACGCTGCGCAA
>VGSZ01000098.1 GCA_016874845.1 Deltaproteobacteria bacterium
CGGCACCGACGACGGCACCGACGACGGCACCGACGACGGCACCGACGACGGCACCGACGACGGCACCGACGACGGCACCGACGACGGCACCGACGACGTACTCGCAGCGGCGCAGCGGGTGACCCGTCTTTCCTCACCCCAGCGCGCTGCGCGCGAGGCGGACCCGCTCGACGAGCCGACCGATGAACAGCCGCAGCTGGGCGTCGGGCTCCTGCCGGCGGTTGCGATCGAGGGCCGAGAGCATTCGCTCCTGCGCGTGCTGTTCGAGCAGGTCGCGGGCCTTGGCGGCGAGGCCGGCGGTGTTGGCCCGCAGCACGTCGAGCAGGAATTCGCAGGCCTCGTCGGTTCCGACGACGGCGATAGAGCGCAGCGCGGCGTCGCGCACGTCGGGGGACTCGTAGGAGTTGAAGATCCGCACGAGGTTGTCGAGCGCGGGCGGAAAGTTCACGCGCCGCAGCACGGCGACGCCGGCGTCCCGCACGCGCCCGGCGTCGCTGAGGGCGCGCTCGATCAAGGCGAAGACCTCGCGCTGCTTCAGCTGCGCGCTCTTCTCGACGACGAGGGCGCGGGTGGCCTCGTCGCCGGCCTCGAACATCGCCAGCAGCGGCCGCACGGCAGCGGCGTGCTGCAGCTCGCCGAGCTGGTCGACGATCGCCGCCGGGATGCGCTGCGGGTCGCCGCGAACGACGAGGTGGTCATCCCACGCCAGCGCGATGAGGAGCGCCTTGCGGCGCTGGACCTCCCAGACCGTCTTGTGGTCGCCGACGAGCCGGCCGATCGCGTCGGGGATGTCGGCGCCCGACTCGTGCTCGAGCAGGTCGCGGACCCAGATCTCCTGCACCGGCAGCCGTCGACGGAAGTACTCGGGGAACGGCGGCGGCTCCCCCGCCTCCTTGCGCGCCGCCGTTGCCAGCTCTTTGGCGAGCGCCGCGTAGCGGGCCTTCTTCTTATCCCCCAACTCGAGCGCGGCGAGGCGCTCGTAGCACTCGGCGACGCGGCGATCGTCGTGGACCCGGTTGAAGCACCCGCTCGCCGCCAGCAGCGCGTTCTCGATCAGCTCGGCGGGTTGCCCGCGCTGCGCCGCCGCCTCCGCGACCCGCACCCAGGCTTTCGCGGCCTCGATCAAGAAGTGTTCTGCATAGATGAAGCCGACACGACGGGCGTATTCACCAGCTTCGCGGTAGAGTTCCGCAACGCTGTGCAACTCGCCGAGTTCCTCGGATGCCGCGATGAATTCGTGGTAATACTGGACAATGAAGAAACGATCGCCCTTCGCCTTCAGGATGCGGATGCAATTGAGGTAGCCCTCGGCGAACGGCTCGTAGGTGCCCTCGAGCCGGCCCACCTGTACGAGGCACAGGTAGCAGCGAAAAGCGCCGTCGCGGTCGCCGGCCTGCTCGCGGCGGTCGGCCTCCTCCTCGAGCAGGCGGGTGGCGAGGGCGAGCACCGACCGGGCCCGCTCGCGCCCGGCGACCTTGACGGCCAGGCGACCGGCGTTCACAGCGGCGAGCCCGGCGAGGTAGGGGTCGTACGTCGCCTCCTTTTGGCGCACGAGGTGCTCGAACAGCGCCAGGGCCCCGGCGGTGTCGCCGCTCTCTTCGGCGGCGCGGGCGGCGTGGGCGAGGAGTCCGGCCTCGCGATACCGCTGGCTCGCCTCGCGGTGGCGGCGTCCCAATTGCAGCACGCGGCCAAGGTCACGCCCCGTACCGCGGGCCCGGTACAGTTCGAGGGCCGGAGGGACGTTCAGCAGGTACTCGTGGATGCGCGCCGCGGCCAGCTGTCGACCCTGCCGCGCGTACAGCGCCGCGAGCTCGCGACACCAGTCGCCGTAGTCGGCCTCGTCGACGTGGGTCTGCTCGAGCAGCTCGCGCCAGGCGGCCGCCGCCTCGGCGGTGGCGCCGAGGCTCCGCGCCCGCAGGACCGGGTCGGCGACGTTGCTCACGGGCCGGCTATAGCGCACGCCGGCGTTGCGTTCGACCCCGCTCCGTCGGGCATGCCGGACGGAGCGCCGGACGGAGCGGGCTGCGGCGTCGCCGGCCGCCGGCGGCGGTGCTAGCGTAGAACGCTCCGCTCAGGAGGTATCGTTGACGTCGACGGTCGAGCTGCGCCCCGGCGGACCCGACGCCGCCCCGTCCTCCGATCCGCTGGTGGGGCGCGTGCTGCTGCACTACCGCGTCGTCGAGCCCATCGGGCAGGGCGGCATGAGCGTCGTCTACCGCGGCCGCGACGAGCACCTCGGCCGCGACGTCGCCATCAAGGTCCTTCACCCGTTCCTCGCCGAGAAGCCCGAGTGCCGGACCCGACTGGTCCGGGAGGCCCGGGCGGTGGCGCGCCTCGAGCATCCGAACATCGTCAAGGTCTTCGACTCGTCCGGCGAGGGCGCCGCGCACGACAGCGCGGCCCACGAAGGCGGCGGGCGGGCGGGCGAGGGTTTTCTCGTCGCCGAGCTGGTGCGTGGAGCCACGCTCAAGCGCTTCGCCGAGCGCCACGCGCTGTGGAAGTGCCCCGAGTTGGGCGCGCTCGTGGTCTGGCAGCTGCTGCACGCGCTGCAGCATGCGCACGAGGAGGGCGTGGTCCACCGTGACCTCAAGCCCGAGAACGTCATGGTGCGCGACGACGGCGTGCTGAAGCTGATGGACTTCGGCATCGCCCAGGTGGCCGATCAGGGCGGGCTGACCATCACGGGCACGCTGCTCGGTTCGCCGGCGCACATGGCGCCGGAGTGCATCGACGGCCAGCCCGCCGACGAGCGCAGTGATCTGTTCGCGATGGGCACGGTGCTTTACTGGATCACGACGGGCGCGCTGCCGTTCGACGCGCCGACGCCCCACGCGCTGCTCAAGCAGATCGTCGACGGCCGCGCGACGCCATCGCAGCAGCAGTCGCCCGTGGTCAGCGATGACCTCGCCCGCGTGATCGGCCGAAGCCTCGCCACCCGCCCCGCCGACCGCTTCGGCTCGGCCCGCGCCTTCGCCGACGCCCTCGCCGAGGTGCTCGAAAGGAGCGGCGTCGCCGTCGACGACCACGCCGTCGCCGCCGCCCTCGCCGCGCCCGAGCATGCCCTGCCCCGCCTGAGCGCGCGGGTGCGCACCGCGTTCCTCACGCGGGCGGCGACGCTGCTCGCCGACGGCGCCACCGCGCGCGCGCTGGCCGCGCTCAACCGGGTGCTCGCCGACGATCCCGCCGACGCTGACGCCCGCGCCCTGCTCGACCGCGTGCAGGCCACCGACGACCCCGCCCCCGCCACCGACCGCGCCCCGGTGGCGTCGCTGGCCAGCGTGCCCGACGAGGTGACCGACCTGGCGACGCTGCCGCCCGACGGCGCGCCCGGCACCAACGCGACGACGCCGGCGACAAAGACGGCCGCGACGACGATGACGACGACGACCACGAGGGCCCAGCCGGGCACTCCGTCCACGCTGCCGACGCTGGTGCCCGGCCCGGCCCCCGGCCTGCGCTGGCAACGCGCGCTGGTCGTCGCTGCGGCCGTCGGGCTGGTCGTGCTCTCGGTGGTCGTCGCCCGCCAGTCCAGCGGGCGGGCCAGCGAGCGGGCAAGCGGGCAGACCAGCGCGCCCGCCGACGACGACGCCGCGCAGCGTGAGCCCGGCGACACCGCCACCACCGAGGACGCCGTCGACGCCGAGCCCGGCGGCTCCGGCGCGCCGCCGCCGTCCCCCGCGGCCCCCGGCAGCCCCGTGAAGCGGCCGCGCCGCCAGGCGCCGACGCTGGTGCCGCGCGAGCTGCGTCCGTTCATCACGGCGCCGAAGGGGACGGCGTCGATCCCCGGGTCGGCGGCGCTGTCGACGACAGGGAGGCGCCGCGTGACGTTTCGCATCAGCCCCTGGGCCGACGTGCTGGTCGACGGCGTCGTCGTGGCGCGCAACCAGCAGGTGTTCCCCACCGAGCTGTCCACCGGAGCGCACACGGTGCTGTTCCGGAACCCGCGGGCGAAGGACCATGAGTTGAAGCTCGACGTAGCCCCCGGCGGCCCCGACCCCGTCGTCACCGTGCGCCTCGAACCGCGTCCGGCGCTGCTGTCGGTGCACTCGAGCCAGCCCGACGCCCTCGTCGATGTGGGCGGCGCCGGCGGCGTGCCCGCGGCCGACACGCTGGGGCGGCCGTTGCTGGTCGCGCTCGAGCAGTCGCGCCAGGAGCGCGAGGTGTTCGTCTACAAGGCCGGCTTCCTGGCCTACCGCCGACGCCACACGTTCCTCGCCGGCGACACGCTGCGCCTCGACGTCGTGCTAGAACCCGACCCCGGTGAACCCGCGCCGACGCCCCGCTGATCACGCCGCGCGCTGCGCGGCGGCGTCCGTCGTGTTCGTGGTCGTCACGACGGCCGCCGTCGCACCCACCCGGGCCCAGACGCTGGCCGCCACGGCGACCACGAGCACGCTGGCGACGAACGCCACGGATGCCACAAGCGCCACGAACGCAACGAGCGCCACCGCGCCCGTTGCGTCGACGACGGAGACGAGCGCGGCGGCGGCGCTGCCGCCCGACCAGCGCTTCAAGCGCGGACGCAGCCTGTTCGAGTACCGCGACTGCCCTGGCGCCATCGCCGTGCTCAGCGAGCTCGCGGTGCCCGGCCAGCTCGACGACGAACGCGAGCAGCTCGAGGTGCACCGCATGCTCGGCGTGTGCTTCGCGTTGCTCGATCAACGCCGCGAGGCGGCGCGCGAGTTCTCGAGCCTGTTGTCGATCGACCCCGATCACGAGCTCGATCCTTTCGAGGTTCCGCCCCCCGTCGTCGACATCTTCGACGCGCAGAAGGCGGCGATGAAGATCCGGCTGGCCGAGATCCGCCGGGCGCGCGAGCGCGCCCGCGAAGACGGCCTCGGCGACGAAGGCGGCGTGCTGGTCGAGCGGGTGACGACGGTGCAATCCACGCCGTGGGCGTCGTTGTTCCTGCCGTTCGGGCTGGCGCAGCTCGCCCAGGGCGAGCCGGTGAAGGCGGCGGTGCTCGGCGCGGCGCAGGGCGTCGGCCTGCTGGTGAACGTCGTCGGCTTCTGGGGCAGCCTAGCCGTGCAGCAGGGCGCGAAGGACGGCTTCTCCGCCGACGAGGCATCGATCGAGAACCCACTTTGGTACGCCCATCTGGTCGGGCTCGGCGTGCTCGGCGTCAGCTATGGCGTGGGCGTTGCCGACGCGCTTTGGAACCGCGAGGATCAAGCGGTGCTCGCCGACAAGCAGACGAAGCGACCGCTGACGTCCGCCGAGCTGAAGAAGCTCCGCCGCATCGAGCGTGCGCCTTCGCCCACCAACGACGACGCCGGGGCCCCATCCACCGCGCCGGCGCCCCAGGCGTCGCCGTCACCACCGGGGTCAGCCTCGGGATCGTCGCCGTCGTCGCCCTGATCCGCCCGCGCGTTTCCGCGGCGCCGTCTTTCGGGTAGCACTCCGCCATGGCGCACCTGCTGTGGCTCGCGGTGGACGGGACCGAGACCCGCGTGCCGTTGTTCAAGAACCTGACGACCATCGGGTCCGACCCCGACAGCGATGTCGTGATCGCCGGGCTCGCCCCGTCGGCGGCGGTGATCACCCGTGACGGCGCGCAGCACACCATCGCGTCGTCGGACAAGCGCGCCGAGATCCTCGTGTCGGGCCGCCCGGTACGCAAGCAGCTGCTCGTCGACGGCGAGGACATCGTGGTGGGCCCCGCCCGGCTGCGCTTCGTAGCCGACGACAGCGGGCGCCCGGCCCCGGCCCCGGCGGCCGCACGCGCCGCCGGCGACGTCGCTGCGTGGCGCAGGCTCGTGGCGTTCAGCAAGAAGCTCGGCGAGGCCCGCGAGATCCCGGCGCTGCTGCAGACGCTGATGGACGAGGTCGTCGCGCTCACCGGCGCCGACAAGGGCTTCCTCGTGCTCGTCGAGGACGACGGCGATGGCCGCCGCGTCGCCCGCGTGCGCATGGCGCGCAACCTGATGGGCGAGAACCTCGACGAGGCGGTGGCGCAGCTGTCCGACAGCATCGTGCGCCGGGTCGTAGAGCGCGGCGAGCCGGTGGTCGTCTCCGACGCGCTGACGTCGACGGAGTTTAACTCGAGCCTGTCGGTGGTGTCGCTCAAGCTGACCAGCGTGATGTGCGTGCCCCTGGTCAAGGTCGGCGCCGACGCCTCGGTGATCGGCGCCATCTACGTCGGCAACGACAGCGTGCGCGGGCAGTTCGACGAGGCGAGCCTCGAGGTGTTGACGCTCTTTTCGACGCAGGCGTCGCTGCTGCTGCAGGACGCGCTGGCCATCGACGCGCTCACCGTCGAGAGGGCGACGCTGAAGGGCGAGCTCGAGAAGAGCCGCTACGGCGAGCTGATCGGCGCTTGCGACGGCATGCGCGAGGTCTTCAAGAAGATCGAGAAGGTGGCGCGCAGCGACGTCTCGGTGCTCGTCACCGGCGAGACCGGCACCGGCAAGGAGCTCATCGCCCGCGAGATCCACAAGCGAGGCGGGCGCGCCCGCGGTCCGCTGGTGGTCATCAACTGCGGCGCCATCCCCGAGAACCTGCTCGAGAGCGAGCTGTTCGGCCACGTGAAGGGCGCCTTCACCGGCGCGGTGGCGACGAAGGCCGGCCGCTTCCTGGCGGCCCACGGCGGCACGCTGTTCCTCGACGAGGTCGGCGAGATGCCGCTTCACCTGCAGGTCAAGATCCTGCGCGCGCTGCAGGAGCGGCAGGTGCAGAAGGTCGGCGACAACAAGACCGAGGCCGTCGACATCCGCATCGTCGCCGCCACGCACCGGAACCTCGAGCAGATGGTGCGCGACGGGACCTTTCGCGAGGACCTGTACTACCGGCTGAACGTCGTGCAGCTGCACCTGCCGCCGCTGCGCGAGCGCGGCGAGGACGTCGTGGTGCTCGCGAACTTCCTGCTGCAGAAGTACTGCACCGAGCAGGGCATCAAGAACCTCAAGGGCTTCTCGCCCCGCACCCAGACGGCCCTGCGCCGCTACGCGTGGCCGGGCAACGTGCGCCAGCTCGAGAACCGCCTGAAGCGCGCCGTGGTGCTCTGCGAGGGCCCGCTGGTCACGCCCGAGGACCTCGACCTGCAGACCGAAGACCTCGAAGACATCCTGCCGCTGGCCGACGCCGTCGAGCGCTTCCGTCGCCGCTACATCGACGAGGCGCTCGAGCGAAACGGCGGCAACCGCGCCAAGACCGCCCGCGAGCTTGGCGTCGACCCGCGCACGGTGTTCCGCCACCTCGAGGCCGCCCGCGACGGCCCCCCCGACGCGGGAGACCCGGCGTGACGTCCGTGTCGCGGTGCCGGCTGGTCGCCGCGCCCGACCCCGCCGTCGGGCCCGAGCGCCGCCGCGTCCGGCCGCGGCGCGGAACGAAGTCGCCGCCGATCGCGGCGGTGGCATCGGCGTTGCTTTTCCTGCCGGCGGGCCTGACCGGGTGCTTCAACCCGACGCACATCGGCGAGGCAACGGCGAAGGAGAACCACGTGCCCGTCGTCGAGGCGCTGCCGCCCCCCACGTTCGAGCCGCTGCCGGCCCCCGTCGGCCGCGACTGCCTGCCGCTGAAGCTGCAACTCGTGGGGATCGACGACGCCGACGGCGACACCCTGACGGTGCGCTTCGACCTCGTGGTCGAGCGCGACGAGCGCGCGTCGCGCGTGCTGCTGCGCGAGTCGCCGCCGATCCCCCCGCTGGCCGACGACACCTACCCGCTCACCGACCTGACCTCGCTGGTGCTCGGGCAGGACGTCCTTGGCGCCAAGCTCGGCGACCTCGAGGCGCAGAAGGGCCGCACCCAGCTGGTCGAGCTGCGCGTCTCCGACAACGGCTTCGTCTCCGACGAAAACGGCGACCCCATCCCCGACGACGGCGGCAGCGTCGTGTTCCTGTCCTGGCTCGTCGCGCTGCAAGACTGCGCGCCGGTGACGCCGTGACGCCCGCGGCGCCCCGGCGCCCGGCGCGCGCGCCGCTCGCGGCGACCGTCACCTCGGTCGCCGCCGTCGCCGCCATCGCCCTCGCCGGCACCGGCTGTGTACAGCCCGACGCCCTGTCCTCGACCTGCCTCGACGACGGCGGCTGCGACGCCGGCGACGTCTGCGCCTTCGGCCTGTGCGTGGGTCCCGACGACGCTCGGCTTGCCACGATGGATCTGGACGTCGAGCCGCTGGCGAGCACCGGGGTGCCTGCGCAGACGGTCCTCGGCGTCGACGCCCGCGCCGCCCGCGGGGTGCGCGTCGACGTCGCGCTGCGACCGGCGACGACGCTGCGCGGCACGGCCTCTCTGGACGACGGCGGCGGCATCGGCGGCGTCGTCACCGCGACGCCGGCGGTGGCCATCGCCGGGCGGCTCAGGCTGCCCAGCACCGACAGCAGCGACGGCACGTGGTCGCTGCCGCTCGTCGACGGCGCGGCCTATCGCGTCGCCGTGGTGCCCGTCGACGCTGCCGTGGCCCCGGCGGTGACCGCCGGCGACGTCACCGCCGGCGTCGACGACGGCGTCGCCCTGACGTCGTGCCACCTGCCGCGCGGCGCTGACGACGCGACGACCTGCCCCATCGTCGTCATCGGCCGCGTCGTCGCCGGCGCCGGCGCCGCGGCGCGCGGGGTGGCCGCGCTCGAGGTGCGCGTCGTCGACACCGTCGGTCGGCGCGTCTCGACGCTGGCGCGCACCACCGACGACGGCGCGTTCGCCGTGGGGCTGCCGGCGCCCCTTGCGGGTGGCGCGCTCGAGGTGCGGCCGAGCGCCGACAACGCGCTGCAGCCCTCGCTGCGTCGCCCGCTGGAGCGGGTCGCCGCCAGCCTCGACCTCGGCGTGATCACCCAGGGCGAGCGCGCCAACACGGTGGCGGTCGCCGGCGCCGTCGTCAGCGCCAGCGGCGCGCCGGCGAGCGGCGCGCAGGTGGCGATGCACGGGCTCGTCGGCGCCGGCGAGTTCTACGCGCGCGGCGTCACTGACGACGACGGCGCCTTCACCCTCGCCGTGCGCCCCGGCCGCTACATGCTGGTCGCCGTCGGCGCCGTCGATGGTGACGACGGCCTCTTTACCGGCGAGCTGGTCGTCGACGCCGCGTTGGCCGACCTGACGGTGACGCTGCCGCCGCGGCTCGACGTCGCGTTGACCATCGTCGACGCCGCCCGTGACGTCGTCGCCGCCGCCAGCGTCGAGCTGCAGCGCATCGGCGACGCGGTGGGCGTGGTCGAGCGCCCGCTGTCGGGCGCCCAGCCCGCCTTCGTGTCGGCCACCGACGACGAAGGCCGGGCGGCGCTGCGCGTGCCAGCCGGGCGCTACCGCGTGACCATCCGTCCGCCGGCGGGCGTGGGCGTGCCGGTGTACTCGGCGGTGCTCGTCGTCGAGGACGCGGTGGAGCGTCGCCTCGCCCTGCCCGACGCCCTGGTGCTCGCCGGCGCCGTGCAGGACCCCGCCGGCGGCCCCACCAGCGGCGCCGTCGTGCGCGTGTTCTCGCCGCTCGTCGACGAGCTCGGCCGCGCGCTCTACCTTGGCGAGGCCGTGACCGCCGCCGACGGCACCTTCACCGTCGCGGTGCCCGACCTCGGCCGTTGACGTCGACGACCGTGGCGCGCCACGGCACGGCCGGAGGCAGCAGCCGTCACGCGGACGAGGGTCCCCGGGACGGCGCGTGCAGGCCGCGCAGCACGTCCCGCGCGAACGACGGGCCGGCGTAGACGAAGCCGGTGTAGGCCTGCAGCAGCGACGCACCGGCCTGCAGCTTCGCGCGCGCGTCGTCGGCGTCGAAGATGCCGCCGACGCCGACGAAGACCAGCTTGTCGCCGACGTCGGCCTTGAGCAGTCGCAGCAAGGCCGTGCTGCGCGCAAACAGCGGGCGCCCCGACACGCCGCCGGGCCCCTCGGGCACCGGGCCCTGCAGCCCCGCGCGGGCGATGGTGGTGTTGCTGACGATCAGCCCGTCGACGCCACGGTCGGCGCACAGCCGGGCAACGGCGACGGCGTCGTCGTCGGCGAGGTCGGGGGCGACCTTGACGAGCAACGGCACGCGCTTGCCGCGCGCGGCGTTGTGCGCCTGCAGCGGGTCGAGGATGCGCGCGAGCTCGTCGGTCTTCTGCAGGTCGCGCAGCCCCGGCGTGTTGGGCGACGACACGTTGACGACGACGTAGTCGGCGACGTCGGCGGTGACGCCGAAGCTGAAGGCGTAGTCGGCGGGCGCGTCGGCGGGCGCGGTGACCTTCGACTTGCCGAGGTTGACGCCGACGGGCACGTGCACGCGCCCGGCGGCGCGCCACGCCGAAAGCGCCCGCGCGCACGCCTCGGCGCCGTGGTTGTTGAAGCCCAGACGATTGAGCAGCGCCTGATCAGCAGGCAGACGGAACAAGCGCGGCTTGTCGTTGCCGGGCTGCGGGTGGCGCGTGACGGTGCCGACCTCGACGAAGCCGAAGCCCAGCGCCTGCCACGCCGGCACCGCCTCGGCGTCCTTGTCGAAGCCGGCGGCCAGGCCGAGCGGATTGGGAAACGTCACGCCAAACACGGTGCGGGCAAGCTGCGGGTCGCGGCACATGTCGCCGTGCTGGTCGACGTCACAGACATCCGACCAGGCGCGCAGGCCGGCCATCGCCAGCCGGTGCACGCGCTCGGCGTCCATCGAGAACAGTGCCTTGCGCAAGGCGACGTAGGGACCGGCCATGGCGGGGCGCAGTAGCATGGTTGTCATGGCCGCGCGCGTCGGAGCAGGACCCCCCCTTCCCCCTGCGGGGGCCACGCCGGCGCCGGGCACGGCGGCTACGTCGTCGACGCCCGGTCCGTCGGTGCCCGCCGGCGTACCGGTGGACGCACGGCGCGACATGCTGAAGGAGCTGATCGCCGCGCAGCTCGCCCACCAGGTCGCCGATGTGCAGAGCGTGCTGAAGGAGATCGTCACCCGCGGCGAGGCGCAGACGGACCGGCAGGGCAAGGCCGTCGATCGCGCCACCGACCGGCTGGCCGACAAGCTCGTCGACCGTCGGCTCGCCGACACCGTCGAGCGGGGGGCGCGCGCCGACGCAACCCGCCCCGCGACGGCGACCGCCCCGCCCCTGGCCACACCGACCACCACCGCGCCGCCATCGCCGGAACAGGTGCAGCGCGCGCTGCAGAACCTGCAGGCGCAGAACGGGCTGCCCATCACCGGCCGCTTCGACGACGCCACTGCGACCTTGCTGCGCAACCTCGGCGCCGTGCCGCCCGCGCCCGCAACGACGTCGACCACGAAGCCCGTCGAGCCACGCAAGCCCGTCGACCCGGCGCAGCAGGCCGCCGGCCGCCAGCGCAGCACCGGCGTCGAACAGCAGCTGCGCTCGCGCCTGCAGCAGCAGCACGGCCGTGACGCGCGGCAGACCCCCGCCGACAGCAAGCCCGTGGACCGCGCCCTCGATCCGGCGCGCCTGCTCGCGTCGCTGTTCGGCGCCGGCTTCAACGGCGCCGGCGCCGAGCAGGCGTTGGCGTCGTTCCAGGCCGCCCACAAGCTGCCACCGTCGGGCCGGCTCGACCCGCGCACCGTCGACGCGCTGGTGGCCGCCGACCGGCTGCCGGCGGCCAGCGGCGAGGCCCACGTCGACGTCGACGCCCGCAAGGCGGCGGCGGGCACGACGGCGGCCATGTCGACGGCGCTCGCCGCGGAACGCGGTCGCGCGGCGGCGGCGAGGGCGACGACGAAGGCGACCACCGATGCCCACGGCGCCGACGCTGCCGCCGTTCGCGCGCCGGCCTCGAGCCCCAGCGATGCTCGCGAGCGCGCCCGCGTCGAGAGCCTGCTCGCCCAGGCCGCCGCCCGCGAGCGCGGCGTGCAGGAGACCCACGGCGAACCCACCGCCGTCCTTGGCCACGGCCAGACGCATGGCGCCGCCGCCGGCTTGTCGGGCGCGGGCGGCGCGCAGGGCGGCGTCGGCGACCACGGCGACGAGGGCGCGCTGTCCACCGACGACGGCAGCCGCGGCGACGAGTCGAGCAACGCCAACGCCCACGCCGGCGACGACGACCACGAAGACGCCGAGCGCGGCGAGGCCAGCGCCGCGCTCGGCGTGGACGCCTTCGACGACGACGACGGCGTCCCCGACGGGCACCACCGCGTGCCGCCGCTGGGTGCGCAGGTGCGGGCCGCCCTCGGCGCCGTCTTCCGCATCGACGACAGCAGCGTGCCCGTGCACTACACGTGGGACGTGTCGCTGTTCCGCCCCGGCGTCTACGCCGACGGCCAGCCCGCCGAGGTGATCTGGCACCTCGTCGTCGACCGCGCCCACGCCTTCGACCCGGTGTGGCAGCGCGCCGTCGACGCCATCGGCGCGCGGCTGCTGTACCTCGACCCCGACGCCGAGCCGCTGTTTCTGGACGACGTGCTCGCGGCGCTGCGGCAGGCGCGCGTGCGGTGACGAGCCACGCGCCGTCAGCCTTCGCGCGTGCCGCCGTGAGCACCACTGTCCGCAGCGTCGTCGCCGCCCGGGCGCGGCACCGGGTGGGGCGGCGGCGGCGCACGCTCGTCGGGGATCGCGGCAGCGCCGGCGTCGCGCAGGCGGCGGTAGCCCGCGGCGGCGAGGATCATCATGATCGCGAGCGCCGCGATCTGCACGGTGTCGTCTCTCATCGCGCCTCCTTGCCCGCCGCCGCCAGCCGCGCGGCGCGACGCGCGTGGGCCGCCGTCGAGCGCCGGCGATCCTCGTCGCTCACCAGCACCAACGGCGGCACGGGGCGCGGACGCCCGTAGTCGTCGAGGGCCACGAACGTCGCGTACGCCTTCATCGCCTTGCGCACCTCGCCGGTCAGCGGGTGCTCGCTCCAGATGGAGACGCCGCACTCCATCGAGGTCTTGAAGGTCGCGTTGACCTGGCCTCGCAAGATGACGATGTGACCCAGCTTGATGGGCAGCAAAAATTGGACGGCGTCGATGCTGGCGGTGACCACCACGCTGCGGCAATGACGCTGCGCGGCCACCGCGGCGCACACGTCGATCCAGGCCATGATCTGCCCCCCAAACACGTTGCCGAGCGAGTTGGCGAACTCGGGCAGCACGTGGTGGGTCATCTCGACGTGCGAGCGGGCCGTCGTGTGCAGCAGGGCGTCGTTCAGGATGTCGCTCATCGAAGCTCGCTCCGTGACTATCGGGAGGATATTCAGCGGCGCACGAAACCCACGGTGATCGGGGTGCTTGTGCACCAGAGGTCGCCTCACTTCGGCAGCGGCGGCGGCATCCCCGGCAGCGGCGGCGGGCCACCGGTGGACAGGAAGAACTGCTGCAACGCCGGCACCTGCGCCGCCGGCAGCCACGACGGCTGACCGCTGGTCCATGCCAACGTGTCGCCGCGGATCTGGCCCGTCTGCACGAACTGCCGGAAGACTTCGACGGCGAGCGGGCCAACGTTTTGGCCATTGATGCCGACGTACCACTGGGCCGCCTGCGGCAGCGGCGGCGGTGGCGGCGGCGCCATCACCGCCGGGCTCTGCTGCTGCTGGTGCATCATCTGGCTGGCGAGGGCGACGCCCATGCCCATGTTCATGCCAACGCCAGCGCCACCGTCACCGCCCATGTTGCCCATCGAGTTGCCCATCTGGAACTGCTGGAACGCCGCCAGGTTCGGCGCCGGACCGAGCGAGCTGCTGCCGAGCGCGCCCATCGAGGCACGCTGGTCCATCGCCTTCTGCACGCTCTCGGGCACGTTGATGTTCACGACCTGCACGCTGGTCAGGTCGAGGCCATACTCGTCGTCGATCTGCGTCCTGACCTTCGCCTTGATCTCGTCAGCGAGCCTGCCGTAGTTGCCGATCAGGTCGAGGGCGGCGATCTTCGACTGCCCGATGACCTCGGCGATGGCCTGCTGCATCAGGCTGCGCATCACCTGCCCGAGCGCTTCGGTGTCATAGTGACCGTCGGTCCCGACCAGCTGGGTGAGCAGCGCCTTGGCGTCGGTGCAGCGCACCGAGTAGGTCCCGAACGCGCCGACGCGAACGACGCCGAAGTCGGGGTCGCGCATCATGAGCGGCTGCGGCGTGCCCCACTTGAGCCCGGCGATCACCTTCGTCGACACGAAGTAGACCTCGGACTTGAATGGCGAGTTGAAGCCGTGCTTCCAGCCCTTCAGCGTCGACAGGAGCGGGATGTTCGCCGTGGTCAGCTGGTACATACCCTCGGTGAACACGTCGGCGACGCGGCCCTGGTCGACGAAGACCACGGTCTGGCCGGGGCGCACCGTCAGCTGCGCGCCGTTCTTGATCTCGTTCTGCCAGCGCGGAAACCGCCACACGAGCGTCTGCCCGTTGGTGTCGTCGACCCACTCGACGATGTCCACCAACTCGCCTTTCAGCTTGTCGAAGAATCCCATCGTATCCTTCCCGCCGACGACCCGTCGAAGGCAGCGGTTGTGGAGATAGCGCGTTCGCCGACCCCACCGCCAGCGGCGCCAGGCACGCGTCGCCGACGACGTCGGCTCCCTCAGCGTCGTCGGCCCGTCCGGGGACTCGTCAACGACGCAGGAACGGCGCCGGGTCGCGCGGGCGTCCGTTCTCGCGCAGCTCGAAGTACAGCTTGGGCCCGTTGACGCTTTCGGTGTCGCCGACCTCGGCGATGGTCGCGCCGCGCTCGAGCTCGTCGCCGGTCGCCACCGACGTCCGCGCGAGGTGCGCGTACAGCGTGTGGTGGCCCTCGCCGTGGTCGACGATCACGACGCGGCCGAAGCCGCGCAGGAAGCCGGTATGAACGACCCGGCCGGCGGCGACGGCGTACACCGGCGTCCCCATCGCGCCACGCAGCTCGAGCCCCTGGCTCACGACCTCGGCGCGCGTCTCGGGGTCGATGATCGACCCGAAGCGCCGGATGACGACGCCCTCGGCCACCGGCCACAGCAGGCCGTCGCGCAGGATGCCGGCGCGGCCAGAGCTTGCGGGGCGCGCCGGCATCGTCATCCGGGTCATGAGCTGCTGCAGCGCGCCGTGCCTCCGCACCAGCTCGGTCGCCGCCGTCCGCAGCAGGGAACGCTCGCCGCGGACCCGCTCGAGGGTGCGCGCGCGCTCGTCACGCGTCGCCGACAACAGCGCTTGCTGCTCGACGACCAAAGCCTGGATGCGGCCCGCTTCGACGACGCGCTCGCGCAGCGCCGCCCGCGTGCGGGCGGCGCTGTCTTCGATCCGCCGCAAATCGCCCACCAGCTTGCCGTCGACCCCGGCGAGCTGCGCGAGCAGCCGCCGGCGCAGCGCCAGCTCGGTGAAGCCCTCGGCGCCGAGCAGCGCCCGCGCCGCGCCACCCTCGCCCTCGACGGCGAGCTGGCGCAGGCGACGCTGCAGCCGCGCCCGCAGCGCCGCGAGCTCGGCCTCATCACGGCCGGCCGTGCGCTCCAGCGTCGCGATCTCGCTGGTCAGCTCGGCCAGCCGCCGCGACGCCATCCGCACCGCGTCATCGAGCAGCGCGAGGCTCTCGTCGAGCTCACCCAGGCCATCGACGAGCGACCGCTCGCGCACGTCGAGGTCGGAGAGCGCCGCCTGCTTCGCCTTCAGCTCGGCCCGCAGCGCGACGAGGTCCACCGGGCGTGCCGCCGCGCCGGAGGGGGGCGACGCAGGAGTCACCGCAGCAGCAGCTGCCGCTGCCGCCGCCGGCACCTCGCCGGCGGCCAGCAGCGACGTCGCCGCGCCGCACGCGACCAGGGCCATCGCCGGACCGGGCGGCAGCCCTCGCATCACGCGGTCCGCAGGAAGCGCACGACGGACAACGACGCACCGAGCGCGCCGAGTCCGGCGCCGGCAACGACAACCAGCGCGAGCATCCACGGCGGCGGCGCCTGCACGTGGAACGCCCCGAGGGCTCCGGACAGGGCCACCCGCGCCACCTGGGCCAGCGACGACGACGCCGCCGCCAGCGCGGCCAGCGCGCAGACGGCGCCGAGCACGCCCTGCACGACGCCCGAGAGCAGCAACGGCAAGGCGACGAAGGCGTCGGACGCGCCGACGAGCTTCTGGATCGCGATCTCGTCGCGCCGCACCAGCACCGTCAGGCGCACCGCGTTGCTGACGACGACGACCACGACGAGCGCGATGAGCACGGCGAGGAAGAGGCCGGCGCCGTTCAACAGGCGCATCAGCGCGTCGACGCGTCGCAGCTCTCCGGTGGGGTGCATGACCTCAGCGACGCCAGCGATGGCGCCGAGCCGCTGTACGAGCACGTCGCGCTCCTCGTCGCCCTCGAGCGAGAACAGCGGCACCACCTGGACGACCCACGGCATCTGCAGGCCGGCGGTGCCACGCAGCGCGTCGGCGCTGCCGAGGCCCCGGCGCGCCCGGTCGAGCGCCTCCTCGGGGGTGAGGAGCCGCGCGCCGCCGACGCTGGGCAACAGCGCGATGCGCGCCCGCACCTCTTCGGCGGCGGCAGCGCCCTGCTCGCCGATGCGGTCGTCGAGGAAGGCGACGGCGGCCACTGACTCGCCGACGGTGCGGGCGACGCTGCGGAAGTTCCACAGCAGCATCCCGAACGCGGTGAGCGAGAACAGCCCGAGCGCCGTCATCAGCACGGCGAAGAAGAACGGCAGCCCGCCCGAACGGACGCTGCGCCAGCCGTGTCGCAGGACGCTGAAGGGGAGCGCCAGCATCATGCGGCCCCGCGGCTGAGCGGCACCACGGCGGCGTCCGGCCTGTCGCCCTCGCCGGCACCGTCGCGAAAGACGACGCCGGCTGCCGGGGCGTCGTGGACGACGCGGCCGCCGTCGAGGGTCACCACGCGGCGCCGGGCGCCAGCGAGCAAGGCGGGGTCATGGGTGGCGACGACGACGGTGGTGCCGCGCACGTGGGCGGTGGCGAGCAGCTCGACGACGGCGCGCGCGCGTTCGGCGTCGAGGTTGCCGGTGGGCTCGTCGCACAGGAGGAGCACGGGATCGACGACAAGAGCGCGGGCGATGGCGACGCGCTGCTGCTCGCCCCCCGACAGCGCCGCGGCGGCGTGGTGGGTCTTGTGGGCGAGCCCGACGCCGGTGAGCACGGCGAACGATCGCCGCACGATCTCGTCGCGGGGGCGGCCCTGCACCTCGAGCGCGAGGGCGACGTTGTCGAGCACGCTCAGCTCAGGCAGCAGCTTGAAGTCCTGAAAGACGACGCCGACGGAGCGTCGGACGCGCGCGGCGTCGCGTCGGGG
>VGSZ01000099.1 GCA_016874845.1 Deltaproteobacteria bacterium
CCTCGCCCGACAGGTTCAACGACGCCTGCAGTCGCCCGTCGAGCACGGGCAGCCCGTGGCCGAGCAGATCGCGCTTCAGGCCCTCGTCAAGCACCGCCCACTGCCACCCCGCCCGCGTCGTCGCGACGACGCCGTTCATCAGGGTGCGGTTGTACGACAGCGTCGGCGTCAGGCTGACGAGCCCGCCGCCCTGCCCGATATTGCCGCGGTCGCTGGCAACAGCGACGCCGCGCAGCTGCAGGTTGCCGCCCAGCGATTCCGTCGACGTGATCAGGTACGTCAGGGCGGCGTTCAACTCGGGGCGCGCCTGCGGCGGCAGGATCAGCTGCTCGTCCTCGCCCGGCGACGGCGAGCCGATGACGTTCAGGCGCGCACCGCCGTTGAACGTCCAGCGTCCGTCGAAGCGGTAACCCACGTCGACGCCACCCACGACGTCGGCGAAGGGGAACTGCGTGAGGTTGCCGCCGCCGACGAGCGCCGAGGCGCGCGAATTGCCGAGGTCGCGCACAGCGGCGCCGGCGTCGAGGTCGCCGATGGCGCCGGCGAAGTCGGTGGCCAGCCGCAGGCGCGGTGACGGCGTCCAGTTTGCCTGCCCATTGAACCGGTGCAGCACGACGAGGACGTCCTGCGAGGGGTAGATCAGGCTGAGATTCGGCGCGTAGGCGACGTCGAGGAACGTCTCGCGCCCCTGGGTCGCGTAGCGCACCGACGGCGTGACGCCGCCGACGGTCAGGGTGTTGGAGAAGCCGTCGGCCACCGGCTCGGACAGCTGCGACGTCCGCAGTTCACCGCGGACCCCGAGGTCGACCACCGTACCGGCGGCGACGAGCGAGCCCAGGGAGAGCGCGGCGACGATCACGGCAGGAAACTACGTCATCCGGGAGCTGGAGGGTTGGCCGGGTGCGGCGCGTCACCAGCGTCACCGGCGCCCGCAGCGCGCGCGCGGCGGTCGAGGGGGCGGCCCTTCCAGGCGATGGTCAGCCGCGACACGAGGAGACCGAACTCGAAGAGGACGTACAGCGGCCCGGCGAGCAGGAACATCGACAACGCGTCGGGGGTGGGCGTCAGCACCGCGCCGACGATCATGCAGGTCATGATCACGTGCCGCCGCCAGCGCCCCAGCGTCGCCGGATCGACGATGCCGGCGAGCGAGAGCACGAAGATGACGACCGGCGTCTGGAAGGCGACGCCGAAGCCCAGGAGCATCTTCAGGACGAACGTGAAGTTGTCCTCGAGCCCGGGCATGATGGCGATGTCGGCGGGCGTCGCGGTGGCCAGATAGGTGATCATCGACGGCATGACGACGGCGTAGCAAAAGGCGCCGCCAGCGACGAAGAAGAACGAGCCGGCCCACACGAAGCCCACGACGTACTTCTGCTCGTGCTCGTACAGGCCGGGCGCGACGAACAGCCAGACCTGGTAGAGGACCCACGGGCTGCCGAGAAAGACCCCGACGACCAGCGCCGCCTTCATCTGACAGACGAGGTACTCGGCGGCGCCGCGAACGACGAAGTGGGCATTGGGGTCGTCGGGCCGCGCGGCGCGCAGCGCGTCGAGCATCGGTCCGCGGACCAGCTCGAGCAGCGCGTCGGCGAAGCCGAAGGCGACGCACGACAGCAGCGCGACGCCGACGACGGCGCGCCCGATCCGCTTGCGCAGTTCGGCGAGGTGCTCGAACAGCGTGTACTCGCGTTCGTCCACGTCAGCGCCCCATCGCCCTGGCGTTCGTCGTCAGCCGCTCGCCGTCGTCGTGCCCCGCGCGCCCGCCCGCCGGTCCGTCCGGCGGCGGCGCCGCGGCCGTCGTCGTCACTGCGTCGTGTGTGCCGTGCGCGCCGGCAGGGGATGGGTCGCGGTCGTCGTCGCGATCGTCGTCGCCGTGGGAGACGCGCCCGGCGGGAGCCGCAATGACCGGGGCGTCGTCGCCGTGAACGGGCGTGAGCACCGAGCCGGGGATCACCGCGGGCTCGTCGGGTCGCGCCGCTTCCGAAGGTGTCTCCGACGATGAGAGCGCCGACGGCGACGAAGCCGCAGTCGGCGAGCGGGCGAACGCCCGCGCGCGACGGTCCTCTGCGGCGTCGTCTACCAGGTCGATGGACCGCCGCAGGTCGTCGGTGACCCGGCGCGCCTCGCCGACACCGCGCGCGATCTTCTTGACGATGGCCGGCAGCTCGTCGGGGCCGAAGACGAGCAGGGCGACGACGCAGATGATGATCATCTCGCTCATCCCGATGCCGAACATCGTCGCTCCTTCCCGTCGTCGTCAGGCTTAGGGCCGCGCGTCCGACGGCGCAACCACGCCGGGCTACGGCGGGGTCCGCTCGGACACGCGGGCGGCAGGAAGACAAAGGCGGTGCCGACGCGCACCGCGCCGACCCCGCCACAGCAGCCCTCCCCGACGGTCGATGCGCCCGTCGCGGGGAGCGATCGCCTACTCTGCCTTCTTCTTCTTCGGCTTCCCGGCGGGAGCGGCCACGGCCGGCGCCCCACGGCCGATGGTCACCGACTTCAGCACGATGTCGACGCGGGGCTTGCTGCCACCCTCGCCGTCGGCCTTCTCGACGCGGGTCATCTTCGGGATCAGGTCGAGCCCCTCGGTGACGCGGCCGAAGACCGAGTGCCGGCGGTCGAGCCACGGCGTCTCCTTCTCGGTGATGAAGAACTGGCTGCCGTTGGTGTTCCGGCCGCTGTTCGCCATCGAGAGCACGCCGGGGACGTCGTGCTTGAGCGACGGGTGGAACTCGTCGGCGAACGTATAGCCGGGGCCACCGGTGCCGTTGCCCTGCGGGTCGCCGCCCTGCACCATGAAGTCCGGGATGACACGATGGAAGATCGTCCCGCTATACAGCGGCTTCTTCTCCTGCTTGCCGGTCTTCGGATCTGTCCACTCCTTGGCGCCTTCGGCCAGCTGCACGAAGTTCGTCACGGTGTTGGGCACCTTGTCCCAGAACAGCTCGGCGACCACCGTGCCCATCGAGGTATCGAGCGTGGCGTACAGCTTGTCGCCCGGCTTGACCCCCAGCGTCTTGCCCACCTCGTCAAGGTTGACCTTCGGCGCCTCGGTCTGCGCCTGCGCGAGCTTCTGCTGCAGCGACCGCTTCGCCGCCTCGGCAGACTTCAGATCTTTCTCGCACTGGGTCTTGTTGGTCTCGAGGTCCTTGACCTTCTGCTCGAGCTCGGCGTTGGCGCAGCCGGCGAAGAACGCCGCAACGATAAATACGATATTTTGACGCATATCAGTACCCATTCACCTTGATCTTGTTCACCTTCACCGGCGTCATCGGACGATCGCCCTCGCGCTTGTTGGTTGGCGTCGTCTCGATCTGTTTCACGACGTCCATGCCCTCGGTGACCCGGCCGAAGACCGGGTGCTTCGACGGGCCCGCCGTGAACCAGTCGAGGTAGTGGTTGTGCACGGTGTTGACGAAGAACTGGCTGCCGCCCGAGTTCGGTCGGCCGGTGTTGGCCATCGACAGCGTGCCCGGCTCGTTGCTGAACTTCGCGTCGGCGGGGTGCTCGTCGGGGATGGTGCCGTGGGGCGGACCGCCGGTGCCACAGCGTGGGCTGGTCGGGTCCTTCGAGTACGGGCAGCCGAACTGCAGCATGAAGCCCGCGATGACCCGGTGGAAGTGCAGGCCGTCGTAGAAGCCGCTCTTCGCCAGGTCGAGGAAGTTCTTCGCCGTGATGGGCATCTTGTCGAGGTAGATCTCGGCGGTGAAGGTGCCGAGCGTGGTGTCGAACGTCGCGATGGGGTTGGCCATGGTGGATCTCCTTCGGGCGCGTCGATAGCACGGCGCGGCGGTCGTGGGCTGACCCGCGTGCGCCCGTCGCCCGCGCAGCGATCAGCCAGTCCGACCGGGCGCCGTGGCTGACGAGCGCGCGCCTCACGAGAGCGCGGCGGACGAGGCCTCGACGGGCGCATCGGGGGCCGCGACGAGCGCCGGCGGCGACGACCGGCCCTGCGCGCGCCAGGCGCGAGCGGCCATGGCGATCATGACGGCGTTGTCGGTGCACAGCGCCCGCGGCGGCAGGTAGACCTCGACCCCCTGCTCCGCGCCCCGCCGGGCGGCCTCGGCGCGCAGCCGCGAGTTCGCCGCGACGCCGCCGCCGAGAACGAGCACCGGCACCTGCTGGCGGCGACAGGCGAGCATGGCCTTGTGCAGCAGGGCATCGACGATCGCCTCCTGCACGCTGGCACACAGATCGGCGAGCAGCTGGCCCTGCACGTCGACGCCGCGGCGGCGCTGCTCCTCGACGAAGGTCCGCACCGCGGTCTTCAGGCCCGAGAACGAGAAGTCATAGTGGGTGCGGTCGCGCAGGCTGCGGGGCATCGGGATCGCGGCGGGATCACCGCGCTGCGCCAGGCGGTCGATGACGACGCCGCCGGGGTAGCCGAGCCCGAGCAGCTTGGCGCTCTTGTCGAACGCCTCGCCCGCGGCGTCGTCGCGGGTCTGGCCGAGCAGGCGGGCGCGGCCGATGCCGTCGACGCGGTAGAGCGCCGAGTGCCCCCCCGACACGACCAGCCCGATGAACGGCTGCCCGGGGTTGCGCGACGGCGGCGACGCGGGGTCGGCCAGCGCCGCGTGCAGGTGCCCCTCGATGTGGTGCACGCCGACCAGCGGCAGGCCGCGCCCGCGGGCGAAGCCCTTGGCGTAGGTCAGCCCGACGAGCAGCGCGCCCACCAGACCGGGGCCGTAGGTGGCAGCGACGACACCCATGTCGGCGGGGGCAGCGCCGGCGTCGGCGAGCGCGTCGCCCACCACGGCGTCGATGCGCGCGAGGTGCTCGCGGCTGGCGATCTCGGGCACGACGCCGCCGTAGGGCGCGTGGGCCGCCACCTGCGAGTGGATGATCGACGAGAGGACCACGCCGCCTGCCCCGGGCTCGACGACGGCGGCGGCGGTCTCGTCGCAGCTCGACTCGACGGCGAGGATCAGGCCGCGCGAGCCCATGGCCGACGGGGCAGCCTAGGAGCGGTCGCCGACGATGGACTTCGTCGTGCTGGCGAGGGACTTGGTCGTGCTCGCCAGCGAGCGGGTGGTGCTGGCGATGGTCGACGACGTCGTGTGGGCGATGCTGCGCGTGGTGCTGGCGATGGTCGACGACGTCGTCGAGGCCAGCGTCGTCGTCGTCTCGGCGATCTTCGCGAGGATCGCCGGCACGTCCATCAGGGCGCGCGGGTCGACGACGGGGGGCAGCCAGCCCGGCGGCCTTGCGATGGCCGCGAAGCGCTCGCGGCAGACGTTGATCCACGCCCAGAAGGCGCCGACGACGGCAACCGACAGGAGCCCGGCCGGGTGGCTCCACAGGTGCCGGCCCTGGGTGCCGGCGATGCGTACGACGTCGCCGCCGTCGACGATCAACACCACCAGCGTCAACGCCCCGGCGAGCCACAGAGGCACGTTGCGCAGCTCGAGCCGGTCGCGCGACGCCGTCGCGATGACGAAGCACAGCCCCGCCAGCGCGAACACCGCCGACGCCGCTCCACACAGCAGCAGCAGGCCGAGGTGAAAGCGCTCGTAGACGACGGCGCCGTCGCCGAGCAGCCACCCGTGCAGGAACCACCCGCCCGCGTAGCGGACGAACAGCGCGCTCACCGGCGCGCTCAAGAGGGCCACCGGCGCCAGCGCCAGCAGCAGCGGCACACCGACGACCTCGCCCTCGGCGCGCATGCGCGCGAACAGCACCCGGCCGATCAGGGTCCCGTAGAGGAGGTGCAGGGCGAGGAACAACGGCAGCGTCATCGTCGGCGATCTCGACCCCGGCGGACGGAGCCGCCAGAGAGCATGCCCGCCGGTGCGTTCACCGGCGGGCGGGGCGGACGTGGCGCGCTCGGCGCGATTCGAACGCGCGACCTTGGGCTTCGGAGACCCACGCTCTATCCAGCTGAGCTACGAGCGCCTATCCGCGGCGGTCGGTACAACACGCCGCATCGGGAGGCAACCGACATGCGCTCGTCGTCCGCTCACATCGCCCGCCGCCGGAACCGCAACGCGCTGGTCCTCGTCGCCGTCACCGTCCTGGTCGTCACGCTCGGGGGCTGCCGCAAGTCCGGCGCCGAGACCCCGGGCGCGCCATCGTCCGCGGGCGCCGACGACGACGCTCGCGCCGCCGATGCCGTGCCCGCCGAGCCGGTGGTGCGCGACGACGCCGGCAACCTGCTGTTCTCGTTCGTCGACGCCCAGGGCCGTGTGCAGACGGTGCCCCGTGTCGACGCCGTACCCGAGCCGGTGCGACAGCGCGTGCTGGTGATCGACCTCGACAAGACCCCAGAGCAACGGCAGGCGCACCGCTTCGCGTTCTTCGCCGACCTGACGACGAAGAACGCCGACGGCACCTACGGCGTCGTCGCCGTCAGCCGCTACGACGCCGCCCGCAAGGCCGAAGGGCCGGCAGCGACGCCGCCGAAGGCAGGCGCGGTGGTGGTCTACTCGGCGACGTGGTGCGGCTTCTGCAAGAAGGCGAAGGCGTGGATGGCGAACAACGGCGTGCCCTTCGTCGAGCGCGATGTCGAGAAGAGCCCCGGCGCCCAGGCCGAGCTTGACGGCAAGCTGAAGGCCGCCGGCGTCCCCGGCGGCGGGATCCCGGTGATCGACTGGGCGGGGACCCTTGTCGTCGGCTTCGACGTCGCGTCGCTGCAGCGGCTGCGGCGCGACAAGCCGCCCACCGCCAGCGACGACGACGACGGCGACGGCGACGAGGTACGCGCGACCGCCCCCGCCGCCTCGCCTGTCGCGCTGCCGGTTGGCCTGCCAGCAGCCCCCGCCGCGGCCACGGAGTGAGCCCATGGCGACCCTGATCGTTGACGACTGCATCAACTGCGGCGCCTGCGAGCCCGTCTGCCCCAACAAAGCGATCCGGCCCGGCGAGGCCCTGTTCGTCATCGACCCGCATCGCTGCACCGAGTGCGTGGGCTTCCACGACACCGAACAGTGCGCCGCCGCCTGCCCCGTCGACGCTTGCCTGCCCGACCCCGACCGGCAGGAGTCGGAGCCGACGCTCCTCGCCCGCGCGCGGCGGCTCCATCCGCGCCACGAGTTCATCGCGCCCATCCCGTCGCGCTTCCGGCGCTGACGGGCGCTGAAGGGCTGCGGCCGGTCAGCGCGCGCCGAGCCCACAGCGGCCTCTCAGGCTCAGACGTCGTCGCCGCAGCGTCACCGGCGCGCCGCACAACGTTCACTGCCGCCGCACGCGACGGTCAGGGCGCGATGCGCTATGCGGAGCCCATGTCGCGCGGTCGTTTCTACGTCATCGAAGGCGCCGATGGCGTCGGCTCCACCACCCAGTGCCAGCGGCTCGTCGACGGGCTTCAGGCCGCCGGCCGGCGCGTGCACCTGACCGCCGAGCCGTCGAAGGGGCCCATCGGGCTGCTGATCCGCGGGATGCTCGGCGGCGATCACCCGCGGGCCGCCATCCACCGCGAACTGGCCCTGCTGTTCGCCGCCGACCGCCTCGACCACGTCGGCCGCGAGATCGAGCCGCTGCTCGCCAGCGGCGTCGACGTCGTCAGCGACCGCTACGTGCTGTCGAGCCTCGTCTACCAGTCGCTCGACCTGCCCTACGAGTGGGTGCGCGAGCTGAACAAGTTCGCCCCCGCCGCCGACGCCACCGTGCTCGTCACGCTACCCCTCGACGTGGCGTGGGCGCGCCTGCAGGCCCGCTTCGCCGCCGGCGACCCACGCGAGGTCTTCGACGTCAAGCCCACCCAGTCGCAGGTCCACGCCGAGTACGAGCGGCAGGCCCGCCGCACCTGCGCCGTGATCGTCGACGGCCGTGGAACCATCGACGAGGTCGCCGGCCGGGTGCGCGCCGCCCTGTCCGGCACGGGCCATTGGCCCGCCGCCTGAGCCGCCGCCGATGACGACCGACGCGCCGTCCTTGTCGCCGACGCCGACGCCGACAACCGCGACGGCGCGTGGCGCGCTGCGCTGCGGCGACCGAACGCTGCATTGGGGCGCGCGCTGTCACGTCATGGGCATTGTCAACGTCACGCCGGACTCGTTCTCCGACGGAGGGGCTTTCTTCGAACCGGCGCGGGCCGTCGACCACGCGCTGCGCCTGCTCGACGACGGCGCCGACGTGCTCGACGTGGGCGGCGAGTCCACCCGGCCCGGCGCGACGCCCGTCGACGTCGACGTCGAGCGCCGGCGCGTGCTGCCGGTCATCGAGGCGCTCGCCGCGCGCGGCGTGCGTAACGTCTCCATCGACACCCGCCGCGCCGCCGTCGCGAAGGACGCGCTGGCCGCCGGCGCGGCGTGGATCAACGATGTCAGCGCCCTCGAAGACGACGACATGGCCGCGGTCGCCGCCCGTGCGCAGGCGCTGCTGTTGATGCACTGGCGTCGCGCCGCGCGCTTCGACGCCCGCGGCGACGACGTCCGCTACGCCGACGTTGTCGCCGAGGTCGGCGAATTCCTGCGCGCGCGCCGCGACCGCGCCGTGGGCGCCGGCGTCGCCCCCGACATGATCGTCGTCGATGCCGGCCTCGGCTTCGGCAAGTCCGTCGACGACAACCTGCGGCTCCTCGCCGCCAGCGACGCGCTGCGTGTCCGCACCGGCGCCGCCGCCGTGCTGGTCGGCCCTTCGCGCAAACGGTTCCTCGGCGCGGTGTGCGGGCGCGACGTCCCCGCCGACCGCGATGCCGCGACCGTCGGCGCGGCCTGCGCCGCCGCCCGCCGCGGCGCCGACATCGTCCGCGTCCACGACGTGCGCGCCTGCGTCGACGCCCTTCGCGTCACCGCCGCCGTCCGCGCCTAGCAGCCTGCGGTGAACATGGCCGAAGGCTGTTTTCGCCGAGGGCTGCGTCTCGGATGGGGGGCCCCATGGAGCTTCGCTCGACGGGGGGGCGGGTCTGAAACGGACCGGCCAGAGGGGTCGCAGGCTGTCGCGCAACGCCGCCGGCGTTTTCCCCACAGCCTGCGAGAGCGCCGAATCGCAACCCTCCCATCGTCGGGCGCGCCGGATGCGGGTCGTCGGCAGCGTTGCTCCTGCGCTGTCGGCGCGGGAAATTCGCCCTGCCGCCGACCCAGGGATACAATGGGACCGCAGCGGTTCGTTGGCTCAGCTATCAGGCCCCGGGCGCGCGTCGCGGATTGACGATGAAGAAAAAGCCGAGGCGAAAGAAGCGCAAGAAGGCGAAGGCCACCCCGAAGAAGGCGGCCCGTCGTCGTCGGGCTCCACGCGTACGGCCCATCGTCGGCCCCTTCCAGATCGAGTTGCCGCTGCAGATACCGTTGTTTCCGCTGACATCGACGCTGCCGCCTGGCGAGCCGCGCTGAAGAGCAGGCGGGGAGCGGCGGCGATGGTCATGCGACGCCGCCAAGGATCCGCCGGACCCCCGGGTCGGGCGCACGCGGAGGGCCCACGCGGAGGGCCCACGAGGAGGGCTCACTCGGCGGGTGACGCCTCCGGCGAAGGCGTCGCGGGCTCCGGCGCCACCTCGGCCGGCGGCTTCGGCGGCCCCCCGGGCGACGGCGCCGCGGTCACGTCGCCGCCGCCAAGCCGGGCGCGGTAGGTGATGATGTCGTCTTCGCCCTCGAACGCCGGAAACCGCCACGTGCGCGCCGCGGCGCGCATGCAGTCATGCAGCGCCGGGTCGACGAAGGCGCTGCGCTTGATGGCGGCGTCGACGACGGCCCCATCGCCGCGCACGCGCACCGCGAGCTCGACCACGCCGCGGGCGCCGGGGTCGCGGGACCGCACGTGATCCGCCCAACAGTCACGCATCGCCTTCCGCGTGGTCGCGGTGGTCGCCGCCAGCGTCAGCTCGGGCAACGTCGACGGGCGCGGCGGCGCCTGGCGCGACGTGGACGCAGACGTGGACGAGGCGGACGAAGCCCCCCCGGAGCGCGACGGCGGACGCGGACGCGCGGGCTTGTCCACAGGCTGCCGGGCCGCCGTGAGCAGCGCGACGACGGCGGCCCGGCGACGCGCGAGCCCCTCGCTCAGCGTCGCAGGGAGGCGTAGCAGCGTCGCCTCGGCGGCGTCGGGGTTCTGGCCCTCGATGAGGATCTCGGCGCGCAGCACGATCGCGTCGACGTTCTCGCGGTCGAGCTCGAGCAGCGTGTCGACGGCGACGCGGGCGTCGTCGAGCTCACCCTTCTCTCGCGCGAGTTGGGCGCGCGACAGCAGCACCGCCCGGGTCAGCGGGTCCACGGCGTGGCCCGCGTCGGCAACGGTGACCGCCGCCGTCGTCGACGCATCCCCGGGCGCGCGCGACCAGCCGAGCCAGCCGGCGACGGCGGCGAAGCCCACAAAGCCGACGACGGCCGCCAGCCGCGGGCCCGGCTTCGGACGCAGGGTCACCAGCGACTCCTCGCGCGGGTCGAGGGCCAGCGACGGCGTCTCGCTGGTTCGCTGCGGGACGATGGTCGCCTGCGGCGTCGGCACGGGCAACACGCCGACGGTCGCCGGCGATGGCGACGATGACGTCGGCGGTGCGGGCAACGGCTGCGGCACCACCGTGGTCGTCGCCGATGACGCTGCGGTCAGCCGCTTGTGACCATCGACGACGGCGACGACCTCGGCGCCGCTCTGCAGGCGGTTGAACGGATCCTTCTGCAGCAGCACCGACACCAGCGCCACGATCTCGTCTTGCAGCTCCTCGGCGTCGGGCGCCATGGCGCGGCGCAGGTGCCGCACGTCGGGCACCGGACGCTCGATATGCGCACGCAGGATATCGAAGGTGCGCTTGCCGTCGAAGGGCACCCGTCCGGCGAGCATCTCGAACAACATGAGGCCGGTGGCGTACAGGTCGCAGCGTCCGTCGATGGGCCGGCCCTCGATCTGCTCGGGCGCCATGTACTGGGGCGTGCCCATCAGCATGCCGGTCTGGGTCAGGCGCTTCTCGCCCTCGAGCTTGCGCGCGATGCCGAAGTCGACGACCACGACGCGCCCCTGGGTGTCGACGACGATGTTCGCCGGCTTGATGTCGCGATGGATGACACCCTTGCCGTGGGCGTAGTCAAGCGCGAGGCAGGTCTCGCGCAGGATACGCAGCGCGTCGACGACGGGCAGCACCGGCTGCTCGCGCAGCACCTGCTCGAGCGACCGTCCATCGACGTACTTCATGACGAGGTAGCGGTCGTCGCCCTCCTGCGCGAACGTGATCAACGGGACGATGCCGGGGTGATCCAGGGCGGCCAGCGAGCGCGCCTCCTGGATGAACCGCTCGCGCACGTTGCGCTCGCGCGCGAGGCTGGCGGGCAGCACCTTGACGGCCACGCGCTGGCCGCTGACATCGTCGCGGGCAAGGAACACCGCGCCCATCCCGCCGCGACCCAGCTTGCGCTCGATGGCGTAGGTGCCGAGCACGACCCGTCCGGGGGCAAAGCGCACGTCGTCGTCGAGGTCGGCGCCGCCGGTGACGGCGGCGCCGGCACTGCCACCGGACGCGTCGGCGCGCGCGACATCGCTCGGCGGCGCCGGCGCGACGTCGCTGGCGGCCAGGCCCCAGGCGCGCTCGGTGCCGCGACAAAAGGCGACCTTGCAGCCCGCGCAGATGCGGGACTCGTCGGGGTTCTCGGTGGCGCACAGAGGGCAGAGCACAACGACGACAGGGACGGTCGCATCCGGCGGGCGTTCACGCCAATCTTTCGCGCCCCCCGACGGCGGTTGCGGCGCGGCCGCATCGGCGCCACCCTTTTTCCGATGTTTCCCGGGCTGTTCGCCGGCGCCACCGCAGTCAAGGTCCGCGCGCTGTACCTCGGCGAGCGCCTCGACCTGCGCGCGCTCGAGACGGTCAGCCGCCTGTCACCGCAGGCGCCGCTGGTGCTGTCCGCCGGCGCCGCCGGCGCCGCCGTGCTGTTTCGCTACGGCGTCATCGTGCTCTTTCACGTGCCGCCGCTGGACGAGGCCGCCTTCGTCGCCACGTTGACGCGCCTGCTCGGCGAGCCATTTGCGCGCGTGGAGGTGGAGGAGATCGAGGTGCGCGTGCTCGGCGACCAGAAGGACGCCCGCGCCGACGCCATGGAGGCCAACGTCCTGTCGGTAGGCGCCCTGTCCATCGAGCGCGTCCAGCTGATCGGCGAGATCCTCGCCCGCAGCGTCGCCCTCGCCCGCTACGAGGCGGTGATGAAGGAGTCCTTCACCGCCGTCGAGGCCTGAGCCCATGCGCTGCAGAATGGCGGCAGCGGCGGCGAGCTCGAACGGCAGCTCTTGAAGAACCTCGGCTCGACGCTGGTCATCCAGGCGTCGATGACCGGCCGCATCGAGATCGACGACAAGCCTGAGCTCTTGTGGGAGCGCCCCGACCTCGAGCGCATCTACGCCCGGCTCGAGGACGAGTTCGAGCTGAAGGAGCGCGACAAGGCGCTCGAGCGGAAGCTGGCCTTGATCTCGACGACGGCGGAGACCCTCTTGAACCTCGTCGACAACCGCCGCGCCCACCGGCTCGAGTGGTACATCATCGGGCTCATCGTTTTTGAGACGATCATCGCTCTCGTCTCGCTCGGCATGGGCGTCGGGCACTGAGCAAGCGCCCGCGCGGACCGGACGCCGCGGCGAGATCGCGGAATCCCGCAAGACCGTGTCCACGTGGATAAGGCGTCGATCCACGCGGCGCCGCCCACTCCTGGGTGGGCGGCTTCGATGGGTCTCAGACGTTGAACTTGAAGTGCATGACGTCGCCGTCGCGCACCAGGTACTCCTTGCCCTCGAGGCGCAGCTTGCCCTGCTCACGGCAGCGGGCCTCACCGCCGAGGCCGACGAAGTCCTCCCACCAGATGACCTCGGCCTTGATGAAGCCGCGCTCGAAGTCCGAGTGGATGACGCCGGCGGCGCCGGGGGCCTTTGTGCCCTGCGTGATGGTCCACGCGCGCACCTCTTTGACGCCGGCGGTAAAGTACGACGACAGCCCGAGCAGGCGGTAGCCGGCCTGGATGAGCCGGTCGAGGCCGCTCTCGGTCATGCCGAGGCTCGCGAGGAATTCCTTACGCTCCTCGCGCGGCAGCTCGGCGACCTCGCTCTCGATCTTGGCGCAGATGGCCAGCACCTGATCGCCACGCGCCTTCGCGAACGCCACCAGCGCCGCGAGGTGGGCGTTGTCATCGGGGGACAGCCCGCCCTCGTGGCAGTTGGCGACGAACAGCGTCGGCTTCGTCGTGAGCAGGTGCATGTCGTGCAGCACCTTCTTCAGATCATCGTCGTCGCTGGCCGGAAACGAGCGCGCCGGCTCGCCACGGTCGAGGTGGGCCTTCAGCGCCTCGCAGAACGGTACGGCCTTCTTCTCGACCGGGTCGGTGCCCTTGCTCATCTTCTTCGCGCGATCGAGGCGCTTCTCGACGCTCTCGAGGTCGGCGAGGATCAGCTCGGTCTCGATAGTGCCGACGTCGCGCACCGGATCGACCTTGCCGTCGACGTGGATGACGTTGTCGTCGGCGAAGCAGCGCACCACGTGGCAGATGGCATCGCAGTCGCGGATGTGGCTGAGGAACTTGTTGCCGAGGCCCTCGCCCTTGCTGGCGCCGCGGACGATGCCGGCGATGTCGACGAAGCGGTTGGTGGCTGGAACGACCCGCTCGGGGCTGACCACCTTCGCCAGCGCGTCCATCCGGGCGTCGGGCACCTCAACGATGCCGACGTTGGGCTCGATGGTGCAGAACGGGTAGTTGGCCGCCTCGGCGCGCGCCGACGACAAGCAGTTGAACAGGGTGGACTTGCCGACGTTCGGAAGCCCGACGATGCCGCAGGAGAATCCCATGGGGCGCGGCTAACAGGTCCGCCGCCGCAGGAAAGGCCCTCCTGCGTGCGGCGCTTCGCCGTCGTCGCTTCCCCGGCCCCGCGCGCCGCACCGGGGCCGTTTCGCCAGACGCGCGAAGCCGATAGCCATGGCCTCGTGCCGTCTGCCGATGCCTTGCGCGCCCACCTCGACACGCTGCCGCTGGCGCGCGCGCTGCTGGCCGAGCTGTCGCCCCACCGCGCCCGTCGCGCCGTCGACGTCGCCGCCGGCCGCCTCGCCGGGATCACCGTGGTGATGGAGAACATCAGCGACCCGCACAACGCCAGCGCTGTGCTGCGCAGCTGCGAGGGCCTGGGCGTCGAGACGATGCACGTCGTCGAGCAGCCCAACAAGTGGGAGAAGAACAAGGCCATCGCGCGGTCCGCCGACGACTGGATCACGGTGAAGAAGCACCAGGGGTTGGCGCGCTGCCTCGGCGACCTGTCGGCGCAGGGTTTCACGCTGTACGCCGCCGACGTCGGCGCCGGCTGCATCTCCATCGCCGACGTCGACGTGAGCCGGCCGGTGGCCCTGGTCTTTGGCAGCGAGCACAGCGGTCTGTCGAAGCGGGCGCTGGCCCTGACCGACCATCGCTTCACGATCCCCATGCACGGCATGGTCGAGAGCTTCAACGTCAGCGTCTCGGCGGCGGTCGCGCTCTGGGAGCTGACGTCACGACGGCGGCGGCTGGTGGGCGCGGGCGACCTGTCGCTCGCCGACGCTGCGGACCGCGCGCTGCGCTACCTGAAGCGAGCGGTGAAGAGCCCCGAGATGGTCGCCCGGCTGCAGGCGGAGCTCGGCGACCAGGCCGTGGAGACCGGGCCTACGACCGGGCCTACGACCGAGCCTGCGACCAAGCCTATGGCCGACGCCGCGCGCGACGCGGCGCCCGGGCCATCGCCGGCCGCCCTTGCCGCGCCGCGCGCGCCCACGAACCCGGAAGCGACCTGACCGCAGGCAGGACGGCAGAGCGTTCGCTGCGGGCGGTGGCCGGTTTATCGACGCCGCCGAGCCCCCGGGTCTAGGCTGCCCAAGGGTCTTCCTGCACCGGGGTAGCTGCACCATGGCCGAGACGAACCACGAGAAGTCCCGCGAAGAGGATTTCTACTACCTCCTCACCGAGGGCTCCGAACACCTGCAGGGCGGTCGCATCGACGAGGCGCGGGTGCACTTCGAGCGGGCGCTGCTCATCCACCCGAAGAACGAGCAGGCGCTGAACCTGCTCGGCTTGTCGCTGTTCCGGCTCGGCCAGCTCGAACGCGCCCGGCAGCTGTTCGCCGAGCTCGTGCACGGAAATCCGGTCGAGCCATCGCTGCGCCTGAACCTCGCGATGGTGTTCCTGAAGCAGGGTCGCCTCGACGACGCCCATAAAGAGCTGTCGCACGTCCTCGACCTGAACCCCGATCACCCACGCGCCGCCAGCTACATGGGCCTCGTGCTCGAGAAGAAGGGCCAGCTCGAGCGCGCCGCCGACTACTACGAGCGCGCCGGAAACAAGAAGCGCGCCGACCAAATCCGCGCGTTCAACCCGACCAAGACCGGCACGTTCCCCATCCCCAACCTCGCCGCCATGGGCGTGCAGTCGATGGGCGCGGCCGCCCCCGGCCCGGCGGCGATGCGGGCCGCGTCGACGGCGCCCGCAGCGTCGTCGCTGCCCCCGGCGCCGCCGGCGACGCTGCCCGCGCCGCCGACGTCCCCGCCTGCGCCTGCGACATCGCCGCCCACGCCTGCGGCCCCGCTCAAGCCCGCGACCATGACCCTGGCGGCGGTGCAGGTGAACGTCCAGGGTCAGGCTGTGCCGGCGAAGCCGCCGCCGGCGCCGCCGGCGCGACCGTCGGCCACCGGTGCGATGCCGGCGGTGTCGACGACGCCCGCGCCGGCGACGACGCCGCCCACGCCGGCCTCGATGGCGCCCGCGCCGGCGTCGCTGCCCCCCACGCCTGTCGGCGACGGCCACCCGCGCCGGGCCGCCGCGGCCCGCGCGCCGTCGTCCCCGCCGCCGGCCCCTCCGCCGCCGCCGGCCGTCGCTGCTGGGCCGGCGGCGCCGACGCCGACCAGCCCGGCCCCGGTGCGCGGCGTCGTCGAGCTTGCCTTCGCCGACCTCGGCGCCCGCGCCCTCGACGGCAAGGCGCTGACCCGCGGCGACGAAGGACACCTCGTGTTCCCGGTGGTCGACAACGGCTACGTGCGCAGCGACCTGATCACCGGCCTGTCGGGCGCGTTCGACGTCGAGGTCGTCCACCGGCGGTACCGCGGCAAGCGCACCGACTCGCTGTTCGGCGGCGCCGACGCCGCGGTCACCGGTCTGGCCGGTCGCGGCTTCGCGCTGCTGTCGCTTGGCGAGCTGTTGGCGACGGCGCTGACGCTGAACCAGGACGAGTGCTACCTGATCGAGAGCGCCGTCGTCGGCTTCGGCAGCGGGCTGGTCTGGGAGAACGGCCGCCTGCCCTCGGAGACCGACCGCGACCTCGACATCGTGCACCTGCGCGGCAGCGGCCGCGTGGTCCTCGGTACCAAGCGGCCCGTCGTCACCTTCGCCGTCACGAAGGACGCCCCCTGCATGGTGCACGCGTCGCGGCTCGTCGGCTGGAGCGGTCAGCTGCTGCCGTTCCGCGCGCCGCTGCCCGGGCTGTCCGACGCTGCGCGTCGTGTACCCGTCGTGCGCTTCGAGGGCATCGGCATCGTGCTCGCCGTGTGACCGGGGCCCGTCGATGATCTTGCCGGCCCTGCGCGCCCTTGGCCGATGGCCGCTGGGCTTCCTCGTCGCCGCCGGCCACGTCGTCGGCTTCGGCGCCGGCGCCGCAATCACCGGCCTGCGCGAGCCCGGCGGCGGCGCCCACGCGCTGCGGCAGGCAGTGACCGTGACGACGCGCTGCGCCCTGCCGGTTGTGCTGGTCGTCGGCCCCATCGGCGCGCTGCTGGCGCTGCAGGCGCTGACGTTGATGCGCTCGTTCGGGGTCGAGCGCCAGCTGGCCCCGCTGGCCGCCGCCGTGATCGTGCGCGAGCTGGCGCCCGGCTTCGCCGCCGTCGTCGTCGCCATGCAGGGGGGTGC
>VGSZ01000100.1 GCA_016874845.1 Deltaproteobacteria bacterium
GGCGTCGGCGTCGAGTCGAGTACCGCGAGGGTGGATTGCTCGAGGGACGCGACCGCCTGCCCCTGCACGTCCAGGAGGCTCGCGCTCTCCGACAGCAGCGTGGAGCGCCGGGCATAAAACCGCGCGGCGGACTCGATGAGCGCGCCCACGGCGTCCCCGCGCGACATATGCTCGAGGGTGCTGCGCTCGAACGTGAGCGCGGAGCGCACGCCGCCCCGCACGTCGATGGCGGAGCCGCCAGACACCCCGGCGGCGCCGACCGCGGTGGTCTCGTCAAGCAGCACCGAGCCGCGGCTCACCATGATGACGCTGCCGGGCGCGCCGCTCTCGCTCCCGACGAGGCGCAGGCCGCGCAGTCGCACCGACACCGGCGCGTTGCCCGGGTCGAACTCTGGAAGCCTCACGTCGAAGACGCGTTGGCCGTTCGCACTGAGAATCTCGATCGGTGCTGACGTCTCGCGGCCTGTGATGCCGTCGATGATCACCTCGGCGCTGTCGATGCCCAGCTCTCCCTCGCCCAGGAGCACGATGCGCGGGAAGCCGTCGACGGCGACCGCGGGATGGTCGTCCGCGAAGTGATTCGGATCGAAGACGATGCGGTCGATGCCGGTGCTGCCGTGCGTGCAACTGGTGCTCGCGTTGTCGCGGGCCGACGCGAGCGCGTTGCGGAGCGTGCAGCCGACGCCGTCATCGGTCGCGCTGTCGACCGTGATCGTGGTGGTCGGTTCGGCGGAAAGTTCGGTGGCGCCGACCGTGCAGCCGGATTGCGGACGAGCAAGCCCGGCGGCGTCGTTGGCCGTCCGGTTGTTCGCGAGGTCGAAACAGCTGCCCACTTGCGCCGTCGCCGGGGGCAGGATCACGGCCGAGATGCGCGGCGCCGCCTGCGACAGCGCGCGGCGCGCGTCGTCGACCGGCTGGGCCGCGTTGGTGATCAGGTTGATGTCTTCGACGAAGCGCACTCCGGGGTCGGCGGCCAGCACGAAGCTCCCCGGCGTCGGGGACGGCACGCAGCCTTCAGTCGCGGCGACGAGGACCGTTCCGTACACGTCGAGCACCGCCGGTGAGTCGAGCGGCCCTGCACAGTCGTGGCGCGCGACGCCCTGCAACGCGTGGTTCGGCAACAGGATGCTGTCCTTGACCCGGTGGGGCCCGTTGCTGACACCCAGGAATGCTCCGCCGCCCGCTTCGGCCGCGGTGTTGAACGCAATCGTCACGTACGACGCCGACAGCTTCGCGCTGTCGACGAACGCGACGCCGCCGCCGCTACCCTGCTGGTTTCTGTCGTTGGCCTCGTTGGCCACGATGCTCGTCGAGAACATCGCGACGTTGCCTTGCGCGTAGAGCCCGCCGCCAAGGATGCGCGCGACGTTGCCCTGCAGGTGGGTCGTGGTCAGCCGCGTGTCGCTGGCGCCGGCGCGCACCGCGAGCCCGCCGCCGTTGCCGGCCGTATTCGCGAGGAAGATCGACTGCGACACGTCCAGCGGCGCGTCGGCGACGACGCCGCCGCCGAGGCTCGCGGTGTTGCCTGCGAAGACGGTGCGCGTGACCGTCAGCGCGCGCGCCGCGCTGAGGCCGCCGCCGTCGCCGTTGAGCGCGTCGTTGCTGCGCAGCGTCGAGTCCACGATCGTGGCGCTGCCGCTGCCCGCCTCGATGGCGATGGCGCCGCCGCGCGTGTCCGCCAACGCGTTGGGGCTGGAGCCGACGGAGTTCGACTGGAACCGGCTCGTGGCGATGTCGACCGGGCCCGTCGCGAGGAGCGCGCCGCCGGCGACGCCCGCGTTGTTATTCGTAAACTGCGTGTCGCGGACCCTGGCCAGGCTGCCGTTGACCCGCACCGCGCCGCCGCTGTCCGTCGCTGTGTTGCGGTCGAAGTCGCAGCCGTCGGAGAGGTCGACGGCGGCGGCGTCGATGGCGCCGCCGCTTGCGCGGCCGGTGTTATTGGTGAAGAGCGAACTCGCCGCCGTCACTGTGCCGTCGACAGCGACGCCGCCGCCGCTGTTGTCGCGGATCGTGGTCCGCAGGAGCGAGACGCTGCCGGCGCCGGTGATCGCGCCGGCTTCGGCGCCAAAGAGCGTCAGGTCTTGCAGCAGGACTCGCAGGCCGCCGGCCGCGACGTCGAAGTGCCCCAGCCCGAGGGCCTCGATCGTCGTGTTGGTCGAGCCGACCCCGAAGAGTTCGAGGCCGGATTGCAGCGTCAGGCGGGCGTTGAGCTTGAGCGCTCCCGACGGCAACGAGATTCGTCTGGTGCCCGTTTCGCCGCGGCAGTCCGAATGGACGAGCCCGCTGGTGGCGGTGTCGACGGCCTCGCGCAACGAGCATTCCCCATCGCCCACGACCGCCGTGTCGTCGACCGTGGTGACGACGATCGATGCCGCCGGGGCAGCGGGCGGCGGCGGCGTGGTCGCCTCTACCGTCAGCTCGTAGGCGAGGCCGATGGAATCGACCGCCCCCGACAGCGACACCAGCACGACCTCGGGCCGGGCCGGCGGCAGTATCACCGTCACGGGCGCGCAATCCGACGCCAATTTGCTCGCGATCAGGCGTCCTTCCGCGTTGTTCTCGACCGCCGACAGCTTCATCTGCACACCGGCACAGGCGGCGCCACTTTGAATGAACTGCAGCGTCACCGCACTGGCCGTCACGCCGTTGTTAGTCGCAAAGACGAACGCGTCGTCATCGCCCGCCGCGAGGTTGCCGCGGAAGGCCCGCCCCGGCTCGACCCCTGTCGCCTGCGCGAAGGTGCCGTTGTTATCGTCCGCCAGCTCCTCGGTGCGACCGTGGACAAAAGTGTTTGCACAAACCGCCAACCCGTCCATGCAGACCCGCCACAGCCCTGGCGGCAGCGCACGTGCCGTGAAACGAGCACGGGTCGACGAATCCACGGTGACTTCGAGCGGCGCTGCCGTTGTGCCGAACCGCAGCTGTGCCCCGAACTGCGTTTCGGCTTGGAAACCCGCTCCTGCGATGACGAGCTCGGCTCCCCACACCCCGGACTCCACGCCGTCGATGCGCGGGGCAGACTGCCCGCCGGTCAGATCGACGAGCTGAACGTCGCTGTCGCTCACGTGTTCACCCGTCGAATAGGAAAGGGTCACGGTGAACGGATCGGTCGGCTCCACGTCCTGCGACACGGTGAGGGTGCACACCACAACGCGCTCGTCGGCGCTGCTCGCGTCGCATTCGATGGGAGCCGGCTCAGCGTCGATTTGGACGCTCGAAAGACGGTCGCCGGCGAGGTCGCGACCGAGGAACATCGCCTGCTGCACTTCGACTGCGGTGGCCTCGTCGAACCCACGCTTCCCCTTGCTGATCTGCACCTGCCTGACGTCGGGTCGTCTCGCCTCCAACGCCGCGAAGGTTGCGGTCTGCCCACCGCCGGCAAGCTCGAGGACGACGTCGCCCTCGGGCAACGCCTGCGACACCGTCAACCGCGCGAGCGTCTCGGAGACGGCGTCGACCCGCAGCGTAACGCGCTCGACGACCGTCCCGACTCCGTCCTCGGGACGCGTCACGATCGCCGTGGCCGTCAGGCTCGCCTGGTTGCCGAGCAGCGTCAGCCGCTCGCCGAAGACGAAGAGCTCGTCCCCGCGAACACTCGCGTGCAGCGTCGTTGGCGACACCGCGACGATGCGCGGCACGCCGACGTCGACGTAGCTCAGCGTATCGCTGTCGCTCTGGCCGTCGTCGTTGACGATGGTGACGCGTGCCGGGCCAGGAGTCCCCGGTGGCGCAGCAAATGCCACGCGCCGCAGTCCGTTGACGTCGTTGTCGACGGCGACATGGCGGATCCTCGTACCGCCAACGATCACGTCGACCCCGCCGTCAGAGAAGCTGCTGCCGGTGACCGTGACGACGTCGCCCCCGTCAACGTCGACGACGGCCGGTTCGACGCCCGAGATGCGCGGAGGTGCCCCCGCGGGATGGAAGAAAGCAAAAGGCACCTCGTCGGCGCTACCGTCAGCGTTCGTCACCACGAGGCGCGCATCGTCGCTCGGCGGAAACGGCGGCGTGGTGACGATCATCCGCGCCGCGGAGACGACGGTGATGCCGGCCGCCGGCAACGACGTCGCGTCATCGACGAACGCGACGTCGACGTCGGCGAGGAAGCCAGCGCCGTCGACGATGACCGGCGTTCCGCCGGCAACCACCGCGCGCGCCGGGAAGACCTCGTCGATGCGCGGGCTGGGCAGGTCATAGACGAAGCCGCCGGCGACGACGGCGGTCTTGCCGTCGCGGTTCTGCACGAGCACGTCGACGGGCCCGCTTGCCGTCGTGGACGGGACGACGACGATGAGCTGCGTGGGCGCCGACGACGACACCGTGGCCACGGCGGTGCCGAAGAAGACGCGGGCGTCGACGAAGTTCGCGCCCGTGATGGTGACGCTGGCGCCACCATCGGCCGAGCCACGCGCGGGGCTCAACGAGTCGACGCGCGGCGGGTCGGACTCGGGGGCGACATAGACGAACGGGCGCGTGTTCGACGGCTCGCCGAGCGCGCCGCCGAAGATGCGGTTCTGCACGCGGACCTGCGCGTCGCCGGCGGCGTGCCGCGGCGGCTGCACGCGTAACGTCGCGCTGTCGACGAGCTCGGCCCGCACGTGCACGTCGTCGAAGGCGACCTCGGGCGTTCCGTAGGCGTCGAAGAAGAACGCGCCCGAGAGCGTGACGAGGACGACGCCTCCATCGACGGTGGCGACGTCGGGCGTGATCGCCGTCAGCCGCGGCGACGGCAGGTCGTAGCGGAAGCCGCCGGCGAGCGTCACGGCCTGGCCGTCGCCGTCTTCACCCGCGGCGCTCGTCGGGTTCTCGACGGTGACGGCGACGGGGCGGTCGGCCGCGGACGCCGCGCCCGGCGGCAGGACGACGGCGATGGTCTGCACGCCGTCGTCGCCCGCCGGCGTCACCTGCGGCACGCCGATGACGGGGACGCCGTCGAAGGTCACGCGGACGTGCGGGCCGGCGGCGCGGTCGGTGGGGGCGAAGAAGCCGGTGCCGCGCAGGCGGACGGTGATGCCGCCGGCGAGCGCGCCGTGGACCGGGTCGACGGGCTCGACGTCGACGAGCTCGGGACCGCGCGTGACCTGGCAGGTCAGGCGGAACGGGATCGCGTCGGCGACACTGAGGCCGCCCGGCACCGACGGCGGCGGGTCACGCTCGACGCGACCGAGCACGACGGCAACGCGGCGCGGCTGCGTTCCGTTCAGGAACTCGACGGCCTCGGCGCTGGTGCCGGCGTTGGCCGACGCGCCGACGAGGGTGGGCGCGGCGACGTCGGCGAGGTCGACGACGGTGACGTCGACGTCGGTGCCGTCGGCGAGGCCGGCGAGCGCGGCGGTGAAGCGCGCCTGGGCCGGTACGTCGACGACGAAGGCGACGTCGGCGGGCGCGTCGAAGCCCTCGCCCGTGATCCGCGCGCCGCGGTATTCGAGCTGCACCACTTCGCGAACGTCGGTATCGGGGTCGTCGACGCCGGTGATCTCGACGCCCGAGAACAGCTCGGCCGCGGGAAACGCCTGCGCGCGCACGGTGCCGCCGTCGGTCGTGAGGCCGTTGACGGCGTCGGGCTCGACGTAGGCGGGATCGCGCGGGCGCAGCGCGCCGTCGGGGTTGGCGATCACCTTGGTGCGCACGGCCTGCCCGACGAGCGTGACGGTGTCGACGGCGACGACCTGCACCGACGCCGTCGTGAGGAACCCGTTGGCCGGCGAGAACGACACCGCGATGAAGGCCTCTTCGCCCGGCTGCACGACGAAGTCCGAGACTTCGTCGCCATCGACGTCGAGGTCGGCGCTCGCAAGCACGCGACGCGGCGGCGGGATGGCGTCGGTGTCGGCGCTGTAGGTCGAGACGCCGACGCCCTGCCCGCCGGCGGCGCGGATCGTGTCGATGCGCACCGGGTGCGGCGCGAGGTTGTCGATGACAACGACCTGCCGCGCGATGGCGCCGATGCGCAGCCCCGACGGGAACTGCAGCGTGTCGGGCGCCTGCAGGAACGGCGCCTGCGGCGCCGGGTCGCGACCGGCGATGAGGTCGTCGATGTTCGACGCCGCGTTGCGGTTCTCATCGAAGCGAACGGCGCAGCCGACGGCCGACGAGCCGCAGCTGTCGAAGGTGCTGTCGCCGAAGTCGACGAACGCCGCCGCGCCGCGCTTCACCGTCACGACGCCACGCGCCTCGCCCAGCAGGGTCTCGACCGCCTCGTCGTCGAAGCGGCCCCAGGCGCGCAGCAGGACGGCCCGCTCGCCGCCGTCGCCGACGTTGTCGATGGCGAGCTCGCCCGCGATGGTCAGCGCCTCGGCGTCGAAGACCAACGGGCGCTCGACGGCGTCGCCGTCGATGGTCAGGGTCATGCGCACCAGCGCGCGACGGGCGGGCGTCAGGGCGTCCAGCCCCAGCCCCGCCGGCAGCGCCATCGGCGACGGCTCGGCACAGGCGGTGGCAAGCATGACGAGCGTGGCGAGGACAGGCCAGAGGCGGGTCGAGCGCATGGGCCATGGTTGGCGCTGTGGGCGGCCGCGCGCAACTGAGGGGCGCCCTGCCCGTGACAGCCGGGCCGCGCAGGGTCAGCCGAGCAGCTCGATGACCGTGGCGACGTGGGCGAGCATGTCCCGCGCGTGGGTCAGCATCGTCTCGACGACCATGTCGAAGGCGAGGAAGAAGACGATGCAGCCCGCCAGCACCTTGGCCGGCATCGCCATGAAGTAGGCGTTGATCTGCGGCGCGACGCGGTTCATCAAGCCGAAGGCCGTCTCGATGATCAATGTGACGATGCCGACGGGCATGGCCAGCAGCACGGCGATGAACAGCACGTCGGCGGTGATGCGGGCAGAGAAGTCGACGAAGGGCTTGAAACCGGCGTGGAAGTGGGGCCAATCGTTCAGTGGGACGACGCGAAAGCTCTCGAACAACGAATAGAAAAACGGGTGGTGCAGGTCGAGAGCGATGATCAGCGTCAGCAGCAGCTGGAACTGCATTGCGCCGAAGGCGCTGGAGCGCTCCTCGATCTCGGGCACCTGCAGCTGGATCTGGTTGGCGCCGCGCAGGATGTCGATGAGCTGGCCGGCGATCTCGACGGTGTAGAAGACCTTGCTGGCGACGAAGCCGATGACGAGGCCGACGAAGGTCTCCTTCATCATCATCAGCAGGAAGCCGATGGGCGAGATGGGCACCGGGCCGGTCAAGGTCGCCATCGCTGTCGGCCAGATGATCATCGTCAGCGTCATCCCGACGCCCATCTTGACCTCGGTGGGCGCGTTCTTGCCGCCGAGGAACGGCACCAGCAGCACGATGGCCATCACGCGCGCCATGATCAGCGCGAACGCCACGATCGTGCGTGTGACGTCGACCTGCTCGGCCAGCGCCGCGACCAGCTGCCCCATGCCCGCTACCGCATGACCTCGGCGAAGCCGCCGAGGCAGTGCTGGGCGAAGCGGATCATCGTCGCGCCGATCCACGGCGCCGTCGCCGCCATCAGCGCGAACACCGCGATCATCTTGGGCACGAACGAGAGCGCCTGCTCCTGGATCTGCGTCGTCGCCGAGAAGATGGCCACCGCGACGCCAATGAACAGGCTGACGAGGATGGCCGGCAGCGACACGATGATCGTGACCAGGATGGCTTCGTTGGTGATCTGGACGATGAAGTCCTGGATCGTCATGACTTCACCCCCTTTCAGGCATATCCAAGGACGAGGCCCTTGGTAATCAAGTACCAGCCATCCACCAACACGAAGAGCAGAATCTTGAACGGCAACGAGATGGTCGTCGGCGACAACATCTGCATACCGAGCGCCATCAAGATATTTGAAACAACCATATCGATCACTAGGAACGGGATAAAGATAATAAAGCCAATCTGGAACGCCTTCGACAACTCTGAGATGATGAACGCCGGCGTCAGGATAATCAGATCGTCGGCCGCCAGCGACGCGCGGTCCTCGGCGGCGCGCATGCGGTACGCCGTCCGGTAGAACATCTGGCGGTCCTTTTCGGTGGAGTTCTTCACCAGGAAGGCCTTGATGGGCTCCTTCGACAGCTTCAGCGCGTCGACGATAATGTCGACGTTCTCCTTCGCCAGCACGTCGCCGCCGCGCTGGATGGCGATCAGCTTGTCGACGCGGTTGTAGATCTGCAGCCCGACGGGCTGCATCACGTAGACCGTCAGGATGATGGCCATGCCGGTGATCACCGTCGTCGGCGGCGCCTGCTGCATGCCGATGGCCTGCCGCGTGATCGACAGGACCACCGCGATCTTCACGAAGCTCGTCACCATCATCCCGACGAAGGGCACCAACGCGAGGCCCGCCATCGCCGTCATCAGGATGAGGGGCCGGTTCGAGATCGAGTCGTTGCCGAGGATGTCGACGCCCCCCACCAGCGTGGCGCCCTTGGCCGCGTGCGCCACCGCGGGCGCCAGCACCACGCCGACGAACAGGGCGATCAGCACGCCCATGCGGCGCGACCACGCCACGAGACGGCGCTCGCGCGCGCGCTGCTCCCGCACCACGCGCACGGCGGCACGCACGCGGTCGGCGACCCCGGGTTGTCGTTCCCTGCGGCTCATGCGGGCTCCGTGGGCACCGCCGTCGACAGCGTCGACGTCGTCGTCGACGGCGCGCGGCTCGGGGGCGAAGCGAGAACCTTGTCGAACGCCGACGCACGCAGCGACGCATCGGCCGCATCGGCGGTCGGCAAGGAATCGAGGCGGACGACGTCGCCGCCGCCCACCACCATCGTGCGACCGTCGACCTCGACCAGGAAGAGGCTGCGGCGCGCGTCGAGGGCCACGCGCTCGACCACGCGCAGGCGCTTGCCAGCCTGCGCCCGCTCGACCAGCCGGCCCATGCCCTTGTGCAGCGTCAGCCACGCCAGCAGCAGCACGACGGTGAGGGCGACGACCGTCTTCACCATCGGCCGCACGACCTCGCCCGCCGACAGCGCTGCCGGCGGCGCGTCATCCTCGAAGGCCGGCGCCGGCGGCGACGGCGCGGACGAAGGCGGCGTCGACGCATCGCCTGCGGCTGGGGACGCCGTCGAGGCGGACGAGGGCGGCGACGACGCCGCGACGGCGACGGCGTCCGCGCCCTCCTCGGCGGTCGGCGCCGACGGCCCTTCGGCGCGCAAGGAGACGCCGCTGGTCGCGACGACGAAGAGCGCGGTCAAGAGGAGCGTGCGCATCGTGGCCAAACCTAGTGCACCCGGCCCCGAAAGCGCACGCGCGCGACCCGACAGGCGTCGGCTTGCATGAGAGCGCGGCGAGGACGGCGACGGCAGCACCCGAACGCCGCACGCAGACGTCACACCCGGGCACCACACGCAAGCCGCGCGTTCAGCGCGCCAGGGACAAAAGACGCACGCCGAGCTCCCCGTCGATCTCAACGAGCTCGCCCTTGCCGATGCGCTTGCCGTCGACGACGAGGTCGACGGGCTCGCCGGGCTGCCGCGACAGCTCGATGACCTGCCCGGGTCGCAGCCCCATCACGTCGGCGGCCGAGACCATGACCCGGCCGAGCTCGACCACCATCGCCACCGTGACGTCGTCCAGCAGCGCCGCGGCCTCAGCGGACGGCGCGTTGCCGCCGTCGCCGTCGTCGTCGTACCCGTCGGAGCGCTCGGTGCCGCGGGCTGGCTCTTCGGCCGCCGGCGTCGCGGCGAGGGGCCGCGCGTCGCCCGCACGGACGTGAACGGCCGCACCCTGCCGCAGGCGCGCGGCGTGGGCGACCTCGTCGACGGGCGTGGCGCGCGGGATGCGGCGGGACTCCTCCATCGGGCTCTCCTCTTCGGCGTACTCGTTCGCCGGCGGAAACAGCACGCCCATCGCCCGCGGCTCGCCGGCAGGCACGATGGCGTCGATCGTGACCTCGTAGCGGCCGCTGGCGCCGAGGGCGACGGGGCCGACGATCGTGCCGTGCGCGCCGGCGCCCACCCGCGCCGACACCTGACCGCCGAGCACCGACGGCGCGTCGTCATCCTCGCCATCGGGGTCGGGGCGGGTCAGGCGCGCCTCGGTCTGCTCGACGAGCACGATGTCGTCGGCCTCGAGCCCGTCGATGTCGGCCATCGGCAGCGCGAGCCGACCCACCTCGACCGTCAGCGGCACGCGCAGCAGCCGGACCATGTCCTTGCGGTCGGCGTAAGACGCCAGCAGACGCTCGCGCGCCGGCCCCTCGTCGGGCCAGCCGTGGGGGAAGGTGTGCTCGACCAGGCCCCCGGGCAGGAACAGCCGCGCGACGCCCGCGCGCTGCTCGAGGAAGAACTTGAACGACAAGGCGATGAAGCGCTCGTCGGCCTCGACGAAGGGCGCGGCGTCAGCCAGCGACCCGAGCAGGCCCTCGAGCTTCATCCCGATCTGGCGCTCGCCGCCGAAGGTCTCCTGCACGATCGCCAGCAGCTTCAACAGCACGAACGAGAACACACCGTCCTCGATCTCGGACAGCGGCCGCTGCGCGTCGACGTCGGCGGCGTCACCGCCCAGCAGTCGGTCGATGGCGTGCTGCGCCGACGGCAGGTCGACCTCGAGCAGCAGCTTCTCGCTGCGCGGTACGAGCCCGAGCACGGCCAGGCAGCAGGGCTGCGCCACGACACGGGAGAGCTCGCCCCGGTCGAAGACCGTAACGTCGTCGAGCCAGACGTCCACGTCGCAGTGCAGCAGCGGCTCGAGGGCGTTGCGCAGTCGCCCCTTGAAGCCGCGCTCGAACGGCGTCTGCGGGAAGTGCGCGAGCAGCAGGTTCACGACGCGCGCCTGCACCCGCGACAGGCGCCGCAGGCTCGACCAGCGGAACTTGCGCAGCTTCTTGGCCATCAGCCCTGCTTGGCGTCGCCGACGACGTCACCGAGCGGCTGCTCGACGTGGCGCGCGAGGGACCGGTGCGTGTGGGGATGGTCGGTGTGCAACGCCTCGTCGACGTCAGTCTTGACCTCTTCGGTGGCGACGACGCCCGCCTTCTTCTGGCCGGGGAACAGCAGGCTCGCGCCGACGCCGAAGGCCAGCAGGCCGCCGACGATGGCGAGGGACACCGGCGTCGGCACACTCGGCTCGCTTCCGTGCGGCGTCGTGATGCGCGGCAACCAGTCGACCGCGGCCTGCAAGCCCACGCGCTCGAGGCCGGCGGCAAGCAGCCCGAGCGTCATCTTGACGCCCACAAACGTCAGCACGATCCCCAGCGCCGGCTTCAGGAAGCGCAAGCCCCACAGCGCGCCCGACAGCAGGAAGAACAGGCTGCGCAGGCCAAGGATCGCGAAGATGTTGGACGTGTAGACGATGAACGGGTCGAGGGTGACGCCGAAGACCGCGGGGATCGAGTCGAGCGCGAAGACGACGTCGGACAGCTCGACGCAGACGAGCACGAGGAACAGCGGAGTCGCCAGCCGCACGCCGTTGTGCATCGTGAAGAAGCGGTCGCCGTCGTAATGGTCGTGCACGCGGATGAAGCGCGTGGCGAACAGCACGACCTTGTTGTCGCTGACGTCATCGTCCTCATCGTCCCCGCCGGGGATCACGAGCTTGATGCCGGTGAAGACGAGGAACGCGCCAAAGACGTAGATGAGGAAGTGGAACTGCTGCAGCAGCGCCGTGCCGGCGAAGATGAAGATCGCGCGCAGCAGGACGGCGCCGAAGATGCCCCAGAAGAGCACGCGGTGCTGGTACTGCTGCGGCACCTTGAACGCCGAGAACAACAGCAGGAACACGAACAGGTTGTCGACGGACAGGCTGTATTCGATCAGGTAGCCGGCGAGGAACTCCATCGCCGCCTCGCGGCTGCGGGCGTGGTCGAGCAGCCCGTAGATGCCAAGGGCGAAGCCCAGCGCGCAGAAGAGCCACACCGTCGTCCAGCCGAGGGCGGCCCGACGGGTCATCGGCTTGTCGTCGCGGCTGGCCAGGAACAGATCGATGGCGAGCACCGCGAAGACGATCACGGTGAAGCCTGTCCACAGCACGGGTGTACCGATCGAGTCCACGGAGTCTCCTGGCGGTGCCGACGGGGGGTGCGGAGGGGCGACCTAGCACCCCCTCGCCGAGGCCACCAGCGCCCTGCTCGCCGCCCCGGGCCGCGTCGCCCCCCCTGCTGACGGGGGGTTGACCGCGGCGTCCTGTCGAGGGGCGACTCCGACGACCGCGCGGCCACTTCACCGGCCCGGGGCAAGACGGTAACGCCCCCTCATGCGTCCTCTCGTCGAGCCCCACCTGCGAGACCTTCTGCCCTACGTCCCGGGCAAGCCCATCGAGGAGACCGAGCGCGAGTTCGGGGTCACGAACATCGCCAAGCTCGCGAGCAACGAGAACTGTCTTGGCCCCTCGCCCAGGGCGACGGCGGCGGTGCAGGCGGCGCTCGCGAAGGGCCACCTCTACCCCGACGCCGGCGCGTTCGCGCTGAAGGCGCGCATCGCGCACCTGCATGACGTCGCCCCCGCGCAGATCGTGATCGGCTGCGGCACCAACGAGCTCATCACCCACCTGTGCCGCGCGCTGCTCGGCGAGGGCGATGCGCTGCTGAACGCATGGCCGAGCTTCGTCTGCTACCGCATCGGCGCCCGCATCGTCGGCGCTCCCGAGCGCACCGTTCCCCTCGACGCCGCCTTGAACTACGACCTCGCCGCCCTCGCCGACGTCGCCGCCGCCGACCCGTCGGTGAAACTCGTCTTCCTCGCCAACCCCAACAACCCCATCGGCGCCTGCTTCGGCCGGGACGCGCTCGAAGCCTTCGTCGCCCGCGTGCCCGATCACGTCGTCATCGTCCTCGACGAGGCCTACGCCGAGTACGTCGAGCGCCCCGACTACGAAGACGCCGTCGCCCTCATACGTCGCCGCCCGCGCACGCTGTTCCTGCGCACGTTCTCGAAGATCCACGGGCTGGCGGCCTACCGCATCGGCTACGCCGTCGGCGACGTCGAGATCATGCAGATCCTCGACCAGATGCGCGACGCCTTCAACGTGAGCGCGCTGGCGCAGGTCGCCGCGCTGGCCGCCCTCGATGACGTCGAGCACATCGAGCGCACCCGCGCCCACAACCGCGCCGAGCGGCCGCGGCTGGTCACAGCGCTCGAAGGGCTCGGCCTGGCAGTGACGCCGTCGGAGGCGAACTTCGTCCTCGCCACGCTGCCCGAGTCGCTGCCGCTGGATGTGCCGGCGCTGAACCTCGCGCTGCTGCAGCGCGCGCTGATCGTGCGGCCGGTGGCCAACTACGGCCTGCCGCGCAGCGTGCGGATCACCGTCGGCACCCAGACCGAGAACGACCGACTCCTCGCCGCGCTGGCGGAGATCGTGGGCGCAGCGGGGAGCCGGACGTGACCCGACCGCTGATCGTCGCCCTCGACGGTCCCGCCGGCGCCGGCAAGAGCACCGTCGCGCGCCTCGTGGCCGAACGGGCCGGCCTGTCCCTCGTCGACACCGGGGCCATCTACCGCACCGTCGCCCTGCTCGCGCTGCGGGGCGGAACCCCCGTCGACGACGGCGCGGCCCTCGGGGCGCTCGCCACCACGCTGCCCGCGCGCCTGCGCTTCGTCGTTCAGCGGGGCGAGAACCGCGTCGTGCTCGATGACGAGGACGTCTCGGCGGCCATCCGCACCCCGGACGTGTCGACGGCGGCGTCGGCGGTGGCCCGCCACCCCGCCGTGCGCGGCGCGTTGCTCGAGCTGCAGCGAGCCCTCGGCCGCCGTGGGGCCGGCAGCGTTCTCGAGGGGCGCGACATCGGCACCATCGTGTTCCCCGACGCCGAGGTGAAGGCCTTCGTGACCGCCTCGCCCGAGGAGCGCGCCCGTCGGCGGATGCTCGAGCTCGCCGAGCGCGGCCTCGGCGAAGGCGAGACCTACGAGCGCGTGCTCGCCGCCATCGTCGCCCGCGACAAGCAGGACAGCGAGCGCGCGGTCGCCCCGCTGCGCCCCGCCGCCGACGCCGTGGTCATCGACACCACCGGCAAGACCCTCGACGAGGTCACCGGGGCGGTGATCGCCCTCGTGGCCGCGCACCGGTGAAGCCCCACCGGGCCCCGGGTCGAGCTACTGCTGGGCGCGCACGCGGGCGACGTATTCGTCGCGGGTGAACACGCCGCGGGCGATGCAGGCCTCCACGATCCAGCGCAAGAGCGCCGACGTCTCACGCAGCGCCGCCTCGGTCTGCACCGTCGTCGACTCGGCCGCCCCGCCCGCCCCCACGGCGTAGCCCGTGGGTGTGGGCGGGCCCGATGCGAACGGGCTGGCGGCGGCCGCGCCAGGCACTGGCGACCCTGGCGGCGGAGCGCCGAACCCGCCGGCCCCGAAGGCGGGAGGCCCAGAGGCGGGGACGTCCCCGGCCCCGGCCGGAGCAGCGCCCCCGGCGGCGCCAAAGCCTGCCCCGAAGCCCGGTGCCCCGAAGCCCGGTGCCCCGAAGCCCGGCGCCCCGAAGCCCGGCGCCCCGAAGCCCGGCGCCCCGAAGCCCGGCGCCCCGTAGCCCGGCGCCCCGTGGCCCGGCGCCCCGTGGGCCGGCGCCCCGTAACCCGGCGCCCCGTAACCCGGCGCCCCGTGGGCCGGCGCCCCGTGGCCCGGCGCCCCGTGGCCCGGCGCCCCGTAGCCCGGTGCTCCTAGGCCTGCCTGACCGGCGCCCGCAGCCCCGACACCCGGTTTGTCCGGCGCAGTCGACGCCGAAGACGTCACACCGAACGGAGCCGGCACCGCGCTCGGCGTCGGCGCGGCGCCGGGCGCCTGCCACGCCCCCTGCACCTCGTGCTGCGGCGTCGAAGGTCCGCGCGCAGTGAAGTCGACCATCTGGCCGCGGGCCTGCGTCTGCAGGCCTTGGTCGGGCTCGGTCTCGGCGAGGACACGGCGCAGGCGAGGCGGCGGACACGGCGCGACCTCACCGTTGTAGAGGCGCCGGGTGGCCCACTCGATCTCGCGGTCGGGGGCCAGCACGACCTTCAGGCGCGAGCCGACGCGGAAGGCGACCTCGTCGATGCCGGCGATGTTGTTGGGCTCCGACGTCGCGATGGTCACCTCGCGGTTGTCGCGCGTCAGCGGCACGATGGAGTGCTTGCGGCACAGCTCGACCGGCACGGCTCTTTCGATCCCCGGAGGAAAGGCGTGCTCCGGCAGGCTGACCAGCGGCACGGCGAGCTGCTTGGACAACCCACGCCACAGCATCATCTCGTCGAGCAAGCCTTTGGCGACCAGCGCGTCGCCGAGCTTGCCGCCCCATTGGCGCTGGTAGGCGAGCGCCGCCCGCAGCTGCATCTCGTCGATGAGCTTGGCCTTCACCAGCAGATCGCCAATCTTGATCCGTGCCATGGCGCCGACTCTACGCAGCCGCCGACATCCGCTCCACCTTTCGGTGGGCGTCCGGCCAGACCCGCCGTCGCCGCGGGCGAGCCGGCACGCCCATCGTCCTTGCGGTCGACGGGCGAAGACGCACCGGCGCGGCGTCGCCTGACGAAGGCGCAAGGACTGGGCCCCGAAAGTGGCGTCGACGACGTCGAACACGCAGAGTCCGGTCATGGCCGTCTATACGCAGCTGAACCGGCAGACCATCGAGGCGATGGTGTCGGTGTACCCCGAGGTCGTCGCCGGCGCCCACGACGACCGCGCTGGCATCGCCGACATCGCCGGCATCCCGCAGGGCAGCACGAACACCACCTACCGCGTGACGATGAAGACCGGCGTCGTCTGGTACCTGCGCGTCAACGAGAGCAAGCCGCTGTCGTCGCTGGCCCACGAGCGGGACGTGCTCGCGGCCCTCGACGTGCTGCGCCTCGACGTCCTCACGCCGCGGATGGCGCGGTCGGTGGCCGGCGGCGCCTTCTTCGGCCTCGACGACGGCCTCGATCGCCGGTGGGCCTGCCTGTTCCCGGCCCTGCCCGGCCGCGACCTCGGCATCTTCGAGGTAGCGCCCGCGCACGCGGCGCAGGTCGGGCGCTTCCTCGCCCGGGCCCACGTCGGGCTGCGGCGCTTCCGACGACGACGGCGCAACCCATATGACGCCGCCGTCGTGGCAGGCTGGCTCACCGACCTGTTGCGCGTCGACGAGACCGCCGCCATCGCGCGCCCGCTTTGCGCCACCATGGCCGATGTGCAGAGACGACGGCGCCCGCTTCCCGCCGGGCTCGTGCACGGCGACCTGTTCGTCGACAACACCAAGTGGGAGGGCGGCGCCGACGCGCCGCGGCTCGTCGCCGTCTTCGACTGGGAGATGGCCGGGCGCGATCACCTCGCGCTGGACTTGGCCATCGCGGTGTGCGCCTGGGCGTTCGCGCGCCGTGGCGAGCGCCTCGAGCTGCGCGACGATGTCGCCGCCGCCCTCGTCGACGCCTACCAGCGCGTACGCCCGCTCGCAGCCAGCGAGCGGCGCGGGCTGTTCACCGAGCTGCGGCTGGCGGCGCTGCGCTTCACCGCGTCGCGCCTGCGCGCCTTCGAGACCCCGCGCCGTGACGCCGTCGAGCGGCGTTACCTCGACTACCGCGACTTCCTCGCGCGCCTGCACCTGCTGCAGGGCGACGGCGAACGCACCACCCTGCGCCGCCTCGGGCTGCGTCCATGACGACGACGCGCCGCGAGCTGCTGGTGGGCGCGCTGGGCCTCGGCGCCATCGGCACGGGCAGCGCGACCGCCTCGGCGCCGCCCCCGCTTGCTCCGTCGCCGACCGACGTCGGCGACGGCCTGCGCGTCACGCCCGGCGTCGCGCGCACCGGCAAGATCGTCGTGGTCGACGTCCACGCGGCGACAGGAACGCCAGCGCTGGCCGGGCTGTCGGGCACGTTGGGCGGGCGGGGCGGAACGGCGTACCCCGTCG
>VGSZ01000101.1 GCA_016874845.1 Deltaproteobacteria bacterium
TCGTCGCCGTCGCGGCGTGAGGGTGGAGGGAGGAGCGCGACGCGGAGCAGGGCGCACAGAGCGCGACGCGGAGCAGGGCGCACAGAGCGCTGCGGTCAGGGCGGCGCGGCGACGTCCCAGGTCGCGGCGTTCCACGCCAGCGGCGACAGCGTGCCCGTCGGCGCCAGGCCGCTGATGCCGCGGCGGGCGACGACGACGGCGGGGCGGAACCAGAACGACAGGGCGGGCACGTCCTGCACGAAGCGCTGCTGCACGCGCTCGAGGTTCCGCTGGCGCACGGCGACGTCGACGGAGGCGTCGGCCTCGGCGAGCAGCCGCGTGACCTCGTCGTCGCGCCAGCCGGGCAGGTTCTGACCGGTGAAGCCGTTGTCCGCCGACGGGATGCGATCGGCGCGCCACAGGTTCGCCCCCGACGTGCTCTCGTCGACGACCCAGGCGTAGAACGACAGGTGCGGCAGCCGGCGCTTCTTTGCGCCCTCGGCGAAGAACACCTTGAACGGCCGCAGGTCGAGCACGACGTCGACGCCGACGTCGCGCAGCGCCGCCTGCACGAGCTGCAGGGCCCGCTCGGTCTCGCGCTGGCCCGACGCGGCGGCCAGCTGCAGGCGCAGCGGCGCGCCGGTGCCGCCCGGGCGGGCGTCTTCGCGCACGGCGCCCGGCGCGGGCGCCACGAAGCCGGCCTCGTCGAGCAGGCGCCGCGCCGCCGCGGGGTCGAAGGGAAGGGCGGGCAGGGCGACGCGCAGCGGGTGGTGGCGCGGAAAGAACCCCTCGTCGACGTCGAAGGCGTCGTCGGCGACGGTCTGCACCAGCGCGCGGCGGTCGATGGCCAGCGCCAGCGCGCGCCGCACGCGCACGTCCTTGAGCACCGGGTCGTCGAGGTTGAAGTCGAGGTGCACCCACGTGGTGCCCGGCGCGCGCAGCGCAACGAGGGCGCCGTCGTGGGCGGCGACGAGCCGGGCCGCCTCGGTGGGCGACAGGCCGCCGTGCCCGAGGCTCGCGTCGACGTCGCCGGCGACGAGGGCGGCGGCCAGCGCATCGGTGGACGGCACGATCTTCACCACGACGTCGTCGAGCAGGGGCCGCGGCAGGAACTGCGGGCTGCGGCGCAGGCGCACGAAGGCGCCGGGCTGCACGTCGACGACGACGAACGGGCCGTTGCCCACCGGTCGACGGCAGAACGGATCGCGGGCGAGGTCGCGCGGCGCGCCGTCGTGCTGCAGCACGCGGTGGGCGGGCAGCACGCGGTGGGTGCGCACGTCGGCGAAGGCGGGCTCGGGGGCGCGCCAGACGACGCGGAAGCGGTGGTCGTCGACGACGTCGATGCGCGCGATCTTCTGCGCCAGATCGCGGCCGCCGGTGGTGGCCTGGGCTGGGTCGACGGCGACCTTCCAGCCGGCGACGACGTCGCGCGCGGTGACCGGCGTGCCGTCGGACCAGCGGGCGTCGGGGCGCAGCGTCCAGTCGACGACGAAGGTGCCGTCGGCCTCGAGGCGGGCGTCGTCGCCGAGGGTGGGCACGCGCGTGGCGAGATCGCCGGTCTTGCCCTGCGGCGTCGACTGCACGAGCTCGCGAAACACGAGGCCCTGCACCTCGGCGGTGGCGGCGCCGTCGGAGAACAACGGGCACAGCGACGACGGCTCCGACGTGACGCCGAGGGTCAGGCGCTTCACGCCCGCGGTCGTCGTCGTGGTCGTCGTCGTCGGCGGCGCCGTCGTTGTCGTGTTCGTCGCCTCGCCCGCCGGGCCGTCTTCGCGGCGACACGCCAGCAGCGCGGTGGCCGCCGCGAAGACGGCCAGCGCCGCGACGACGAACCCGGCGGCGGCGCGGGCGCGCATCAGAACTCGTCGCGGCCGTAGGTGGTGCCGCGATCGCCGCCGGGCACGAGCTGCACCGGCTGGGCGGCGCGGGCCCACGAGGCGATGACGGGGGCGCGCAGCTCGTCGTAGCGGGCCGACGAGATGATCCGCTCGTGGTTGGTCAGCGTGCGCTGGAAGCTGAGCACGCCGTCGGCCACCGCCCAGCGCTCGACGACGTCCACCAGCGGGCCGGTCTTGTCGAGCGACACCGGCAGCACCGCCACGCCGAGGTCGCCCGGCAGCTTGACGTCGAGCCGCACCTGCCACACGCGCCGCGCGCCGAGGAACGTCGTCGACCGCCGGCCCTCGCGCCACAGGAAGCCAAAGGGCCGGCCGAGCAGGCGCTCGGGGGTGACGGCGCCGGTGCCGAGCTCGACCTCGCCGAGGCGGACCTGCACCTTCACCGCCTCTTCCTTGTCGTTGTCGTTGCGCGCCGCGAGCCGGAATACGTCCTGGAACGGCAGGCCGTCCCTGGCGTCGGGGTCGCCGAAGCGCGCCCCGAGCAGCAGCGCCTTCATCGCCGCGGGCTGCTGCTCTTCGGGCAGGCCGAGGATCACGCGGGCGCGGGCGGCGTCGACGCCGGTGAGCGTCGCCTTGACGACGCCGCTGGCGCGGCCGGCGGCATCCAGCGTCAGCTCGACGCGCACGTCGACGGCGTTCTTCTTCTCGTCGTCCTCGGGCAGTGTCAGCAGCTCGCCGCCCGACGGGCCGACGACGATCCCCACGGCCCCCTGCAGCTCGGCGGGCAGGCGCCCGAGGGGCAGCCCCGGCGTCGACGGGTCGATCCAGGCGTAGCTGCCGCCCATCGGCACGGCGACGACGACGTGGTTGAACGGCGCCGGCGTCGGCAGGTCGGGGATGCTGGCGAAGCTGCCGTGGCGCGACACCAGCACCGGGCTGCCGTCGACGCCGGCGGCGCGCAGCAGGGCCAGCGCCAGGCTCGCCTGATCCTTCGCGTCGCCGACCTTCGCCCGGATGACGTCGCCGGGGGCGCGGGCAGGCAGCGCGGCGAGGTTCAGGAACGTCGGCGTGTCGGCGATGTCGTCCTGCAGGAAGCGCTGCACCGCCTTGACCTTGTCCATCTTGCCGCCGCGCAGCGCGCCAGCGAGGCGGCGCACCTCGGCGTCGGGCTGGTCCCGGCCGGCGGTGACCTCGCGGTACCAGGCGGCGACGTCGTCGATGGAGCGGAACGCGCCGGCGCCGCCGCGCAGCAGCAGGTGCACCTGCGTCGCCAGCGCCGCGGGGTCGGCGGCCATGCCCTCGGGGTAGACGGCGGGCTCGCGGTCGAAGACCCACACGTGGCGCGTGCCGCGGTCGCGCCCCTCGGGCAGCGGCTGCTTCTCGGTCAACAGCGACAGCGACGTGGGGATGCGCGTCGCCTTGACGTCCTTGACCTCGCCCTGCTTCGTCACCCGCATGTCGACGTCGAGCCCCTGCTGCACGTTGACGACGACCTCGCCGCGCACGATGGGCAGGTCACCGCCGACGGACACCGGCTCGAGCCAGCGCGGGTCGCGCACGCGCAGCAGCGTCGTCACCTCGAACACGTCGCCGACCGCGACGTCGGGGACCTTGGCGAGCTTGTAGCCCGGGCCGTCGTACAGCTTCGCCTGCGGGCCGTCGGTGAAGCGGTCGACGTCGACGACGGCGGCGTCGTGCATCTTCACCTCGCTGCCGTCCTGCCGGAGCACGCGGGCCTGGATCGACCAGACGCGGGTGCGCTCGTCGAAAGGCACGAGCACGCGGGTCAGCGCGCGGCCGGCCTCGGTGAGCACTTGCACGCGACGGGTCCGCACGACCTCGGCCACCGGGCGCGCGCCATTCTCCTTCGCGGCGATGGTCACCTCGCTGCGGTCGACCAGCAGCACGGCGGGCGCGTCGGGAAAGTCGACGGGGTCGACGAGCCCCCCCTTGTTGAAGCGCTCCAGCGACGGCCGTCGGCCGGTGCAGCCGGCAGCGCCGCCGACGACGGCGATGAGGGCGACGATGACGACAGCCCTGACGACAGCCCTGACGACAGCCCTGACGACAGCCCTGACGAACGAAAGCGACGGGCCGCGTCCGCCGCGCGGGCCGCACATCAGCGCGCCGAGGGGGGCCGGGCGGGTGGCAGGGACGACGACCATGCCGCGACCGTAGCAGAAGCACCGACGACGACGACGCCCGCCCGGCCGCGCGCTACGCTTGCGTCGCGCGTCCGCTGGCGTCACGATGCCCGTCGTGAGTCACGACGTCGTGATCCCCGGGATGGTTCGCCGCAGCGTGCCATCGTTCGACGGTACGCCGCTGTCGGTGCAGGTGGTCGACGACCACCCGGGCGGCGCGCAGCCGTCCCTGCTGCTGGTCAACGGGCTCGGCGCCACCGTCGTCGCCTACCGCCTGCTGATCGAGCGCTTCCGCCCGTACTTCCGCATCGCCTGCTTCGACACGCGCGGTCTGTTTGCGTCGGGGCGACCGGTGGGCGGAGCGCCCGCGCTGGCGGTGTCGGCCCACGCCAAAGACGCCGTCGCTGTCGCGGACGCCCTCGGCTGGCGGCGCTTCCACGCGCTTGGCTGGTCGATGGGCGTGCAGGTGCTGCTCGAGGCGGCGCGCATCCTCGAAGACGGCGGGCAGCGCGAGCGGCTCGCCACGCTGACGCTGCACAACGGCGTGGCGGGGCGGGCGTTCGACGGGCTCGGCGGCCACCCCGTCGTCGCGCGGGCGCTGGCGTCGCTGGTGCCGCCGTTGCTCTCGGGGATGAAGGCCGCCGACGGCGTCGTCGCCGCGCTCACCGCGCGGCTGGTGCATCGCTCGTGGCTGGTGCCGCTGTTCGTGCGGGCGGGGCTCGTGCGCGACAGCATCGACCGGCCGACGTTCCGCGCCGCCGCCGCCGGCTTCGCCGCGCTCGACGTCGACACCTTCGCCACCATCCTTGGCCACCTGGGCGCGCACGACGCGTGGCCGGCGCTGCCGCGGATCGGCGTCCCGACGTTGATCGTCGCCGGCAGCCACGACCGCATGACGCCGCTGTTGGCCATGGAGCGGATGGCCCGGGCCCTGCCGCGCGGCGAGCTGGCGGTGCTGCAGTCGGGCACGCACTACGCCGCCCTCGAGCAGCCCGCGCAGTTCCACGACGCGCTCGCCCGCTTCTGGCAAGCGCAGGGGGTCACCGCATGACGACCACGCCTCCATCGCCGACGACGCCTTCGCCGGTGTGCTGCCTCGTGGCTGGCGGGTCGGGCGCCGTCGGCGCGCGGCTGCTGCAGGACCTGCTCGTCGACGACCGCGTCGGCCGCGTCGCCGCCGTCGGCCGTCGCGCGCTGGCGGCGCGGCACGCACGGCTGGTCAGCGTCGTCGCCGATCTGTCCGACGCGGCCAGCATCGGTCGCGTCTGTCCCGACGAGGTCGACGTCGCCTTCTGCTGCCTGGGCACGACGATGCGGCAGGCCGGCAGCCGCGAGGCGTTTCGCGCCGTCGACCACGATGCCGTCGTCGCCTTCGCCGAGGCGGCGAAGCGGCACGGGGCGAAGCGCTTCCTGCTCGTCACCTCGCTCGGCGCCGACGCGCTGGCGAAGAGCTTCTACCTGCGCACCAAGGGCGAGGCCGAGGACGCCGTCGAGCGCGTGGGCTTCTCGTCGTTCGTCGTGGTCCGGCCGTCGCTGCTCGACCCCGGCGGGGCGCGGCGCGACCGTCGGCCGGGCGAGGCGCTGGGCCTGAGCGTGATGCGCGCGCTCGGGCCCGTGATCGGGCGGCAGTCGCGCTGGGCGGCGATCCCCGTCGATGTCGTCGCCCGCGCGCTGGTGCGGCTGGCCTTCGACCCCGGCGCGGCGCGGCGGCGCATCGTGCTGTCCGACGAGCTGCACCGCCTGGGCGCCGCGTAGCGCCACGCGCCGCCGTCGTCAGCCGAGCGCGCGCACCAGCGCAAGCGCCACCAGCCCAAGCACACCGACGACGGCGGCGGCGCCCACGACGACGCCCGCCGGCACGCGCCGGTGCGCGCCCGCCGGGTTGTTCCGGATGACGTTCAACAGCGCGGCGGCGTCGTTGTGGGCGGGCGCGGCCTGCAGCACGTCGAGGCAGAGCGCGCGGGCGCGCTGCAGGTCGGCGTCGTCGTCGTTCTTGCGCCCGCGCTTGACCAGCGCGTCGGCGAGCAGCGCCGTCGCCTCGAGGTCGAGCGGCGCGAAGGCGTGGGCGCTCTCGAGCTCGACGATGGCCTCGTCGACGAGCCCCTGCTGGCGCAGCGCGCGCGCCCGCTGCTTGCGCGCCTCGCCCTCGGCGCGGGCGGCGAGCAGGTCCTCTTCGGTCATGCCGAGCTCGACGGCGATGGCCTTCATGGTCGCCTCGTCGAGGTGGCCCGCCTCGCGGCGCTCGCGCTGTTGCTCCTGCCGCGCGACGACGGCGCGGGCGAATTCATGGTAGCGGTCGCTCATCCGGCCCGGTCTCGCATCCTCGACCGGGGCCGCCAAGCCGCCGCCCGCGCGGAAATCGCGCCACGTGGCGCGCTTCACGCCCACGGCGCGCACCACCGGCGTCACCGACGCCGCGCGTTGCACGGCGGGCGCCTGCTACGAGCTGGAGCTGACGGTCGAGGACGGCCGCGGCGGCGTCGACACCGACCGCGTCTTCGTCGTCGGGCTGAGCCGCGCGCCGTCGGTCCTCGCCCCGCCGTCGGTGGCGGCCACCGCCGGCGTCGCCATCGACGTCGTCGCCGCCGTCGACGACGCCGACGGCGACGCGTTGCAGCTGCGCTGGCGCGTGGTCGACGAGCCGGCCGGGACGCGCTGACGTTCCGCTGGAGCATCGTCGACCGCCCGTCAGGGGGCGGCGGCGTGCTCGCCAACGTGGCGAGCGCCAACGCGACGTTCACGCCCACCGTGCGCACCGACGTGACGAACCCGGCGGCGTGCACGCCGGGCGCCTGCTACGTGCTGCGGCTCGCCGTCAGCGATCGCTTCGCCACCGTCACCGACGACGTCGCCGTCACCAGCGTCAACGGCCCCCCGGTGGCCGACGCGCGGCAGCTCGCGTCGGGCGTCAGCGACGTGAACGTGCTCGACGGCTCGTCGTCGTCGGAGCCCGATGGCGACGCCATCACGTCCTACCTCTGGACGCAGCTCGACGGCGCCGACGTCACAGGCGGCACGGGGCGCCTTGAGGGCATCACGCCGTCGTTCACCGCGTCGACGGCGGACGTCTACCTGTTCCAGCACGTGGTCAGCGATGGCGCCGCCGAAAGCGTCGGCGACCTCGTCGCCATCGTCGTCACCCGTGTGAATGCGCCGCCCAATGTCGTCGCTGGCGCGGCGGTCGTGCGTGCCGTGGTTGGCGAGAACTCCCCGCTGTCAGCGACGGCGTCGGACCCCGACGGCGACACGGCGACGATCGAGTGGCATCGACGAACGCCGGCGGTGGGCTTTCCCGTCACGCTGCTGGGGCCGGCGCCGACGCTGCAAGCGCCGTCGCTGCGGGCGCTGCTGCTCGAGCGCGGCGACAACGAGATCGTCTACGAGCTCACCGCCGTCGACGCCCGCGGCGCGCGCTCAAACGCGGTCAGCGTGACGCTGCGGGTGCAGCCTCGCGACGAGCACGTGATCGTGTCGACGACGGGCACCGACGCGGCGGGCTGCGGCGCGCCGTCGAACCGCTGTCGCTCGTTGGCCCGCGGCCTCGCTGAGGCAGCCGCGCAGCTCAAGGACGTGATCGTCACCGTCGGCCGGTACGAAGAGGTGCTGCCCACGAACCAGTTCGGCCACGTCCCGCTCAAGCTGCCGCCCGGGGTCAACGTGTTCGGCGGCCGCGATCCGATCGACTTTCGACAGCGCCTTCGGTCGACGATCCAGCTTCGCTACGTCGACCCGGGCAACGAACCACCGCCCGACGCGATGGGGATCGTCGCCGGGCCCGACGTCGATGGCGTGGTGGTCACCGGGATCGTCGTCGTCGACGACGCGTCCGACTTCGTCACCGCCACGACGCTCCTGGAGTGCATCGACTGCACGATGACGCTGCGGGATGTAGGCTTCGAATTCGGGGCCTACCCGGAAGGGCGGCCGCCGAGCAGGCCGTGCACACGGCATTGTCCGTCAGGGACTTTGGCGAGCTGCTCGTGGTCGACAGCGAGCTCCACGCCAGCGAGGTCTGCGTGCCGCGGGCGCTGCGCGCGTTTGGTTCACAGGTCACGCTGCGCGACGTCGCCATCGACTTCGAGCAACGGCCGCCTTCGGTCCTCTGCGACCCGATCGGCGGCCCCCCCACGGACCGGAGTCAGGTTCCGTTTGTGCTCGCGGGCGACGCCGACCTCACGTGGAGCCGCGTCGCGCTGCGCGCTGACCCGCAGATGGTCCTGCCGCCGCACCAGAGCGTGATCGACCACGTCGGCAACGCGACGCTCACCATCACCGATTCGTTGTTCGTCGTCGCGGCAAACACGTTGGTGCGGGCGCGCACGCAGGGCGCCACCGCCGCGCCGGTGATCCGTCTCGACCGGTCGACCTTCGTCGTCCTGGAGGCGTTTTTGCCCAGTGTCGTGAACGTCGTCTCCTACGAAGAGAACAGCGGGCCGGTGTTCGACGCGGCGCCCGAGCTGCACGAGGTGTCAAGCGTGGACCAGAAAGCCGACACGGAAATATATGTTTATGCATCGCATACCAGGAACGTGCGGGTCTTCCGCGACCTCGACGGGCAACAGAGGTTCGTCATGTTCCCTTCCAACGAAGTGTCGCCGGTGGAGCCGGCTACCGTGCGCAACCTCCGCATCGCCTGCAAGCTCGTCGACGCCGCCAACGGCGACTACCACCGCGCCCCGCTGCTCTCCGGCGAGGAGGTGACCTTCCAAAACTGCGTCGACGTCTGCCGCGCGCCCGGCCTCAACACCGTCGATCTCGACGGTGATCCGCGGCCCGACCAGAGCGGCTTCGTCGACATCGGCTTCGACGAGCTGCGCAAGTAGCGCGCGGCCGGCGAGGCGCGGAAGGGAGGTCCACGGTGCCGGGCACGAGCGAGCATGACGCGCCACCGGTGAGCGACGCGGCGGGCGCGGCGCGTCTGCCGTCGCGGGTGCTCGACGCCCTCGAGCCGCTCGGCGGCGCCCTCGTCGTCACCGACACCCTCGACCGCGTCGTGTGGGTCAACGCCGCGTTCGCCGCGCTGACCGGCTGGGGGCCGGCGGCGGTGCGCGGCCGCGTGCCGACGACGCTGTCGGTGGGGCCCGAGGCCGCCGCCGCGGTGCAGGACGGGGTGCGGGGTGCGGTGGCGGCGCGGGCGCCCTACGCCATCGAGGCGCTGCACTACGCCCGCGACGGGCGGCAGTACTGGGTGCGGGTCGAGGGCCAGCCGACCTTCGCGGCCGACGGGACGTTCACCGGCTACGTCGCGCTGCACACCGAGACGACGGGGCAGCGGCTGGCCGAGGCGAGCGCGGCGCTGACGACGTCCGTCGGCGACCGCTTGCTCGCCTGCGCCAGCGCCGAGGCCGGCGCGGCGATCGTGGCCGAGGTGCGTCCGCCTTGACGCCGGAAGGTGACCGCCGGCGCGGCCGCCCCGAAACGGCGCAGCCGGGCTGCCTCGAAACAGCGCGACGGAGGCGCGACCCCGAGCAGGCGTCGCGCAGCCAGGCCGCGTCGGCGGGTGCTCGTCGCTGGCACGTCCCTTGGTCCGTGGATGCCGCACGACGGAGGACGCGATGAGCAAGAGCCAGCACTCCACGACCACCGAGATCTTCACCAGCGATCGCCCGCGCGAGACGGCGGGGTGGCGCGCCGGCCGTCCCGTCGAGGATCCCGAGAAGACCAAGCGCTGGGGCTTCGTGTCGGCGCGGCCGTCGGAGTTTCTGGTGCACGTGCGCCGCGGCAGCGTGCGCGCGGCGACGTCGGGGCAGGGGGCGACGTGCTTCAAGTGGCCGTGGGACTCGGTGGCGGTCATCCCGACGTCGCTGCAGCAGCTGCGCTTCCGCGCCGACCAGGTGACGCTCGAGCGCGTCGGCGTCGAGGTGACGGGGCTCGCCGTCTACCGCATCGCTGACCCGCTGGTGGCCTACCGCGTCTTGAACTTCAGCTTCCCCGAGCGCGCGCAGCAGAAGCTAGAAGAGACGCTGAGCGCGATGTTCGTCGGCGCCGCCCGACGCCTGATCGCCAACCTCGCCGTCGACGACTGCCTGCAGAAGCGAAAAGAGGCGCTCGCCGACGAGCTGTTGCGCGAGGTCGCCCCCGTCGTCGGCGGCAACGGCTCCCCCAACGACGACGCCGCCCGCGGCTGGGGGATCGTCGTCGACACCATCGAGATCCAGGAGGTGCGCGTGCTGTCGGAGGCGGTGTTTCGCCAGATGCAGGCGCCGTTTCGCAGCGGCCTCGATCGGCGCGCGCGCATCGCGCACGCCGAGGCCGAAAAAGAGGTCACCGCCCGCGAGACCGCCTGCGCGAAGGACATCGAGGAGGCCCGCATCGCCCAGACCCTCGCCGTCGCCGAGAAGAAGACCGGCCTCGCGCTGCGGCAGGCCGAGATCGCGCGCGAGGAGTCGCTCAAGAAGGCCGCCATCGCCCGCGAGCTCGAGGCGGCGCGCCTCGCTGACGAGGCGGCGCTGCGCGAGCGCAAGGCCGCGCTGCTGTTGCAGGAGCGCGAGGCCGAGGTGCAGCGCGCCCTCGTGCTCGAGGAGCTGCGGCGCAAGGAGGCCGAGGCGCGGCTCGCCACCCACGCGCTGCTGCTCGACGCCGCGCACAAGGAGGCCGAGCTGGCGGCGCTGGCCCGCGACGAGCAACTGGCCGCGCAGCGCGCCTCTGCCGAGGTCGTGCGGGTGCAGGGCCACGCTGAGGTCGAGCTCGCGGCGAAGCGCGCCGAGGTGCAGGCCGTGATCGCCGCCAGCGACGTCCGCGTGGCGCTGGCGAAGAACCTGCCGGCGCTGGCCGGCGCCGTCGGCCAGAAGTTTGGCGAGGTCAAGGTGACGACCATCGGTGGCGACGGCCAGAACCCCTTCGGGCAGGTGGCGCAGGCGGTGGCCGCGGTGGTCGACCTCGTGAAGGCGACGTAGCCAGCGGCGGACGTCGACACCGCCGACGTCGACGTCGACCTCGTGGAGGCGGCGTCGCCAGCGGCGGCCGTCGACCGTGGGCGCGCGCCGTTGCCGCGCGGTTTGTTGGAGCGCGAGGGATCGACGAGGCTGTCCCCGTGCGTCGTCGTTCTCGCCCCGTCGCCGCGCTGCCGCCGTGGTCGTGGTTGTCGGCCTCGGCCGTGCTCACGCGTCTCGCGCTCGTCGTTGCGCTCGTCGCGCCTGGCCTGCTCGGTGTTGGCTGCCCGACCACCGGCGTCGCCGACACCTGCAAAGACGACGACGACTGTGATCGGCCCGCGCTGTGTCTCGACGGCGTGTGCGTCGAGTCGGCCGGCAAGGGCGAGGGCTAGGGCGAGGGCGAGGTCGGCGGGCGCTGCGGCGACGGGCAGGTGAACGTCGTCGGCGAGGAGTGCGACGACGGCAACGACACGAGCGGCGACGGCTGCGAGCCGCGGACTGCACGGTGTCGTGCGCGCGGGCCACCGACATGGTCGGGCAGCGGCGCCTGATTCATGGCCGCTGCCTCGTGGCGCTGTCGACGCCCGCCCCCTTTCGCGAGGGCCGGCGCGCGTGCCGGCAGGTCGGCGGCAACCTCGCGCGCGTCGACAACGCCGCCACGACGGCGGAGGCGTCAGCGCTGCTGCAGGCGCGGGCGTCCGCGCCGAAGGCGTGGACCGGCCTGCACAGCCTGTGGGGCGTCACGCCGGCGTGGAGCGACGACGCGCCGGTCACGTTCGTCGACCCCGGGGCTGGCGCAGTGTGCGTGGGCCCGTTCTGCCGCCTGGGCCGGCCTGCCGCTTCTACGGGTCGGACGTGGAGGGCGGCGCCCCGGGTGGGCTCGCGAACCTGAACGTGGACCCGCGGTTCGTCGATCCCGGCGAGGCCCGCGATCTGCACCTCGCCGAAGGCTCGCCATGCGTCGACGCGGCGCTCCTGTCGAACGGCACCCACGACCTCGACCGGGCGCGGCGCAGCGGCGTGCGCGACATCGGTGCCGACGAGCCGCGACGGACGGCGGCGACAGCACCGCCCACCGCCTGACTGCTCAGCGCTGCACGAACGGCAGCGCCGGGCGCGTGTTGCGCCCGCGCCCCGCGGGCGACACGCCCGAGAGCGCCAGCGCCGTCGCGTAGACGTGGCCGGGGTCGGACACGAACGACGCCGCGCTCTTCTGCTGGCCGGGGCGCAGCTGACCGGTCCCCGGGTCGAAGGCCGGGTCGAGGGTGCCGTCGGGCATCGTCGGGATGCTCTCGAGGGTCTCGCTGCCGACGCGGCCGAACTGGGTGCCGCCGCGCACGTTGCCGCCGAGGAAGGCCACGCCGTTGACGTGCCAATGCTGGCAGACGTCCTGATCGAGGATCTGGGCGTAGCGCACGTCGTCGGGCAGGGCGGTGTTGGCGAGGATGGCGTCGACGTTGCCGCTGATCGCGCGCCCCATCTCGGAGCATAGCACGATGGTCGTGCGGTCGTACATCGACACGCCGGGCGCGCCGGGCATCTCGGTGGACTTCAGCCGAGCGACGAAGCGCGACAGCGGGTTCCAGATCTCGTCGGCGATCACCGTGCGCTGGTCGGAGTTGCTGTCCGCGTCGAGCACGTCGCGCCGCCCGCGGTGGCTGTCGAAGCCGCGCACCTCGCGGTTCTCGAGCCACAGCCCGCAGCTGATCTTCGCCCGCATCAGCTCGTAGGCCATCATCGTCTGCACGCGGATGTGCGGCGTGTCCTTGCTGCGTGCCGGCATGCCGTTGACGACGGTGGCCGTGGTCTGGTCGTCGCCGTCGCGGACGCCGAACTCGGCCCGCAGGTCGGGGTCGTCGAACAGCGTGTTCAGGTTGAACACCGCGCCGCGGTCGGCCAGCTGCCGGTGGATCGACAACGCCGACGAGAACGCCCGCACCGACGGGCCGTCGCGGTCGGCGAGGAAGCGCGCGTGCAGGTCGTCGGTGTAGCTGCGCAGCAGCCGCCGCCGGCTCTGCGTCGCGAGGTCGCCGAGCGAGCCGAGGCGCGCCTTCAGGTCGCGGGGCGTGCGGCCGTAGATGGTGTGCGCGTACGCCGGCCCGAGCTTCTCGTAGTAGCCCGTGCCCTCGGGGTACTGGCCAAGGTCCAGCTCGCCGTCGGCGAGCCAGCGGTGCCACGACACGTGGGGCAACAGGAAGTTCGCGCCCTTCGCCTCGCAGAACGCCTGCAGCACCGTGCGCTCGTCGGGCTGGCGCTGCGCGTTCAACGACCGCGTGTACATGCCGTAGTGGCAGTCGAAGCGCCCGCCCGAGTGGAACAGGTTGCCCCGGTGCGACGACACCACCGCCATGTCGGCCAACAGCGAGCGCCCCGGCGCGGCCAGGTAGCCGTGCTCGATGCCCGACACCGTCGACGGCGGCGGCAACGACGGCGACACGCCGTAGCCCTGCGCCCGGTAGAATTGCTGGCTCCACGGCGGCGAGGGGTAGAGCGTGTTCGCCGGGATCGACAGCGCCGAGTGGTTCGGCGTGTGCACCGGGCTGAACAGCGAGTACGAGTCCCAGCCGCCCTCGGCGAACCAGTAGACGAGGAAGCGGTCGTCGGCGGGGGTCTCCTCGGCGGCGCGGGCGCTCGCCAGCCCCCAGTCCTTCGCCGTGCCGGGCACGCCGTGGTCGCGGAAGAAGCCGAGCCACTCGAGCACCGACAGCGACGCGCTGGCGGCGGCGGCGTCGGCGAGGAACCGACGACGACCCGAGCGGACGACAGGGGGATGCGACGCGCGCGTCATGGCGCACCTCCGGCGACGATGGGCGAGACGTAGGGGTCGGAGAACAACAGCAGCCGCAGCTGATCCTTCAGCAGGCCGTCGCCGTGGGCGGCGGCGTCGAACAGCTGCTTGTACAGCGCCCGCTCGTCGGCCTCGTGGCGCACGAGGCGACCAAGGAGCATCAGCGCGTGCACGTTGGCCATGCGGCGCACGAAGCCCTCCTTGCGCACCGCGCGCAGCGAGAACGACTGCAGCCCCGGCCCGCGGAACGGATAGTCGGCCACCAGCCCCTGATCGCTGTCGTCGATGAGCCGGCCGTCGTCGAACGTCGTGCGGTGGTTGCCGTCGTCGTCCCACGCCAGCCGCTGGTGCTGCAGCGGCGTCAGCAGCCGGTGGCACGAGTAGCAGACGCTGGTCGGGTCCACCGTCGACGTCGCCGTCGCCGTCGCGCGGGCGTCGAAGGCCTCCTGTGGCACCTCGAACACCATGCCGAGGAAGCCGGTCAGCACCCGCGCCGCGTAGTTGTAGTGGGGCAGACCGGGCTTGCCGACGACGTAGCCCTTCATCGTCAGCACGCCGGTGGGTCCGTGCGCCGCCGGGCGGGCGACGGGGGTAAGGCCCTGCGCGGTCTCCGTGACGGTGTAGTCGGCGGTCAGGATCTCGCCCATCGGCCGGTCAGCCACGGCGACGTACGTCCACAGCCGCGCTGGCTCGTCGCCGTCGGGGGTGCCGTCGCTCTCGAGGATCTGGCGCACGCGGTGCTGGTAGGCGCGGCGGAACTCGTCGCTGGCCAGCCACTCCTCGACCAGCGCCGCGCGGGGCGCGCCGGCGTCGAAGCGCAGCAGCTCGTCGTCGGTGGGCGGCCGGTCGAGCAGATCGAACGCCGTCTTCGTCACCAGCGCGCGCTGCCGCAGGCCCGCCGCCTCCTCGTCCTGCGACGGCGGCCGCGTGTACAGGAAGTCGGGGTGGCGCAGCAGGCCCTCGCAGACGGCAGCCCACGCCTGCGGGTGGCTCGGGTCGACGTCGACGAAGCGCTGCAGCAGCGACACGAGCGGCGCGACCTCGTCGGCGGGGCCCTGGTCGGCGATCACCGGACGCTGCAGCACGTGGCGCATCACGCCGGCCACGCGCGCGTGGGTGGCCAGCGCGGCGCCGGCGGCGGCGTCTTGCACCGAGCCGGGCAGCGGCGCGTCGTAGGCCAGCTTGTCGACGATCATGTTGCGGTCGAGCCCGCGCGTCCCGTCGAAGAAGTCGTTGACGAAGACAGCGTCGACGACGTGGACGCCCGGCGCCAGCCCGAACAGCTCGGCGGTGTACTCGCGGTCGAGCGCGTTGCCGCCGGGCAGCCCGGTGCCGCTGAAGCTGCACACAGTCGCCGGGTTGGTGCTGCCGCACGGCGCCAGCGTCGCCGGCGACGCGGGGCCGTCGAGCGCGCCGCTCAGGTTGCGGTCCTCGAAGGTCGGGCTGACGTCGAGGACGCCGTTGTTGTTGATGTCCTCGCCGTTGCCGGCGGGCACCAAGAACGCAGCGCGGGTCACGCCGTCGACCTTGAGCTCCAGCCGCGGCAGGTCGGGCCCGGCCTCCTGCCCGCGGGCGCGCACCGTGACGCGCACGCCGCCGCCGCGCGGCAGGTCGAGGCGGTGGCGCACCCCCGACGACGTGCAGAAGGTCACCGTCGACGCCGGGTTCGTCGCCGCCGAGAACGCCGCGTCGTAGGCAAACAGCGCGCCCCGCGCCGCCACCGGCGCCAGCGCCGTGCCCGACAGCGTCGCCGTCGACCACGCCGACGCGCCGGGGTCGAACAGCCACACGTCGCCGAGCAGGGCGCCCGCGCCGTCGGCGCCGCCCACGAGCAGCGCGCGCCGCGACGCCGCGTGCCACACGAGCCCGCCGGCGCGGCGGGATGGCGGCGAGGTCGCCGGCGCCGCCTGCGCCCAGTTGGCCCCCGACCACACCCACGTGTCGCCGAGCACCGCCGCGCCCGACGACGCCTGCGAGGCGCCGCCGAACAGCACAACGTTGCCGCGCACGCCGTCGTAGGTGGCCATGGCGTCGCCGCGCGCCGGCGGCGACGACAGCGGCTGCAGGCGCCGCCACGTGGCGCCGTCGAACGACCACGAGTCGGAGAGCGCCGCGCCGGTCGCGTCGAAGCCGCCGAACAACAGCGTCGTGCGCGTCGACGTCACGTGCACCAGCGTGGCGCGGGTGCGCGCCGGCGGCGCCGTCGTCGTCGTCACGAGGCGCCACACGCCGGCCTCGCGCACCCAGGTGTCGCCGCGCACGCCGGCGGCGTCGACGCCGCCGAACAGCACGACGCGGCCCGCGAGCGCGTCGACGGCCATCGCGTGGCCGGCGCGCGGCGACGGGGCCGGCGCGGCGGCGGGCAGCGCCGTCCACGTGCCGACGTTGCCGCTGGCCGGGGCCGCGTACTCCCACGCGTCGCCCAGGAGCCCCGCGGGGTCGTCGTCGGCGCGGGCCTGTCCGCCGAACAGGAAGAGGCGCCCGCGGCGGTCGTCCCAGACCATGGCGCCGCCGGTGCGCGGGGCCGGGCGCACCGCCGGCAGCGTGCGCGCGGCGTCGACGACGAAGGTCGACGCGTTGACGTTCAGCGTGCGGGCGTCGTCGACGAGGCCGGCGGCGCCGGCGCCGCCCACCATCAGCACGCGGCCCGACGGCAGGCAGCCGGCGGTGGGGGCGCCCGCAGGGCTCACGATGTGGTCGGCGAAGACCAGCTCGGCCTGCAGCGTCGTCGACGACGACGCCGGCTCCTCGAAGACCGGCGCGGCGAGGTCGACGTCGGCGAACGGCCCGGTGCCATCGGCGGCGGCGCGGGCGCAGACGTCCTCGGACAGCAGGTCGAGCCCGGTGAAGAACTCGGGGGTGACGTCGCGGGCGCCGATGAAGGTGTTGTCGAAGTCGACGCCGCCGAACAGCGCGATGTTCTCGGTGAAG
>VGSZ01000102.1 GCA_016874845.1 Deltaproteobacteria bacterium
TGATCGGCAACCACTCGGGCCAGCTGCCGTTCGATGCCGCGATGGTAGGCACGACGGTGCTCGCCGACGCGCCGCGCCCGCGCCTGGTGCGGGGCATGGTCGAGCGTTGGAGCGCCGACCTGCCGTTCGTGTCCGAGCTGTTCGTGCGTGCGGGGCAGATCGTGGGCGACCCCACGTCGTGCGCGCGCCTGCTCAACGCCGAAGAAGCGGTCATGGTGTTTCCCGAGGGTGCCAAGGGCATCAACAAGCTGTTCGCGCATCGCTACCAGCTCGGCGACTTCGGCCACGGCTTCATGCGTCTGGCGCTGCAGACGCGCGCGCCCATCGTGCCCTTCGCCGTGATCGGCGCCGAAGAGCAGGCGCCCGCCGTCGCCGACATCCGCCCGCTGGCCCGCCTGCTCGGCCTGCCGGCGGCGCCGGTCATCTTCCCGCAGGTGCTGCCGCTGCCGCTGCCCACGCGCTACCGCATCTGGTTCGCCGAGCCGATGGAATTCAAGGGCGCCGCCGACGACGATGACGAGGTCGTCGCCGGTCACGTGAAGAAGGTGAAGAACACCATCCAGCGCATGATCGAGCACGGCCTAAAGCGGCGCACCTCGATCTTCTTCTGAGCCTCGCCCCGACCCGACCCGCAGACACCCACGACAGGAAGGACCGCCAGGACAGGCACCACGATGGCGACCCGCAAGCCCCCCGCCAAGGACCGCCGCTCGACGGCGCGGCTCGTCCGCCCGCGCGTCCTCGTGACCGCGGCGGCGTCGAGCCTGGGCCGCGTGCTGTGCCGTCGCCTGCACCGCAGCTACGACGTCCTCGCCGTCGACACCCGGCCGTTCCCCGATCGCCCCAAGGACGTCGAGCACGCCGAGGTCGACCTGCGCCGCAAGGCCGCGCAGACCCTGATCAAGAAGCGCCGCCCCGACCTCGTCGTGCTCCTCGGCCCGTGGCACGACGAGCGCCCGGCCCGTACCGCCGCCACCCTCGAGTCCACCGCCACGCTGCTGCAGCTGGTCGAGGACATCGGCGCGAAGAAGCTCGTCGTGCTGTCGGCGGCGTCGCTCTATGGGCCGTCGCCCACGTCGGCGTCGTTCCTGTCCGAGGACGCGCCGCTGCTCGGCGGCCAGCGATCCCGCGCCGTCGCCGACGCCATCGCCGTCGACATGATGGTGCAGAGCTTCTTCTGGAAGGCGCCGGCCACCGAGACCGTGATCCTGCGGCTCGTCCATGTCGTCGGGCCGCACCTGCAGAACCTCGCGTCGCGCTTCCTGCGCCAGCGTCGCGTCGCCACGCTGCTCGGCTTCGACCCGATGATGCAGCTGGTGCACGAGGACGACGTCGTCGACGCCGTCGCGCTGGCGTTGGCCCCCGACAAGCGCGGCGTGTTCAACGTCGTGGGTCCCACGCAGGCGCCGCTGTCGCGCATCCTCGCCGCGCGGCGCGCGCAGGTCGTGCCGCTGCCTGGGTTCCTGCTCGGGCCGGCGCTTGTGCGCGCGCGCGCGCTGCGCCTGACGCGCCTTGACGACAGCGAGCTCGTGCACCTGAAGTACTCGTGCCTCGTCGATGGCGCCCGCGCGGCCGCCGAGCTCGGCTTCGTGGCCCGACGCAGCCTGCAACAGACGCTGGTCGACGTCGGCTGACGACGACGCGTCTCCGCCGCCCGCCGACGAAACGACAAGGCGCGCCTCACGGCGCGCCTTCGTCGTCTCTTGGTCGACGTCGACCTCAGCCCTTGACCGGCTTCGGCGTCTTCGGGCCGGCCGGCAGCTCGCTGGGCTCGGCGATCAGGTCCTTCGGCAGCTCGCCGGTGAGCGTCTTCAGGAAGCTGATGATGCTCGCGGTGTCGGCGTCGGAGAGCTCCTTGCCGAGCTGGTGACGCGCCATCATCTTCACCGCCGCCTCGAGAGTCGCGGTCTGGCCGTCGTGGAAGTACGGCGCCGTCTTCTCGACGTTGCGCAGGCTCGGTACCTTGAACAGCATGTCGTCGTCGTCGGCCTTCGTGACGTCCTTGCGGCCGTGGTCGTTCTGGTTCGGCCAGGGCTTCACCGCGCCGACCTTCTGGAAGCCGGTGCCGCCGAACAGCGGGCCGTTGTGACAGGCCATGCAGCCCGTCTCCATGAACAGTTTCGCGCCCTTCTGCTCGTCGTCGGTCAGGGCCTTGTCGTCACCCTTCGCCCAGGTGTCGAAGCGGCCCGGCGTCGTGAGCTTCCGCTCGAACCCGCCGACGGCCTTGGCGTAGTTGTCCCAGGTCACCGGGTCCTTGTCGTCGGGGAAGGCCGCCTTGAACAGCGGCTCGTAGCCGGGGATCGACTTCAACAGCGCGACGACGGCGTTGTCGTCCTTCATCGCCATCTCGCCTGGGTTCAGCACCGGGCCCTTGGCCTGGTCCTCGACCTGCTCCATGCGGCCGTCCCAGAACTGCTTGAAGTGGCCGGCGGCGTTCATGACCGTGGGCGAGTTGCGGCCGCCCTTCTGGCCCTTGAACCCCGTCGACGTCGGCTGTCCGTCGACTCCGAAGTTCGAGAGCGTGTGGCACGAGTTGCACGAGATGTCCTGGCTCGCGCTCAGGCGCTGCTCGTGGAACAGCTGGCGACCGAGGGTCACCAGCGCCTCCGACGGCGCCCCGTAGTTGTCGGCCAGCGGCTTGAACTCAGCCTTCTGCGCCGGCTTGAGGATGGGCTCGGGCGGCGGCGCGGGCGGCGGTGGTGCGGAGCAGGCGGTAGCGAGAGCGACGATCGCGCCAACGACAAAACCCAAGTCTCTCATAGGAGGTCGATTGCACGATGGGTGCGAAGGTTGCAACGCGATCCCGTCCGGGCTGCCCGTCCCCGGCAGCCGGCCAAGACGCTTCAGCGTCCTTCGTGCAGGCGCCACAGGTGCAAGGCGACGACGACCAGCGAATTATCGAGGAGTCCGTCGGTGTCGGGCGTGCCCATCGTCCTGGGGTCTGGCGCCCCGCCAGGCTGCCCGTGCGGGCTTGCACACCGTGCCGCACCACGCCGCAGCAGGTCGTCGATGGCCATCCGCGGGACGCGCAGCACCTCGACCTCTTCGGCCGGGTCCAGCGACAGCGGCGCCGTCCTGCGCGCGCGCGGCACGAACACCGTCGTGCAGCGGTTGTTCATGAACGCAGCGTTGGGGCGCGTCGCGCCGAGCACCACGACAGAGCCGCGGTCGACGGGAGTGTGGCCGGTCTCCTCCACCAGCTCGCGCAGGCCGCCCTCGACCGGATTCTCGCCGGGCTCGAGCCCGCCCGCGGGGATCTCAACGGTGAATTCATTGGTGCCGAAGCGCCACTGCCGCACGAGCAGAAGGTGGTCATCCTCGTCGAAGGCGACGACGTTGACCCAGTCGGGGACGAACAGTCGGTCGACGCGCAGCTCGGTGCCGGTGCGCTGGCTGCGCACGCGGTCCTGACGCAGGGCGTAGATGCGCCGGCGCTCGAGCGGGCCTTGCTCGACCTCGACGAATGGCAGCAGGGGCCCGTGGCCGCCGTCGTGACGCGGTGGTCGCGTCATCGCCCGCCCTCGGCGGCTGCGGCGTCGCCGATGGCGTCGCGCGCGTCCGCGCAGCGGGGCAGCGCGTAGTCGTCGTCGCGCACCGCCGGCAGCGTCGGCGTGTCGCCACAGGCGGGGCACGACGGGTCGCGGTCGAAGCGCAGCGTGCGCGTGCCGCCCTGCCGGACGTCGACGGCGACGAAGCGCCCGGCCTCGTCGTCGCGCGGGCGCACGCCGAGCAGCAGCCGCAGGGCCGCGGCGGCCTGCAGGCTGCCGACGACGCCGGTCGTCGGCGCGATGATCCCGGCGGTGCGGCAGGTCGGCACGGTGTCCGCCGGCGGCAAGGACGGGAACAGGCACCGCAGGCACGGCCCCGTGGCGCCGGGGACAACGACGATCTGGCCGCTCCACGCGGTGGCCGCGCCGTGGATGAGCACGCGGTCCTCACGAACGCAGGCATCGTTCAGCAGGTACTTGGTGGGTAGCCCGTCGCTGCAGTCGACGACGACGTCGGCGTCGCGCACGATGGCGCGGGCGCGCGCGGCGGTCAGGCGCTCGACCACGGCGACGGCCTCGACGTCGGGAGCCAGCGCGCGGGCGAAGGCCGCGGCCAGCGTGGCCTTGCGCTCACCGACCTCGGTGGCGCGAAACAGCGTCTGGCGGTTGAGGTTCGATGGCTCGACGACGTCGTCGTCGAGGAGCACCAACGCGCCCACGCCTGCGGCGGCGAGCTGGGCGACCACCGGCGCCCCCAGACCGCCGCAGCCGACGATGACGACGCGGGCGGCGGCGAGGCGTCGCTGGCCGGCGAGGCCGACCTCGGGCAGCACGAGCTGGCGGGCGTGACGCCGTGGATCACCCATCCGCTCACGGGAGCACGCCCCGCGGCGGGCCAAAAGGGGCCACCGTCCGCAAACGCGCGCGTAGGCCACCGCCTGTGCTACTCCCATACCGACGCGTCGTCGCCCGGCGACGGTGGAAGCGGAGGCGGTGCGTGGCCGAAGTCGTCGTCGAGCTCAACGGCAAGGAGATCCTGCGGCTGCCGCTGAAGGGGCCGACGATGACCATCGGCCGCGACCCCACCTGCGACCTGCACCTCGACAATCGTGCGCTGTCGCGACGCCACGCGCAGATCGAGAAGCGCGGCGCCGCCATCTGGGTGCGCGACCTTGAGAGCCAGAACGGCACCTTCGTCAACGGCGAGCGCATCGCCGAGCCGCAGGCGCTCAACGGCGGCGACCGCATCGTCGTCGGCCGTTACGAGGTGCGCATCGATGGCGTCGAGCAGGCGCGCAGAGACACGCCGGTGCTGACGCTGACCGGCCCGGAGGGGCGCCACCGCTTCGCGATGGTTGGCGAAGAGATCATCATCGGCCGCGCTCCGTCGTGTGACATCGCCATCGGCCACAAGAGCATCTCGCGCCGTCACATGCGCATCGCCGCCGAGGGCGACCACTTCGTCGCCGAGGATCTGGGCAGCCAGAACGGCAGCCGCATCAACAACAAGCGCATCAACGGGCCCACGCCGTTTCGCATCGGCGACAAGGTGCAGATGAGCGAGTTCACCATCGAGGTCGGCTTCCTCGAGTCGCCCGAGACCCACGGCGGCGATGGCGGTGGGCCACCCCGCTCGGGCAAGACCATGCTCATCGACAAGTCCGAGCTCGCCAAGGCCGCCTACGTCGACGGCGACCTGAAGGGCGGCGTCGGGCAGGGCAACATCTCGCTCGGGCAGGCCGCGGCCTCGCCGCCGCTCGAGCCTCGATACGGTCCCGCCGACGGCTTTGAGTTCGGCGACGCCAGCGCCGCCGAACTGCCGTCGCCGCCGCGGCTCCCGCCGCAGCCCGTGCGGCCGCCGCCGTCCTCGGGTCGTCCACCAGCGCCGACGGCCCGCCCGCCGCCGCCGGCCCAGCCGATCCTCACGATCACCCATCCCGACCTGCAGGAGCGCGAGCTCGTGCTCGAGGGCGACGTGACCGCGCTGGGCGAAGACGGCGCCGACGGCGACACCAGCGACGGTCGCTCGTTCGCCAACCAGGCGTACGTCGTGTTCGTGCGCACCGCGCGCGTCGTCGTCTGCACCGTCGCCGGCGATCGTCGGCTCTTGACGGTCAACGGTCAGCCGCAGCTGACCGCGACGCTGCGCGAAGGCGACACGATCGAGCTCGGCGTCCTGACGGTGGTCTTCCATAACCAGGGCTGACGTCGTCGCCGGCCGGTCACACCGCGCTCTCTCGATGTCCCGCTCGATGTTCCGCTCGGTGTTCCGTTCTGCGTCGCGCTCGGTGTCGCGCTCGGCGTCGCGCTCAATGTCGCGCTCAGCGTCCATCTCCTGCGTCCATCCTCCGCGTCCGACCCCCGTCCCCCGTCCACCTGACACCGCGCGCCCGAGGGAGCACCGGCCATGAGCACGCCGCCCCAGTCGTCGTCGACGACGCCTTCGTCTCCGCCTGCGGCCGCGACAGCGCGGCCGCCGGGCGGCGACAAGGCCGTGCTGCGCATCGGGGCACGCGAGGCCCAGCGCCTGAAGGAGCGCTTCGTCACGCGCGCCACGGCGGTGTTCTACGCGCGCTGCGCGCTGCTCGCCCTCGGTCTGGGCTCGGTGTTGTTGCCGTCTTGGCAGGGGGCGTTCGCGTTGCACGGCGCCGGCCCGTGGGTCGTGCTCGCGCTGGCGACGATGTCGGCGCTGGTTTGTCAGAGCTTCGCCGCCCACCCCGTGCAGGGGCGGCGCGTGATGTTCGTGACGTTGCTGCTCGACCTGAGCATCCTGTTCCTGCTGGTCGCCCGCAGTGGCGGCGTCAGCTCGCCGGCCATGCCCGCGCAGCTGCTGTTCACGATTTTTTTCGCGCTGCTTTTCCCGAACCCGGTGGCCATCGTGCCGCCGCTGCTGCTGCTGCCGGCGTCGATCCTGGTCGGGCCCCTGCGCCTGGCCACCGGCGCGCTGCCGCCCCTGAGCGAGCAGGTGCTGCAGCTCGCGTGGCTGGCGGCGCTGAACGGCGTCGCTGTCTACGTGATGGTCTATCTGACCAGCCGCGAAGAAAAACAGACCCGTGAAATCCTCGAGCTCGAGCGGTCCCTCGGCCGTCTGGCCCTGGTGGAGGAGCGCAATCGGCTCGCCCGCGACATCCACGACGGTCTCGGAGCGAGCCTGTCGGGTGTGATCATACAGGCCGAGTACCTGATGACATTGACCAAAAAGGATCTCGATCTTCACAGCGAAGTGAAAGAGCTGAAGACCGGCGCCGAAGAGGCCATCGACGAGGTGCGGCGCGCGGTGAGCATGTGGCGCGACGACTTCCAGCTCGTGCCGCAGCTCGAGAACATGTGCATGACCTATACGGCGCGCCACAAGCTGCCCATCGAGCTCGTCGTCAGCGGGGCGCCGTTCGAGTGCGCCGAAGAGCAGGAGCTGACGCTTTTTCGAATCCTCCAAGAGTGCCTGACGAACATCGCCAAACACGCCGCGCCGTCGAAGGTCCGCGTCGACGTCCGCTTCGAGCCCGTGCGCATCGGGATGGACATCGTCGACGACGGCCGCGGCTTCGACGTGACGAAGACGCCACGGAACCACTACGGGCTGATCAACATGCGAGAGCGGGCACGCAAGGCCAACGGCGAGGTCCAGATCGACAGTTCGCCGGGCAAGGGCACAGCGGTGCGGCTCGTCGTGCGGCCGCTGCCGCGCACGCGCGCCGCCACGACCGAGGCGTGACCCCAGCGGCCGCGTCGACCGCCGCATCGACCGCCGCGCCGTCGTCCCGCTCCGCTGTGACAGTTTGAGCCCGTCGACGTCGGCGTGCTAAATTTGAATCATGCTTCTGGTCCGCACGACCCGTCGCCTGCTCGTCTTCGTCGCCATGACCGTCGCGGCGACCGGCTCGCCGCCTCTGCGCGCTGACGACAAGGCCGCGGTCGCCGACGACACGTCCCTCAGGCAGCTGCTCGACGCGCTGCGCGCCGGCGAGAGCTTCCGCGTCCGGGCGACGGCAGCGGTGGCCCTTGGCCGCTCCGGCGACCCACGTGCGGTGGCACCGCTGACCGAGGCGCTGCGCGGCGACGGCTCGTACGCCGTGCGTGCCGCGGCCTGTGCAGCGCTCGGGCGCATCCAGAACCCCACCGCGCTGCCGGCCCTCGTGGAGTCCCTCGCCGACAGCGACGAGTACGTCCGCGCCGCTGCCGACGAGGCGCTCGCGCGTTTCTATACGCCCGCGTTGCTGTTCTCGTTTCGCGAGCTGCTGCACGCCCCTGACGAGCGCGCGCGGCGGGCGGCGGTGGACGCGTACGCGACGGTGATGCGCGCGTCCGAGGCGTCGGCGGGGGTGGCCGCGTTCGTCGTCGCCGCGCTCGCCGATGAGAGCGAGCCGGTGGTGGTCGCCGCCGAGAGCGGGCTCGAGGCGCTGCCCCACGACCGGCTCGTGCCGCTGCTGTTGGAGGGCCTGCGCTCGGGGGATTCGGGCGTGCAGGCGGGCTGCGCGCGCCTGCTATCACGACGCGTCGATGCCCGCGCCGTCGAGCCGCTGCAGACACTGGTGATCGACAGCGGCGGCACCCCCGACGTCCGCGCCGCCGCCCTCGAGGCGCTGCGCAAGCACGTCGAGCACCTCGACGTCGCTGCCCTCGCTGCCGACGCCACGAACGTCACGGCACCGGGCCGGCTGCGCAGCCTGCGGGTGCTCGCGGCGGTGCGCGATCCGCGCGCCGCGGCGCTCGTCGAGCGCGCGCTCACCGACGGTGATCCGGCGGTCCGTGTCGCTGGAGCACGCGCCGCCGCCGACTTCGGCGGGCCGAAGGCCCGCGCGCTGCTCGAGAGCGCCACCGCCCGCGAGGCCGATGCGCGTCAGAAGCGTCAGCTCGAGCTGCTGCTCAAGTCGATGCCACGTTGAAGGGTCGCGCCCGGCGGGCAGTCGCCTTGGCAATGTTCCGCCGGCTGGCCCCGAGGGCCGCGTGGCGATCAGCCCGCCGGGCGAGCGCCGGCGCCTTCGTGCGGGCCGCGCGCGACCAGGTAGGGCTGCCACTGCGGCAGCGCGGCCATGCGGTCGTAGAACGCGCGAAGGGCGCCGATGCCGTCCAGCGCCGCCGGCGACAGCGCGAGGTGCGCGTGCAGGACCTGGAAAACGGCGACGTCGGCGCAGCTGACACCGGCGCCGACGAAAAAGCCGCTGGCGGCCTGATTGCCAGCCAGCAGGGTGTCGAGCCGGCGCGCGTGGGTCGGCCACACCTCAGCGAAGTGCTTTGCGAAGGCGGCGGCATCGCCCCGACCGGGGCCGAAGATCAGCGGGCCCACGCCCGCGCCGGCGTCGACGGCGGACTCGAGCGCGACGTCGACTGAGAGCCGCTCGTCGTCGGTGCTGCCGTACAGGCCGAAGCGGCGAGCGAGGTGGCGGAAGATCGCCATGCTCTGGGGGATGACGCGCTCGCCGCGCTCGTCGCGCTCGATGAGCACGGGGACCTGTCCCAGCGGCATCTGCGGCTTCTGCTTCATCCACTCGTCACGGGTCACCGTGCGGTTGACGAAGGGCTGTCCCGCGAGGGCGAACAGCAGGCGGATCGGTTCGGCGCGGCCGTGGACGGAGAAGTAGACCAGCTCATACCCAGTCGACATGAACGAACCTCCACGACGGGCGACAGCAGACTGCGGTAAAAATGGCCGAAGGTCGTTTTCGCCGAGGGCAGCGTCTTCTACGTCCTAGGTGGGGGCCCCGTCGAGCTTCGCTCGCCGAGGGCGGATCTGGAGCAGACCTGCCAGAGGGACGTCAGGCTGTGGTGAAACGCCGACCGAGTTTTCACCACAGCGTGTGAGTGCCCGTCGACGCGCGCCGCCAGCCTGCCGGTTTCCGCATGCCACAGCGGCGCGCCGCCCGGCCCGACCTGCTGTGGCGTGGACTGCTACGCTGCGCACGATGCCACCGAAGCTTCTCGCGCGCCGGGCGCGCGCGCTCGTCATCGCGGCGCTGCCGGTCCTTGCGGCCTGCGGTGGGGTCTCGTCCGCCCCGTGGACAACCGGCGATGCAGACGAAGAGTCCGGGCCGCTCTCGCCGTTCGCGCGCGCGTTCGTCGACGCTCACAACGCTGTGCGCGCCGCCGTCGACCCGACGCCGGCGACGCCGCTGCCGCCGGTGGTCTGGCGCGCGGAGGTCGCCGCGGTGGCGGCGGCGTGGGCGGCGCGCTGCGTCTTCGAGCACTCGCAGGGGGCGCTCGGCGAGAACCTCGCGCTGTTCTCTTCGGCCTCGACGACCCCCGATGACGTCGTCCAGGCGTGGGCGTCCGAGGTCGCGGACTATGACTACGCGAACAACCGCTGCATGCCGGGGGCGCAGTGCGGGCACTACACGCAGGTGGTGTGGCGGGACTCGGCCGGCCTCGGTTGTGCCGTCGCCGCCTGCGACGACATCGCCGGCTTCGGCGCGGGCCGGCTCTTCGTCTGCAACTACGACCCGCCGGGGAACTTCGTCGGCGCACGTCCGTACTGAGCACCGGCGGAGCACCGCCTGAGCACCGCCTGAGCACCGGCGGACTCGTCGGCTCACTGCCGGCGACGCAGCCAGATGCCCGCGGCGGTGCTCGCGGCTAACGTGGGCCTCGTGGGCGCCGCGCACTTCGTCATCGTCAGCGTCGGCAGCCTTGCGATGGGCGTGCTCGGCGGGCTGCTCGGCGTAGGCGGCGGCGTCTTCCTCGTGCCGTGGCTGGTGATGGCCGCGGGCGTCGGGGCGCGCGAGGCCGTCGGCGTGTCGCTGTTGTGCGTGATCGCCACCAGCGCCGCGTCGTCGTACGTCGCCGGCCGCCGCGGCGACGCGCGCCTCGACGTGTCGCTGCGACTCGAGCCGTTCCTCGTCGTGGGCGCCCTCGTCGCCAGCGCCATGGGCGTCCGCGTCGCCGAAGGCCCGCTGCTGGTGGGGTTCGCGGTGTTCATCCTGATCGTCGCGGCGCTGGTGTGGGTGCGCGGCCGGTTCGCCGGGGTCGAGCGCCCACCCGGGCTGCCGGTCGAGCGCCACGGGATCGTGAACGCGCTCGCGGCGCTGTCGGGGGCGGCGAGCGGTCTCTTCGGCGTCGGCGGCGGCGTCCTCCTCATCCCTGGGCTCGTGCTCCTTGGGCGGATGCCGGTAAAGGAGGCGGCGACGACGTCGTCGTTGTGCCTGATGAGCAGCGCGGCGGCGGGCGCGGTGGTGCACTTGACGCAGGGGGGCCTGCCTGTCGACGTCGTCGCCATCGCCGTCGTCGGTGTGCTGCCGGGCGGTTTGTGGGGTGCGCGGCTCCAGCAGCGCGTGTCGGCGCGCACCCTCGAGACGACGTTCATGGTGCTGGCGTTGGCCGTCGCGGTGTTGACGGCGCTGAAGGGGTTCGCATGACGACTCTGCCCGCCGCTCCTGTCGCCGCAGCCGGCAGGTCATCGTCGAGCGTCGTCGTGGCCCGGGCGACCACCGCAGCGGCGCTGACCGTGCTCATGGCCTTGGCAGTCCTGCTGCTCGCGCTGCGCTGGCCCGCCCTGCAGTGGCCGGGCCTCGGGGTCCTGCTCGGCGTACCGCTGGTGCGCAACGCTTTTCTCATCGTCGGTCTGCGGGGCCGCGACCGCGCCCACGCCGTCTTCGGCGCGGTCCTGCTGGTGATGGTCGCCGTCGCCGCCGCCTTCGCGGCGGCGCGCTGAGCGACAGACGGACGATCGGCTGCGGCGGGTGGCGCGAGACGACGGGCGCCGCCGTCGATCGGGCGATCGACCGAGTACAGGTGGTGGCGCCGGACCGACAACGGTCCCATGCCCAATTCGATCACAGACTCACCGAGCACTCGTCCCACCTCGCTGCCGAGCTCGACGAAGCTCGAGCGCGCCGTGCAGCAGCAGGGCGTCGTCCAGCGCGGCAACGAAGGCGCCCCGGTGCGCGAGGCGCAGGCGCTGCTGAAGGCGCACGGCCACGACCTCGGCATCGACGGCGACTTCGGCCCGAAGACGAAGGCGGCGGTGGTGGCGTTCCAGCGGTCGCGCGGCATCGACGCCGACGGCTTGATCGGGCCCGACACCCTGCGTGAGCTGCGCACCCCGACGGCGGGCGTCGACCACCGTACCGGTCGCGACACCGGGATCACCGCTCGCCCTGAAGACCGCGTGCCGGGCATGACCGGCGCCGACTTCCAACGGCGCGCCGAGGCTGACGCCGCGCGCCGCAACCGCGAGGCGCCGGTGTCGACGGACGCCGCCCGCAGCGGCAACACGCCGGTGACGCTGGCCCCCGCCGGCGCGTCGCCGCAGGAGAAGTTCAACCACTACCGCAACATCGTGCTGCAGAACGGCGGCGAGGACCCGCTGACGTCGAGCAAGCCGGTGGTCCTCGGCGTGCGGGGCATCGACCGTGACGGTCGCGCCCACGAGACCCGGAACGGCCGCTTCTACGACGACACCTTCGTCGTCCTGAACAGGAACGGCACAGCCACCGAGTTGAAGGGCAGCACCCACGCCGGGCAGGTGACGTCAGGGCTCGTGTCGGCGGTGGGCATGATCCGCAGCGGCAACTTCGACGTGAAGCCCAACGGCGTGCGCTCAAAGGACAACGGCATGGCGTCGTGGCACGTGCTGACGAAGAGCGGCTCCGGCAACATCCCCGGCATCCGCGACCGCAACGCCGACGGGCGTTTTCAAGCCGGCGAGATCGCGCGCCGCGACAACATGACCGAGATCCTGTTCCACCCCGGTACCGCCGACTCGCCGCGCTCGATCGGGTGCCAGACGCTTCCGCCTGCCGAGTATCGGCGCTTCCTGCGGGCCATCGGCAGCCAGGGCTTCACCTACACCCTCGTCGACGCCAACGGCCGCACCTGACCGGCCAACCTACCAGCACCGACGTCGCGACGCCCGGCCCGGTCGGACGTCGTCGACGAGCAGGGTGCCGGAAAGTGCCTCGCGTTCTTCAGCAGGGCGGGGCGACGCGCCGAGGCGACGCCGCCGCAATGGCGGGCTGTGGTCAGGCCGACGCGCCGCTGCCGGGCGCGGCCCTGAGGGCGTCCCTCGCGGCGTCGACGGCGACCGTGGCCTCGTAGCGGAACACGAGGCGGCCGGTCTTCGCCGGCCGCGCGTCATCGTCGCCGTCGCTGGCCGAGCGGGCCGGCGCCGTGGCGTCGAGCTCGATGACCGCGTGCCCGCCCTGCGACAGCGCTCCGAAGAGGATCTCCTCGGTGAGCGGCTTCTTGACCTCGTCGCGGATCACGCGCTGGAGCGGCCGGGCGCCGAGCACTTTGTCATAGCCCTTCTCACCCAGCCATTGGCGGGCCTTGTCGGTGATGGACAACGTGATCTTGCGGTCTGCCAGCTGCGCTGACAATTCCTTGATGAACTTGTCGACGATCTTCTCCATCGCCTCGGGCCGCAACGGGTCGAAGGCGATGCGCGCGTCCAGCCGGTTCCGGAACTCAGGAGTGAACAGGTTCTTGTAGGCGACGTCGTCACCACCGAGGTTGACGTTGTCGCCGAAGCCGATACGAGCACGCGCCAGGTCACGGGCGCCGACGTTGCTTGTCATGATCAGGATGACGTGGCGAAAGTCGGCGGGCCTGCCGTTGTTGTCGGTCAGCTTGCCGTGGTCCATGATCTGCAAAAGGATATTGAAGACCTCGGGGTGCGCCTTCTCGATCTCGTCCAGCAGCAGCACGGTGTGCGGCGTCTTGTTGATGGCGTCGGTGAGGATGCCGCCCTGATCGAAGCCGACGTAGCCCGGCGGCGCGCCGATCAGGCGGCTGACGGCGTGACGCTCCATGTACTCGGACATGTCGATGCGCAGGAACGAAATGCCCATCGTCTTCGCCAGCTGCTTGGCGACCTCGGTCTTGCCCACGCCCGTGGGACCCGTGAACAGGAAGCAGCCGATGGGTTTCTCGGGCTCGCGCAGCCCGGCGCGCGACATCTTGATGGCGGTCGCCACCTGCTCGATGGCCTTGTCCTGGCCAAAGACGACGCGCTTCAGATCGCCGTCGAGGTCCTTGAGCGCCTGCTTGTCGTCGACGCTGACCTGCTTGGGCGGGATCTGCGCCATGCGGGCGACGGTGGCCTCGATGTCGCCCTCCGAGACGACGGGCGTGCCGTCGCCGGCCTTCTTCGGCACGAGCTTCTTGCCCGCGGCGGCCTCGTCGATGAGGTCGAACGCCTTGTCGGGCAGCTTGCGGTCGTGAAGGTGCTTCGCCGACAGCCGCACCGCCGCCTCCAGCGCGGCGTCCTCGTAGCGGACGCCGTGGAAGTCCTCGTACTGCTTCTTCAAGCCCAGCAGGATCTGGACGCACTCAGCCTCGGAGGGCTCGTCGACGTCGACCTTCTGGAAGCGGCGGGCCAGCGCGCGGTCCTTCTCGAAGTATTGGCGGAATTCCTTGAACGTCGTGCTGCCCATGCAGCGGATCTTGCCGCTCTGCAGGCCGGGCTTCAGCAGGTTGGACGCGTCCATCGAGCCGCCCGACGTGGCGCCGGCGCCGACGATGGTGTGGATTTCGTCGATGAACAGGATCGAATTGGGCTTCTTCTCGAGCGCCTTCAGCACCGCCTTCAGGCGGTTCTCGAAGTCGCCGCGATAGCGCGTGCCGGCGAGCAGGGCGCCCATATCGAGCGAGAAGACCTCGGCGTCCTTTAAGACGTCGGGGACCTCGCCAGCGACGATGCGCCGCGCGAGCCCTTCGGCCAGCGCCGTCTTGCCGACGCCGCTGTCGCCGACGAACAGCGGGTTGTTCTTCCGTCGGCGACACAGCACGTGGACGGTGCGGGTCAGCTCCTTCTCGCGACCCACGAGAGGGTCGAGCCGACCGGCCTTCGCCTCGGCGCACAGGTCGGTGCAGAACGAGGCAAGCGGGTCGCCGCTGACGCCGCCGTCTTCTTCTTCGTCACCGCCGGGGCCGCCGACCGGGCCGGCGCCCGCGCCCTCTTTGCGACCGGGGGCCTTGTCATCGGAGCCGGTCAGCTTGCTGACGCCGTGGCTGATGTAGCTGACGACGTCGAGGCGGTCGACGCCAGCCTGCCGCAGCAGGAACGCCGCGTGACAGTCGTCCTCGGCGTAGATGGCGACGAGGACGTTGTAGCCCTTGACCTGCTCCTTGCCGGCGCCGGCGACGTGCATGATCGCCCGCTGCACCACGCGCTGGAAGCCGCGGCTGGGCGTCACCTCGACGTCGTCCTCGTCGACCTTCGCGACGCTCTCGTCGAGGAAGCGGTCGAACAAATCTTTCAGCTTCTTGACGTCGGCGCCGCAGTGGCGCAGCACGTTGACCGTCTCGTCGTCGTGGAGCAGCGCGAAGGTCAGGTGCTCGATGGTCGCGTATTCGTGGTGTCGGCGCAGGGCGTCGTTCAGGGCGACGCGCATCGCGATGTCGAGGTCTTTGGAAATCATGCCTGCTCCCTGACACCCGCCACTGCGCGCGTCGCCTGCGAAGATGCACCAACCCGGCCGCGGTTGCGCAAGCCCACCGACCTTCGCTCCCGGGAGCGCGTGGCCGTCGGGGATGGGCTCGGCGTTTGACGGGGCACGGGTTTCGCCGAGCCGGGCGTCGCGATGTCTTGACAGGTCCACCGTCAGCCCGCTACGAAAACGGCGTCTCTGCTGGGGAATCGTCTAACGGCAGGACCTTGGATTCTGATTCCAAGTATCTAGGTTCGAATCCTAGTTCCCCAACCACAGGGCCCCTCGGGCCCTGCTTCTTTTTTCGCGCCCCTGGGGCCCGGCTCCTTTTTTCCGCGTCCTTCGGGCCCTGCTCCTTTTTCCGCGCCCCTGGGGCCCTGCTCCTTGTTCCGCGCCGTGTTTTTTCGGGCGCCCGGCGCGGCCGCGAAACCCGACGCGATCCGCGCCTATGCTACGCCCCGTGGACTCCACCGAGCAGAACCGCACGACCTACGACGCGCTCTGGCCGCGGCTCTCGGACTTCATCCGCTACAACCCCGGCGCTCGCCACCGACGACGTCACATCATTGCCTTCCTCGACCGGCTTCGCTTCGCGACGCTGCTCGACGTCGGCTGCGGCGACGCCAGCCTGCTGCGGCTCGTCGATGCGCGCTTCTCGGGACGGAAGCTCGCCGGCGTCGACCTGTCGAGCGTCGTCGTGGAGCAGAACCGCGCCGCGCTGTCGCACATGGAGTTCGCGGTGGCCGACGTCTCCAGCGACGCCCTGCCGTCGGGCTTCGATGTCGTGCTGTGCACTGAGGTGCTCGAGCACCTCCCCGAGCCGGCCCGGGCGCTGGCGAGCATCGCCGCTGCCGTGGTGCGCGGCGGACACGTCGTGATCACGACGCCCACTGGCAAGGTGCACGCCACCGAGCGCTACTTCGGCCATACGCGCCATCCGACCCGCAACGAGCTGGCCCTGCTGGCCGAGGGCGCCGGATTGGACGTCCTCGAGCTGAGCGCGTGGGGCTTTCCCGCCTACGCGCTGACGAAGTGGGCGACGAACCTGCGCCCCGAGGCGGCGCTGCGGCGCTTCGGCGGCGGGCGGGCCTACGGCGCCGTGGAGCGCGGGATCTCGGACGCGCTGTGGCTGGCCAACTTCGCGAACCTGCCGTCGTCGCCGTTTGGCGTGCAGCTGTTCGCGCTCCTGCGAAGGCGCTGACGACGATGACGACGAACAACAACAAGGCCGTGCTCCCGACCCTGTGGATCCCGGGGGGCCGCGGCATGCTCGGCTCGCTGCTGGCCACCCGCGCTGCCGCCGCCGGCATGCACGTCCTTGCCACCGGCCGCGACGTCGACGCTGCCGACCGCGACGTCGTCGACGCGTTCGTCGCGCTGCACCGGCCGGCCCTGATCGTCAACTGCGCGGCCTGGACGGCCGTCGACCTCGCCGAGACCGAGCGCGACGCCGCCCACCGCGCCAACGCCGTGCTGCCCGCCGTCGTCGGTGTGGCCGCGGCCCGCATCGGCGCGCGCGCGCTGCACGTGTCCACCGACTACGTCTTCGACGGCCGCGCGCCTTCGCCCGAGCGGCCGCTGCGCGAAGACGACCCCACGGGCCCGGCGAGCGTCTACAGCGCGACGAAGCGCGAGGGCGAGCTGGCCTTCCTC
>VGSZ01000103.1 GCA_016874845.1 Deltaproteobacteria bacterium
GGCGCCTGAAGGGAGCGACGTGGGGCAACTACCAGCTCGTGCTCACCGACCCGGTCACCGGGACCGAGAAGCCCGAGGAGCTGCGCTACGAGGTGTGGGGCGGCGGGACGGACTGGGTGGTGGCGCGCTCGTTGTGGCAGGGCTTCTCGCTGGCGGCGAACGGCTACGCGATGCACGACCCGCAGAACAACTACCAGCTGCTCGCCGGGGCGTGGGTCGGGGCGGAGTGGGTGCTCGTTCCGTTCTTGAAGACCGACGAGGGCAACTACGGCGTGCAGTACGTCTTCGGCGCCGAGCGTCACGAGTACGTGCTGCCCAACGTGCTCGACCTCGACCGCTACACCTACCTGCGGCACCGGGTGCGGTTGTTCGGGGCGTGGCACTTCAGCCGGGTGGATCTGCAGGGGCGCCTGAGCTGGCAGAGCCCGGTCACCGACCCGCGCTTCTCGACGTTGTCGGCGACGAGCAGCCTGCGCTGGCGGATCCTCGACAACTTCTCGTTGTCGGTGAACGGCGAGGTCAGCTACCGCACCGCGCTGCTGAACGAGCCCCGCGACGAGGGGCAGGAGAACCCGCTGGCGCAGTACTTCGGCGGCAGCGCCTACAACGCCGTGACGTTCTGGTCGTGGGTGTCGCTCGAGTACGTCTTCGGCAACTCGCTGCTGCGCAGCCAGGAGCAGCGCTGGAACTGAAAGGCAGACCGAAGATCGGCTGCAACTTCGTCGCCGCTCGTCGTCGCTCGCTCACGGACGACAAGGAGCGGCCTTTCACGACGACGGACGCGCGGGGGGGCGAGCCGGCGTCGTGTGCTTCCGGGCGATGAGCGGCCGGTCTCGGCGTTCGCCGTGCGCGCATCGCGACACCGAGGTGGGGCGGCTCGTCAACGTGGAAGGTCGTCGAGCGCTCCGCGGGTCGACATCGCCGCGGCGCGCTCGACGAGGCGCGCATCGTCCTGCCGGCCAGCCGCCCGCCAAGCTGTGACGAGCTCCTGGACCGCCCATGGTTCGCCGCAGCTGGCGAGGCCGAGGCGCATCTCGCCGTGCGCGGCGGCGGGGTCACGGCGAACGAGCGCCGCGGCGAGCAGCAGGTGCGAGCAGCCGTCCGTCGCATCGAGGGTGAGCGCGTCCACCAGCGACTCGATGGCGCTGTGCTCGTCCCCCCTGCGCAGCAGCAGCAGGCCGCGAAAGCGGTGGGCCCCGGCGAGGCCGGGCCGTGAGGCGATGGCTCGCTCGGTCAGCCGCAGCGCCGTCGTCTGGTCGGATTCCGGCAGCGAGTGGGCGAGCGAGAGGAGCGCGTGTGCGTTGTCGGGTTCGGCGTCGACTGCGTGTTGGAAGAGCGTGACCGAGTTCGACCAGACTCCGATCTGGCGCCTCGTGGCAGCGATCGCGCCGACGAGCGCGGCCGTCGCCAGGACGACGGCGACGACGGCGGCGGCGCGCCTGCGCACGGGCAGGGCATAGACGACGCCGACCAGCAGGCCGATCGAAGGAAGGTACGTGTACCGGTCGGCGGCCGGCGCGATGCCGACGGGCACGATGCCGATGACCGGAAGCAGGAAGACCACCGTCCACGCCCAGCCGAAGAGGACGCCGGGACGCGACGAGCGCCAGCGCCACCCGAGCGCCGACAGCCCGAGCACGAGCGCTGCGCCGAAGGCGACCTCGTGCCACGGCCACGCCTCCCGGTAGTGGTAGGGCGCATGCAGGCCCACGGGCCAGAGCTGGTGCCCGACGACGTAGTGCCGGGCCATCGCCATGAGCGCCGTCTGCAGCCGCAACGACGGCGCGAGTTGGGCGTCGACGCGCGCGCCCTCTTGTGACGCCACGGTCAGACCGGCGACGACGAGGGCAGCGGTGACCAGCAGGGCGTTCCGGCGCAGCCAGGGCAGCAGGGCCGGCGCCGAGCGGTCGACCCACGCATCGACGAGGTACAGGCCGATCGGGAGCGGCACCGTCGTCGGCTTGCTCAGCAACGCGAGCACGCCGGCCACCTGCATCGCCACGGTCCACCCTTTGCTTTCGTCTTCGCGGACGCGCGCTCGGCACAGGAGACAGGCCAGCACGAAGACGCCGCTGACGACGTCCTTGCGCTCCGAGACCCAGACCACCGACTCGACCCGCAGCGGATGCACGGCAAACAGCAGCGTCACGATCGTGGCGCGCAGGCTGTCTCCGGTGACGCGGGCCAGCCAGAGGAACAGCAGGCCGCTGGCCAGCGCGTGCAGCAGGATGCTCGTGAGGTGGTGCCCGGCGGGGGCAAGGCCCCACAGCTCGACGTCGAGCATGTGGCTCAGCCACGTGATCGGGTGGTAGTTCGCCATCACCGGCCTGGTGAACGCCACCAAGAGATTCTCGAGGGTCAGCCCCCGGCGCGTGATCGCGTTGGCGATGACGTAGCCGCCGTCGTCGTAGTTCACGAAGTCGTTGCCGACGGCCGCGCTGAAGACCGCGAGCACCACGATGAAGATGGCGCCGGCGACCACCAGCGGACGCAGGCTGGCGTGTCGCGGAGCGCCCGTGCCGTGGGAAAGAGTGGTCGTCACCCGCACTCCATCGTCCCTGATACCGTGAGGCGCGATGCGCGTCGCCGTCCTCGCCATGCAGGAGCAGACCCGGCTGCGGGCTGCCGGCGCGCAGGCGCTCAAGGAGAGCGAGGTCGATGTCGACGACGCCCGGCTCGGCTCCACCGAGGGCTTCGCCATCGACCTCGACGACCCCGAGGGCGACGCCCGCCGCGCCGTCGTCGCCTTTGCCGCGTGGCGGCTGCTCGTCGCGCGGCTGACCGGCGCCGCCGTGACGCGCGCGTCGTTGGTCGCGCTGCGGCAGCAGTGCGGCGAGGACGCGCTGCTGGTGGCCACCGGCGGGATCACGAGCGCGCTGCTGTCGTTGCCCGGTCTCGACGACAAGGACGTCTCGGCGGTGGCCCGCGCGCGCGCCGACGCGCGCCAGCTCGTCACCAACCCCGCCGACGTCGCCGCCAGCCCGGCGCGCGCCGCCGCCGCCGCCGCCGCGTTCGTCGCCGCCGACCCGCTGGCGCCTTCGCCTTCCTCGTTGTCGCCGACCACGATCCCCGCGCCCGGCGTGGCGCCCTGGCCGGCGCCCACAGGCGCGCCGACAAGCGCGCCGGTCGCCGAGCTGACGCCCGAGTCCCCGGGTGATGCGTCGACGAAGACCGGGGTCTTCACGGTGCAGCGCGCCATCGCCCGCGCCGTCGGCGCGGCGACGATCGTCGACGACGTCGCGGTGGGGCCGACGGCGGTGGGGCCTGCAAGAGCGCCGCCCGAGGACGCCGGCACGCCGCTCGCCCTGCTGCGCGCCCGCGCCCACACCGCCTCGGCGGCGCGCTCGTTGCGTGGGGTCGCCAGGACGGCGCTGGCGCGCCTGCCGGTGCGCACGCTGGAGCACGCCGCCGACGAGCTCGTCGTCGGCGCCGGCGTCGGGGGCGACGAGCTGCTCGACGAGAGCGCCATCGACGACGCGGTGACCGTGCTCGTGCGCGCCGCGGCGGCCATCGCCACCAGCCTGCCCGAGGGCGCTCCGCTCGGCTTCGGGCTCGTCGTCGTGGGCGCCGCCGGCGACGTCGTCGACGCGCTGGTGCGCGCCGCCGTGCTTGGCCCGCACGCGGCCGGGCAGCTCGCCCTGGACGACGACGCGTGGGAGCGGGCCGGCGAGCTCGCCCCGGCTCCCGGCGAGGGGCGCGCCGTCGAGGCGCGCACGCCGTGGGGGGTCGATCGCTGGCAGCTGTCGGCGGCGCTGCCGCGGCCCCCGTTCGTCGGCCGCGAGGACGACGTGCGCGCCTGCGCCGCGCTGCTGGGCGGCGGTGACGGCGGCGGCGGTGACGGCGGCGGCGGTGACGGCAGCGGCGGTGACGGGCGCCCGCGCCTGCTCGTGCTCACCGGCGCGGCGGGGATCGGCAAGGCCAGCCTCGTGCGCCGCGCGCTGCAGGAGGCGCGGCTGCTCGACGAGCGCGCCGTCGTCCTGTGGGGCGCCGCCGATCCGCTGCAGCCGACGCCCGGCGCGTCCATCGTCGGCATGGTGCGCGCGCTGGCCCGCGCGCCCGCCGGCCACCCGCGGGCCGAGACGCGGGTGCGTCGGCTGGTGCACGGGCTCGCCGACAGCCTCGTCGACGACGAGGCCGTCGAGCTGCGCGCCCTGGGCGGCACCCTCGTCGACCTGCTCGGCGCCGGCGACGGCGAGGACGCCGGCGCCGACCGCAGCCCGCGCGCGCTGCGCGGCGCCATCCGCCGCGCGACGCTGCTCCTCGCCCGCGCCTTGCGCGCCCGCGCCGGTGATGGCCGCCCCGCCGTCTTCGTCGTCAGCGGCGCCGAAGACATCGACGCGCCCACCCGCGACACCCTGGCCTTCGTCGCCCAGCAGCTCGGCGGCGCCGCGCGCGTCGTGCTGCTCGCCACGGCGCGCCCACGCCTGCCCGCCGCCTTCGAAGAGCTCTTTGCCGTCACCCGCCACGAGGTGGCGCCGCTGCACGAAGACGACGCCCGCGCGCTGGCCGGGGCGCTGCTCGATCAGCCCGCTGACACGGCGCCCACGGGCCTCGCCAGCGCCGCCGACGCTGCCGCCGACGACGACGCCGACGACGACGCCGCCGCCGACGCCGCCGACGACGCCGACGACGACGCCGACGACGATGGCCCGGTGGTGTCGTTGCTGCAGGACGACGCGCTGCCCCGATCCCTCGCCGCGCTGCACGAGCGCGCGCGCGGCTCGCCGCTGTTCGTCGCCCACGGCGTGCGCTGGGCCGTCGAGGGCGGGCTGCTGCAGAAGAAGGCCGACCCCTGGGGCAAGAGCGCGACCCGCTGGGACGCCTCGCGCTTCGCCGAGGCCGTCGCCGCCGGACGCATGCCCTCGCGCCTCGACAAGCTGCTGCAGGCCCGCGTGCTGCGTCTGCCGCAGGCGGCGCGGCAGGTCTTGTCGTCGTGCGCCGTGCTCGGCCACGTGTTCACGGCCGCCGCCGTCACGTTCGTCGGCACGCGCTTGGGCCTCGTCGAGGACGCCGTGCGCGACGCCGTGCGGCTGCTGACTGCGACGGGGTTCCTCGCCCAGAGCCGGCCGCGGCCCGGCGCGCCGGTCTTCGAAGACGCCGTCGGCGACGACGATGCGCTGTTGACGTTCGAGCACCCGCTGCTGCGCGCCGTCGCCGAGCAGGCCCTGTCCGACGACGAGGCCGCCGCCGTGCACGGCGTCGTCGCGCTGGCGCTCGAGGCGCTGCTCGACACCCGCGCCATCGCCTCGGCGCTGGCGCGCCACCACAAGGCCGCCGATCGCCGGCGCGCCGCGCTCGAGCACCTCGTCGTCGCCGCACGGCGCGCCCGAAGGCTCGACGATCGCCAGGGCGCCCAGGCGCTGGCGCGCGAGGGGCTCGACCTTTGCCTGCCCGACGAGCACGACACCCTCTTCGCGCTCCAGCTCGAGCTGTGCGCCGTGCTCGAGCCTGCTGCCGCCCACGGCGAGCGGCAGCAGGCGACGCTGAAGGAGGCGCTGCGCCAGCTCGTGCGCGTCGCCGAGCGCACCGGCTCGGCGCGCCACCTGGCCACCGCGCAGTCGCGCGTCGCGCGCTTCCACCTGTTCTCGGGCGACGCGCCCCGCGCCGAGGAGAGCGCCGCGCGCGCCCTCGAGCGCGCCCGCGCCGCCGCCGCCGACGACGGCGGGCGCGCGCTGCGCGACGTGCTGCGGCTGCTGGCGCTGGTGCGCTTCGCGCGCCACGACGTCGACGGCGCCCGCCGCGCCCTGAACGAGGCGCGACGGCACACGCGCCCCGACGAGCGCCGCGTGCTCGGCGTGATCGACCACCAGGCGGGCCTTTACTGCCTCGAAGGCAACGAGCCCCTGACCGCGCTCACGCACCTGCTCGCAGCGACCGGCCACAAGCGCGCCTGCAGCGACCCGGCCGGCGAGGCGGCCTGTATCGACCTCGCCGCCGACGTCTACGTGCGCACCGGACGGCTGTGGACGGCGCTGCGCCTCGTCGAGGGCGCGTTGGCGCTGCGCGCTCGGCAGGGCGACGCCGCCGGCATCGCCCACGGCACGAAGAACCGCGCTGAGGTGCTGCTCCAGTGTGGTGACCTCGACGGCGCCGCGCGCGAGGCAGGCCGCGCCCGCGCCCTGGCCCGCGGCCTGTCCCTCGACCGCCTCGAGCGCCAGGCCTCCATCGTGCTCGCGCGCGTCGAGCTCGCCCGCGACGCCGCCGCCGCCGCCGAGGCGGTGCTCGACAACATGCGCCGCCGTGTCGACGGCGTCCGCGACCCGTTCGCCGCGATGGAGGCCGAGCTGTTGTCGGCCCGGGCCAAGTGGCAGCGCGCCCTGCGCGCGACCGGCGCGGCGCGCGAGCGCCTGCTGAAGACCGCCCATGCCCGCGCCAGCGCCGCCGTCGCCCTGGGCGAGCGTCGCGGCTTCCTGAGCGGGCAGGTGCTCGGCAACGCGCTGCTCGGCGACGTGCTCGTCAGCTCGGGCGACGCCGGGCTGGCGCTGCCCTACGCGCTGCGCGCCGTCGAGCTGCTCGACGACCGCGCCTCGGGGCTGCCCGTCGAGGAGGTGCTCGCCGCCGTCGCCCGCGTGCAGCGCGCCGTCGGCGACGACGACGAAGCCGACGCCGCCCTGCGCCGTGCCCACGCGCTGCTCGCCGCGCGCGCGCGTCACCTGCCGGCAGACGAGCGCGCGCGGTTCTGGTCGGTGCCGGCGCGGCGCGCGCTGCTCGACGCCGTAGGGCCGTCAGCGTCGTAGCCGCCCACGGCGGCGCGTCAGCGCGTCAGCAGGAGCGCGGCGACCAGCGCGGCGAAGCCGACGGTGACGACGAAGGCGCCGAGCCCGAACACCCACACCGGCACGGGCGCCCTGGCGGGGGGCTTCGCGCCGGACGGTACCGGCGGCGATCCCTCGCCGCGCTTCTCCGCCGGCAGCACCGCCATCGATGTCTGCTCGTGGAACGCCGCCGCCGCGTCGCGGTGGAACGGCGTCTTCAGCTCGACGGTGCGTTCCTGCGCGTCATCATCCGGCGGTGGTCGCCGGACCAGCGACGGCTGATCGGTGACGGTGGCGGCGTCGAAGTCCTCGGCGCCGTCGTCGTCGACCACCGCCTCGGCGGCGGTCGACGACGACTCTTCGACGGAGTCGAAGCCGCTCTCGTCGGCGGTCACCACCGGCGTGCCGATCCGGGTGCGCGCCCGCGGCAGCGCGGCGCGCGCCGGGCTGGAGATCCTAGCCTTCGGCCCGTCGTGGTCGAGCAGCGCATCGTCGTCCTCGCCCCCGGTCGCGACGGGCGCGGGCGCGGCGGGCCACGCCGTCCACGTAGGCAGCGCGGCGTGGGCGGTCATCGGACGCCGGGCGCCGGGCACGAGGCCGCTCGCCTGCGCGAGCAGCAGGCGCACCGCGTCGACCTCAGGGGGGCGCGGCAGCAGCGCGAGCAGCGCGTCTCTCAGGGCGCGGGCCGATCGCCAGCGCTGCGCGGGCTCCTTCTGCAGGCAACGGTTCACGACATTGGCGAAGGTCGTTGGCAGGTGAGGGTTCATGTCGAGCACGCTGATGGCCGGCTCGTGCTCGATGGCCTTCATGATCGCCAGCGGCGTCGGTCGGTCGAACGGCCGCTGCGCCGTCGACAGGTAGAACAAGGTGACGCCCAGCGCCCAGAGGTCGGCGGCGCTGCCGACGGTGTCGGTACGCACCTGCTCCGGCGGCATGTACGGCAGCTTGCCCCGCAGCTCGCCCATTTCGGTCAACGCCGTCGCGTTTGCTGTCGTCGCCTTGGCGATGCCGAAGTCGAGCACGCGTGTCGCCCCGTCGCGACACAGGAAGAGGTTGTCGGGGCTGATGTCGCGGTGCACGAGCCCCGCCGCGCGGCCGTGCTCGTCGCGCAGCGTGTGCGCGTAATGCAGCGCCTCGCAGGCGTCGATGGCGGCGGCGACGACCACCTCGAGGGGCAGCTCGACGCCGTGACGCCAGCAGCGCTGCGCGACGTCGTGCCAGGGCAGCCCGTCGAGCAGCTCCATCGCCAGGAACAAGGTATCGGCGTCATTCCCGAATTCGAGGATGCGCACGATGCGCGGGTGCCGCAGCCGCGAGGCATGCCGCGCCTCGCGCAGGAACAGGTCCACTGCGCGAGGGTTCCTGACCAGCGCCGGCTTCATGATCTTCACGCAGACGCGCTGGCCCGCGTCGGCGCCGTCCTGCACCACCGCGGCGTACACGTCGCCCATGCCCCCCTCGCCGAGCAGGCGCTCCAGGCGGTAGCGACCGAGGGTCCATGGCACCGGCGCGGGTCTCCTTGTCGTTGTCATGCCGCCCCCAGCGGGAGCGGCCCTCGACGACTCACAGCATCACGTGCTCGTCGTCCTCGAGCAGGCCGTGCCCGTGCAGCAGAGCGCGGTTCTTCCGCAGCCGCTCGTCGGTGAGCCCGGCCAGGTAGCGCAGCAGCTCGGGGTAGGCCGACACGACCTCCTTGAAGGTCTCCTTGCCAAGGAGCAGCGCCTCGACGTCGCTGGCACAGGTCACCGTGGCGTTGGTCGGCTGGTCGCCGAGCAGCGACATCTCGCCGCACAGGTCGCCGGCGCGCAGCGTGGCGAGGTGGACGCGGCCGTCGCGGGTCGCGGCCTTCGCGGCCTTCGCCGCAGCGACGCGATCGGCGTGGCGCTCGAGGCCGCGAACGCCGTCGCCGTCGCCGCCGTGCTCGACGACCTTCTCGACGGCAGCAGCGCCGTTGAGGATCACGAACAGGCCGGGCCCGCGCTGGCCCTCGACGATCATCGGCTCGCCGGCGGCGAAGGTGACGATGGCGAAGCGCTCCATCACCCGGTGGCGGTCGTCGCGGGACAGCGATGAGAACAGCGGGTGCGTCGCCGTCAGGTTTCGCAGGAACCGCTCGCGCGTGAATTGCTTGAGCGCCTCGCTGACGCCGTCGTGGGTCGCCGACGCGACCACCACGTCGGAGCAGCGCAGCTCGAGCACGTCGACGTCGCCGCGGGCGACGACGCTCGCGTGGCGCGGCTCGTCGCTGATCAGCGCCAGCTCGCCGAATACGCTGCCACCGCCGAGCTTCGCCAGCACGACGCCGCCGTCCTCGTCGTCGACGTCGCGCTTCACCAGCACCTCTCCGGTGGCCACGACGAAGAAGCTGTCGCCGCGCTCGCCCTGGCGCACGATCACCTCGCCGTCGGCGAAGCGGCGCAGGCGCAGCTTGCCGACCAGCGCCTGAAAGGCGTCGTCGTCGAGGTACGACAACAGCGGCACCGCCGGCAGCCGCCGCAGCGGGGCCACGCCCTGCAGCGGCGCGGTCGCCGCCGCCAGAGCCCGGGCGATCAGCTCGTCGTCGTCGGGCAGCGCCCGCGCCGGCGTGTCGCCGATCAGGACGGGGGCCGGCAAAGGCGCCAGCGGGTCGACGCGGTCGCCGTCGCGGGCGTACAGCCCGGCCAGCCCGGCGACGACGTCCTCGTGATCGGGATCGAGCAGCAGGAGCATCTTGGCGGCCACCAGGGCGAGGAGCGGCTGCCCGGCGTGCATCGCGTGGTCGGCGGCGGCGACGTAGGCGGCCATGGCTTGCTGCCGCCGGCCAGCGTTCAACAGCGCGTCGCCGAGGCGCAGGCGCACCCGCAGGTGGCCCGGCATGGCGATGGCGACGCCGCCGAGCCCCGAGAGCGCCGCCCGCCACGCGCCGCGGTGGAAGGCCGCCTCGGCGTCGTCGAGGAGTCTGCTGGCCGGCCACTGGTCCGAGTTGTCACGCACGGTGCTTGCCTTTCGTCACGGGCGGCTTCGTCGACAGCGGCGACGCCGCGGCGTACGACCCCGCCCCCGCCAGACGGCCCTGACGCTACCCTGTCTGTCACCGTGACGCCCACCCCGACCAACCCGCTCGCCGCCGTCACCGATGCCGCGGTCCGTGGTCGCCGCGCGCTGCCCGCCCTGACCGTCGTCTACCTCCTCGTCTTCGCCAGCAGCGGCATCCAGCTGCCGCTGACCGCGGTGGCCATGCAGAAGGTCGGGCTGTCACCGTCGGCGATCGGCGCCATGTGGGGCGCGCGCAGCCTCACCGCCGCCGTGGCGCCCTTTTTCTGGGGGCTGCTCGCCGACCGCCTGGGCACCGCCCGCCCGCTGCTGGCGCTGTCGCTGACCCTCGGCGCGGGGCTGACGGCGCTGCTGTCGACGACGACGACGCCGTGGGTGTGCGTCGTGATCTTCGGCGTCTACGGCGCCACCACCGGCCCCGCCGGCAGCATGCTCGACGGCATGACGCTGACCGCGCTCGGCACCTCTCGCGCGCAGTTCGGGCGCTGGCGGGCCTTCGGCACCGTCGGCTTCGGCGTCAGCTCCCTCGTCGTCACGCTGCTGCTGCAGGAGGGCGTGCTGCAGCCGCTGCCTCGCTCACTGTTCCCGCTGTGCGCAGCGCTGCTGGCGCTCGGCGCTTTCGTCGTCGCCGTCGGCGTGCCGACGCTGCCGCGGCCGGCGCTCTCCGACCCGCGGCTCGTCGGCGTCGCGTTCCGCCAGCCGCTGCTCGTGGGGCTCGTGACCCTGGGCATGGTCCTCTGGTGCAGCCACGGGGCCTGGGCCGGCTTCCTCGCCGTCGTCGTCGAGCGCGCCGGCCTGCCAGCGGTGGTCACCGGCGCCGCCGTGGCGTTCTCGGTGTTGACCGAGGCGGTGATCATGTCGGCGGCGCCGCGCCTCTCTGCCCGCTTCGGCGTCCCGGCGATCCTCGTCGCCGCCGCCGCCCTCGCCTTCGTACGGTGGGCGGCCTCGGCGCTGCCGCTTTCGGCGACGGCCTTCGTGCTCCTGCACGGCTTGCACGGTGTCACCTTCGGCCTGTTCTTCGTCGTCGTAGTTGGCGTCGTCGCTGAGCGTTGCCCCCCCGAGCTGCGGCAGGCGTCGCAGGGGCTGCTGGCTTCGCTGGTCTTTGGCGTCGGCGGATTCTTCGGCAGCGCGCTGGCCGGCACCGCGTTGCAACACAGCGACGGCGTCGTCGTCCTCTGGAGCGCGATGGCCGCCGTCGCCGCCCTCGCCATCGTCATCGCCGTCGTCGTCGCCCGCCGGCTCGCCGCGACGCCGTCACCGTCGATGTCGTCACCGTGAGGAGCGAGGCCGTGGATCTGTTGGGCATCGTGGTCGTGCTGGTGCGCCCCGAGGGGCCGCAGAACGTGGGCAGCGTGGCCCGCTTGTGCGGCAACTTCGGCGCCTCGCTGCGACTGGTCGCGCCGCTGTGCGATCCGACCTGCCGCGACGCGTTGAAGATGGCGCACCCGCGGGAGCAGACGCTGCTGGACGCGCAGCCGTGGTCCGACGTCCACGCGGCCCTCGCCGACGTCGCGCTGTCGGTGGGGACGTCGGGGAAGATCGGCGCGGCGAGGGCGGCGCCGTCGTGGTCGACGCGGGCGGCGCGCCTCGTGCTGCCCGCGGCCGGCGAACGCACCGCGCTGGTCTTTGGCAATGAGCGCACCGGGCTATCGAAGGACGAGGCCGCGCAGTGCACGCGCCTCGTGCGGCTGCCTACGCCGGGGCCGGTGGACAGCTTCAACCTCGCCAGCGCGGTGGCCGTGGCGCTGACCCTGCTGCACGCCACCATCGACGACGACGACCAGCGCCGGGCGAGCGCTCCTGCCCGCGCCGCGCTGCGCGACGCCTGGAGCGACGCGCTGCACGACGCCGGCTTCTACCGCACGACGTCGCGCGAGCAGTTCGCGCCGCGGCTGCAGGAGCTGCTCGACAAGATGGACGTCAGCGAGCGCGACGCGGCGCTGTTGAAGGACATGTTCGTGCGCCTGCAGGGGCGCATGCCTCCGCAGCATGGTCCGTAGAGTGTTCGGGGTCCAAAGAGGAGACGACCATGGCCAGGTCGCCCACGCATCGCATCTTCAGCATGAGCGTCGCCAAGGTGCACCCGCTCTACCTCGCCAAGGTGAGGAAAAAGGGGCGCAACGGGGAAGCGCTCGACGAGGTCATCGGCTGACTGACGGGCTTCGACGACGCGACGCTGCGCCGGCAGCTGGACGACGGCACGACCTTCGCCGACTTCTTCGCCGCCGCCCGTCTGCACGAGAATGCCGCGAAGATCACCGGCGTGGTGTGCGGCGTGCGCGTCGAGACCGTCGAGGACCCGCGGATGCGGCCGATCCGCATGCTCGACCAGCGCGCCGGCGAGCTCGCGAAGGGAAGGGCCATGCACAAGGTGCTACGGACCTGAGCGCGGGAGCCGCAGGGTCGTCGTCGCTGTCGTCGCCTTCGTCTTCTTCGTCTTCGTCTGCGCCGCCGTCGTCGTCGCGGGCCGGAGCTTCGCCTGTGCGACGCACCAGCGGGTGATGCGCGCGACGAGCGCGACCGGCAGCCTGGCGTCATGGGGGAGCTGGATGGCGCCCTTGGTGGTCTTGGACGCCGACAGCTCGTCGGCGAAGGCGACGATCGCGGCGGCCCCCGGGTACACACCAACGCTCTGCGTGGAGGCGCCGAGGTGGGCCAGATTCTCGCCCTCGTGCCACGTCGCGAGCCCGTAGGCGATGCGCTCGGCGGGGTTGGGCGCCACCTTGCGGATCGCGTCGCGCAGGACGCGCAGGCGCGAACGGGCGGGCTCCTCGGCGGCCTCGATGTGGTCGGCGACGACGGACGCCTCGAGCCTGGCGACTGGCGCGCCGGGCCGCTTGCGTGTCGTCACGCGCCGGCGGCGTCGCCCCGGGCGTCGCTCTCGATGAGCGCCTTGAGCGCCCGCAGGCCGCCTTCGAACGTGCGGGTCATCATGCGGTCGAACATCAGCGCTCCCATGACGGACAGCGCGACGCCACGGTCCTCGTCGAGGGTCCAGTGTACGTCGGAGGAGTCGCCGGTCCCGTGGATGAAGAACGCGGACTGCGCGTGCATCGCGGTGTCGCCCCGCAAGAAGGTCATGACGATGTCGACGTCGTGGGGCGCCTGCATCGACGTGATCTCCGTCCGCCCCTTGCCGAGGCGCTTGCCCTCGTACTGGAAGACGGCGTCGGGTCCGACGGCGGGGCCCTCGTGCCGCGACACCGCCGGCTGGTCCATCGACGGGAACGGCTTCCAGCCGTCGTAGCGGCGGCGCTCGAAGTGCAGGTCGTCGAAGTCGATGCGCCCCTCGCGACCGTTGGCGACGTCGTGGAAGCAACTGGACACATTGACGATCCGCGACGGCGCCCCGTGGCGCAGGGCGGGCAGCAAGAGCTCGGTGAGCAGGTAGTGGCCGAGGTGGTTGGTGCCCAGCTGGCTCTCGGAGCCGTCGGCGGTCTTGCCCTGTGGCGTGTTCATCACGCCGGCGTTGTTCACGAGCCCGCGGATCGCGGCGTGCTGGCCGACCACCGCCGCGGCGAACGCGCGCACCGACGCGAGGCTCTCGAACTCGAGGGTCGCGACCTCGATCGAGCCACGCGGCGAGCGCGCCAGCACATCGGCCCGCGCACGCTCAGCCTCGGCAGGGCGCCGGGCGGCCAGCACCACGTGGGCCCCCTGCTTCACCAGCTGCTCGACCGTCACGAGCCCGATGCCCGAGTTGCCGCCGGTGACGACGTAGACGTGGCCAGCAAGGTCGCGCTCGAGCAGCGCAGCGGAACACAGCAGCGGTTGGGGCATCGGGAGTCTCCTGCGCAGGACCATCGTCGGCGCAACGAGGTGTGACGACGGTGAGCGCGGCGTCGTACGACCACTGGTCGCCTGTCAAGCGACCGTTGTTCGCTTACGGAAACGCCGGTACCCTCGCCCCCGTGCAGACGACCTTTCAGCGGGCCCGGAATCCGGCCCGGAAGGCGCAGCGACGGGCTCACCTGCTCGCCACCGCGCACGCCATGCTCACCCGGGGCGACCCGCTGCGGGTCCTTGGACTGAATGAGCTCGCGCGGCAGGCCGGCATGGCGAAGGCCAACGTCGACACCTACTTCGAGTCACGCGAGGCGCTGCTGCTGGCGCTGCTGTGGGACGAGTGGGAGCGTTGGTTCGCGCGTCTGCAAGCGTCGACGTCGTCAGGACGGCGGGCGCTTCGCCTGCGGGAGGTCGTGGCGCTGCTGGCCGGTTCGCTGGCTCGGACGCCGCTGCTGTGCGAGCTGACGGCGGCGCTGCCGACGATGCTCGAGCAGAACCTCAGCGAAGGGGCGATCCGCGCGTTCAAGCACCAGGCCCTCGCACTCTTCGCGCAGGTCGCCGCGCACCTCGCACTGCGGGCGCCGGGTCTGTCGCCGACGGCCTACGGCGAGCTGCTGCACGACGCGGCCCAGACGATCGTCGGCCTGCATCCCGTCACTCATCCATTGCCCGCCACCGCGAAGGCGCTCACCGACCCCGGGCTGAGCTTCTTTCGCCGTGACTTCGAGACCGAGCTCACTCGCGTGCTCGGTGCCCTCGCGCTGGATCACGCGCGCCGTTCGCGCGCGACCATGACCAGAGAGACGACGAAGAAGACGAAGAAGGCGCGCGCGCCCATACGCCAGGAGCGACGATGACGGCCGAGGAGACGACGAGGCACGACGACCACGCCGCCGCCGACCTCCGCGGCGACGGTGCGACGGCGGTGCGCGCGTGACCCGCACGGCGCGCTCTACGTGTCCGTACGACTGCCCCGACGCTTGCGGGCTGCTCGTGCAGATCGGACACGACGACCAGGGCCGCGAGCGCGTCGACGCCGTGCGCGGCGACCCCGACCACGGCTACACCCGCGGCTCGCTGTGTCCGAAGGTGAACCGCTATGAGCGCACGGTGTACGCGCCGGGGCGCGTGCTCACGCCCCTGCTGCGCGCGGGCCCCAAGGGGTCGGGGCAGTTCACGCCCACGTCGTGGGATGACGCCTTGTCGCTCATCGCTCGACGGTGGCACGCGATCCGCGCAGCCCACGGCGGCGAGGCCATCCTGCCGGTCAGCTACGCCGGCACGATGGGGCTCGTGCAACGCAACGCGCTGCACCCGCTGTTCCACAAGCTCGGGGCCTCCCTGCTCGATCGCGCGATCTGCACGCCGGCGCAGGAGGCCGGCTGGGCGCAGGTCATGGGCGACACCCCCGGCCCCGACCCCGACGACGTGCTCGCCGCCGACCTCGTCGTCCTGTGGGGCACGAACGCGCTGGCCACCAACATCCACTTCCTGCACCGCGTGAAGAAGGCCCGTGAGCGCGGCGCCCATGTCGTGCTCATCGACACGTGGCGCCAGCCCACCGCCGACCACGTCGACGCGACCCACCTCGTGCGTCCGGGCAGCGACGCCGCCCTCGCCCTCGGTCTGCTGCACGTGCTGCACGGCGAGGGGCTCGTCGACCACGCGTTCCTCGACGCTCACGTGCAGGGCTACGACGTCCTCGCCCGCGACGTGCTGCCCGCGCACACGCCCGCCGACACGGCCGCCCGCACCGGCCTGCACGAAGCCACCGTCGTCGCGCTGGCCCGCGCGATCGGGCGCGCGAAGGTCCCGTTCGTCCGCGTCGGCGGCGGACCGTTTCGCACTGGCCGCGGCGCCGAGGCGCTGCGCGCGATGCTCGCCCTCGTGACCGCCACCGGCGCCTGGGCGCGCGGCGGCGGGCTGTTTGCGAGCACCGGCACCGCCGACGCGTTCGACGCGTCGTCCTTGTTGCGCCCCGACCTGATGCCCACGCCGCGCCCCCGGGTCATCAACCTGAACCGCCTCGGCCACGCCCTGACCGAGCTCGGCAACGACGGCGACGACGGACCGCCGGTCCACGCGATCTACGTCTCGCACTGCAACCCCGCGGCGGTGTGCCCCGACCAGAACGCGGTGCTCCGCGGGCTCGCCCGCGACGATCTGTTCACCGTCGTGCACGAGCGCTTCCTCACCGACACTGCGCGCTACGCCGACGTCGTCCTGCCGGCGCCCACGATGCTCGAGACCAGCGACCTGTACCGCAGCTACGGCCAGTTCTTCGTCCAACGAACGCGTCCCGTCATCGCGCCGGTCGGCGAGTGCCGCTCCAATTGGGACACCATCCGCGCCCTCGCCGCCGCCCTCGGCTTTCACGACGACGTCTTCGGCAAGACCGCCGACGAGCACATCGATGCGGTGCTCGACGTACCGTCACCGTGGCGCGCACACCTGAGCCGCGGCTCGGTGGACCGCGCCGCCCTCGACCGCGGCGAAGCCGTGCGCCTGACGCCGCCGCGCGGCGCGTTCCTGACGCCTTCAGGCAGGATCGAGCTCTCACCCGCGCACCTCGGCCCGCCGCGGGCGCAGCCGACGTGGGCCGACCTCGACGACGCCGCGCGGTTTCCTTTGCGGCTGCAGCCGGCGCCGGCGCTGTACCGCCTGAACTCGAGCTTCGCCGAGCGCGACGACCTGAACGAC
>VGSZ01000104.1 GCA_016874845.1 Deltaproteobacteria bacterium
CCCTCGCCCTCGCCCTCGCCCTCGCCCTCGCCCTCGCCCTCGCCTTCGCCCTCGCCCTCGCCCTCGCCCTCGCCCTCGCCCTCGCCCTCGCCCTCGCCCTCGCCCTCGCCCTCGCCCTCGCCTTCGTGCGCGCTGTCGTCGGTGGGGCAGGCGAGGCTGGCGAGGCCAAAACCGACGAGGGCGGCCACGAGGCGGCAGCGTGCGGATACGGGGACCGGGCAGGGCATGCGGCCTCCTGAGGGGCCGCAGTCTACATCACCGTGGAAGGCGGCCGCTGTCATCGACGAGCGGCGCGCGGCTCGTCGTCCGGGCGCGCCTCGGCGGATGGGCGAGGCGACGTTCCGTCAGCGTCTCAGTCGACGAGCCAGCGCGTGAGCTGCTCAAGCCACGAGGGCTCGTCGACCGCGACCGCCGTGGGCGTCGGTGCGTCGTCCTGGGCGTCGTCGTCCTGGGCAACGTCGTCGCGGGCGTCGTCGTGGGCGTCGTCGTCGAGGGTGACGTCGTGCACCGGCGGCGTCACGTGCCGGGAGACCACCGGCACCGGCTGCGTGACGCCGAGGTGCCAGTCGGTGGGGCGGCTGCGCTCGCTCTCGGGGACGACGAGGGAGCCGACGAAGTCGCCCTGCGCGTAGACGCGGTCGATCTGCCGCTTCGCGTCCGCGAGTTCGGTGGCGGTGACGACGCCGTTGCTGGTGGCCTTGTAGAACTGCACGGTGACGCGCACGGGGAAGCGCGGGTCGCGCTCGAGCTTCAGGCCGCGGCCTTCGGAGAACGCGCCGAGGTCGTCACCGTGGCCAAGCACGGCCTGCTCGACGTCGCTGCGCGGCGCCTCCTCACTGCGCGGCGACCCGGCGCTGCGACCCTTGGCGCTCCCCATCGCGGCCGTCGGGGCCATCGGGGCCGCCGACGCGACCCCGCCACCGCCGCTGCCGTAGCCGCTGACGCCGAGGCCGCCGATCCCGCTGCCGTAGCCGTCGCCGAAGAGCGCCCGCGCCGGCGTGCGGACCTTCAGCGGCACCTGCACGATGAGCATCAGGTCGGCGCCCTCGTCGAGGGCGCCTTCGTCCTGCGCGGTGGCCTGGCCGCTCTCGATGCGCTCCTTCACGGTGCTCTTGCGCTCGGCGGTCAGCGTCGTCTTCTGCCCCTTGTGGTTGAAGTACAGCGCCTGCCCCGACGTGTACTCGCTGGTGACGGCGTCGGTGGTGTTGTCGATGGCGACGACGCTGGTGCCCTGCCGCGTGACGAGCAGCGTCAGCACGGCGGGGTGTCGGGCGCTGCTTTGGTAGTTGAAGATCACGGGGGTGAACTCCACCTTGCCGCGCTCGGCGATGGGCACGAAGACGTGCTGCGCCGACACCAGGTAGTGGCTGTCGCGGGGCGCGCTGAGGTCGCCGCTGCCGAGGATGCTGTCGCCGTCGGTGACGTACTCGCGCAGGTGCTTGAGCACCTCGGACAGGGGCACGCTGACCAGCTGCGCGCCGCGGCTCTGGTTGCCGACCTTGACCCACAGCTTGTCGGCGGCGACGTCGGCGGTCTTGTCGGTGAAGTTCGGGTGGCGCAGCACCGGCAGCAGGTGCGATCGGTAGCGCGTGCCCCGGGCGTCTGTCGGCTCGCGCAGCTGCAGCGTGACGTCGGAGATGTTGGGCCCCACCGATGAGCCTTCGTACCGGCCGGTGTCCTCCCACAGGACGTTGATGACGTTCAGGCCCAGGCGCTGGGCGCGCGTCTGCAGCGTGCTGTTCTCGGGCATCGCCTCGACGCGGCGGATGGCGCGGCGCAGCGCGCCGAGGGTGGCGGCGTCGTACAGGGTGTCGTCGTCGCCGGCGTCGACGACGGGCGTGGCCACGGCGCTGCCGACGACGCCGAAGCCGCCGGGCTTCGTCGCCGTGGCGGGGCCGGCGACAAGGAGCGTGAGGGCGGCGGCGGTGGTCGCGAGGGCGGCGGGGCGGGGCTTCTTCATGCCCGGTGGGAACGCCAGATCGGGCGAAAAGTTCTCGCATGCGTGCCGGGCGGGGTGTGCGCTCGACACCGCTGCCCACCGGGGTCGGCCCGTAAGGTGCTCCTCAGGCCCCCCTCAGGCCCCCCTCAGGCCCCCCTCAGGCCCCCTTCAGGCCCCGCGGGCCACGATCCTGCACACCGCGTCGACGAGGGCGTCGAGATCTTCGTGGGTGTTGTACGGCGCCAGCGACGCGCGCACGGTGGACTGCAGGCCGAACCTGCGCAGGATCGGTTGGGCGCAGTGGTGGCCGCCGCGCACGGCGATGCCGTCCTTGTCGAGGGCCTGGGCGATGGCGTGGGTGTCGTGGCCGTCGACGACGAACGACAGCACGCCAGCCTTTTCCGCGGCGGTGCCGATGATGGTCAGGCCGGGCACGGTGCGCAGGCGCTCGGTGCCGTAGACGAGCAGGTCGTGCTCGTGGCGGCCGATGCTCTCGATGCCGACGCGGGTGACCCAGTCGAGGGCGGCGCCGAGCCCCACGGCGTCGGCGATGTTGCCGGTGCCGGCCTCGAAGCGGGCGGGGGCGGGCTGGAACAGCGTCCGCTCGAAGGTGACGTCGGCGATCATGTTGCCGCCGCCCTGCCACGGCGGCGTGTCGTCCATCAGCGCGTGCGGGGCGACGACGACGCCGATGCCGGTGGGGCCAAAGATCTTGTGGCCCGAGAACACGAAGAAGTCGGGCTGCAGCTGCTGCAGGTCGACGCGCTGGTGGCTGACCGACTGCGCGCCGTCGAGCAGCACCGGGATGCCCCGCCGCTTCGCCGCCGCGATCATGGCTGCCGCCGGCGTGACGGTGCCGAGCGCGTTGCTCACCTGCGTCATCGCCACCAGCTTCACGCGGTCGGTGAGCAGGCGCTCGTACGCCGGCAGCACGATCTGGCCATCGTCGTCGACAGGAGCGATCTTCAGCCGTGCGCCGACGTCGCGGGCGAGCAGCTGCCACGGCACGATGTTGGCGTGGTGCTCGAGGTGCGTGAGCACGATCTCGTCGCCCTCGCCGATGTGCTGCCGCCCCCACGACTGCGCCACGAGGTTGATGCCCTCGGTGGTGCCGCGCACGAAGATGACGTCGCGCACCGACGACGCGTTCACGAACCGGCGCACGGTCTCGCGCGCGTGCTCGTAGGCGTCGGTGGCGCGGGCGGCCAGCGCGTGGGCGGCGCGGTGGATGTTCGAGTTCTCGTGCTCGTAGAAGCGCTTCAGCCGCTCGATGACCGCGCGCGGCTTCTGCGTCGTCGCGGCGTTGTCGAGCCAGACGAGCGGCTTGCCGTGCACGCGTTGCTGCAGGATCGGAAACTCGGCCTTCAGCGCCGCCGCGTCGAAGCCCGACGACGACGACGACGACCGCAGGCCGGTGTCGACGACGGGGGTCACCTCGTAGGCCACCGGCACCGTCAGCGAAGCGGAAGGCGACGACGGAGCAAACGGCGCCGTCGATGTCGGCGCAGGCGACGACGGAGCAAACGGCGCCGTCGATGTCGGCGCAGGCGACGACGGCAGCGTCGACGGTTGCGGCGACGACGGCAGCGACGGCGACGGCGCGGGCGCGGCGTGGCGAGACGGCGGGTCGAAGGCGTCGACCAGAGGGACCGCGAACGCGTCGGGCAGACCGGGCGCGCTCGGCGTCGACGCGAAGACGCCGCTGAAGTCGGGCGTCGAGGAGAACGGGTGCGACGTCGTCGGCGCGGTCGCCGTCGGCGGGCTGGTGGTCGACGCGGGCTGCGTCGGCGCGGCCGGCGTCGAAGCGGGCAGCGTCAGCGTTGACGACGCGGGCGCGCTCGCGGGCGGCGTGCCGGTCGATGCGGACGGGATCGACGGCGCGGGCGGCGCGGGGTCCGCGAACAGCACGTTCGCGAGGTGCGCGATGGCGAGCGTCAGACTTCCCGGGTCGGCGTCGGGCAGGGTGGGCGCGGTGGGTGACCGCAGTACGGCGCTGCCGACGCCGGGCGACGGCGTCGACGACGGCAGCGCCGCCGGCGACGACGGCAGCGTGCGCTGCGGCGCGTGCAGGCTGAGCTCGCCGGGGGCGTGCGCGGGGCCGCGCGGCAGGCCGTCAGGCGTACTCATGGTAGCGGTCGACGGCGACGCCTTCGAGGACGGCGAGGGCGTCGTGCACGAGGACGGCGGCCGAGCAGTACAGCGTGACGAGGTATTGCGCCGCGCCCTGCTGGTTGATGCCCATCATGCGCACGGTCAGCGATGGGCTGACCTCGCCGGGCAGGCCGGGCTGGAACAGGCCGACGACGCCGCGCTTCCGCTCGCCGGTGCGCATCAAGAGGATGTTCGTCTTGTTGTCCTGCACGCGCAGCTTGTCGCAGGGCACGACGGGCAGGCCGCGCCAGGTCAGAAACGGCGCGCCGAACAGCGTCGTCGTCGGCGGCGGCACGCCACGGCGGGTGCACTCGCGGCCGAAGGCGGCGACGGCGCGGGGGTGGGCGAGGAAGAAGGCGGGCTCCTTCCAGACCTTGCCGATCAGCTCGTCCATGTCGTCGGGAGTGGGGCCGCCGCCCTTGCGCGGGGTGATGCGCTGGTCGGGGTCGACGTTGTGCAGCAGGCCGTAGCTCTTGTTGTTGATGAGCTCCTCCTCCTGCTTCTCCTTGAGCTTCTCGACGGCGAGGGAGAGCTGCTCCTTCACCTGGTCCATCGGGCTGCGGTACAGGTCGGACACGCGGGTGTGCACGGCGATGGTCGTCGTTACCGAGTTCAGCGTGTACTCGCGCGGCTGCAGCTCGTAGTCGGAGAATCCGGTGGGCAGCGCCTCGGTGGGATCCGGCGTGCAGCGCACGCCGAACTTGTCGTCGAGGGCTTGGTTCACGCGGTACACGCCCGCCTCGACGGGCACCCAGGGCAAGAGCTGCGTCAGCCAGCGCGGGCTCGCGCCGCGCCACTGCGGTGGCGTCTTCGTCGTGTTGGACAGCTGGCGGGCGGCGCGCTCGCCCAGGAACATCGGCTGGTCGGCCATGGTCATCTCCCTCGTCGCAAGGACAACCCGGCGGCCATAGCCCGACGCCGCCCCCCTCGACAAGGGCCGACGGTTGTCCCGCTTTGTCGTCCTCACGTGCGACGAAACGCACTTCTCTGGGAGGCGCGGCTCCGGCTGTCGTCGTGCCCCGGCTGTGATCGCGCCCCGGCCCCTTCGCCGATCCCCGTGCGCCCCGCTGTCGACGTGCGCGCGCACGACGCCGCGGCCACGAGGCCGACTGACGTCCTTGACGCCGCAGCCGGCAAAGGCGATTGCCGCGGCCATGTCGAACCCGCAGATCCACTTCATCGACAACGACAGCCCCGCGCGCCTGATGTTCTCGGGCGAGCAGCTCCTGTTCGAGCACCTGCCCGCCGGCACGCGCGTCGTCTATCCGAAGCCGCCGATCGTGGGCCTGAAGGACCCCGACGCCGCCATCCGCTACGCGCTGAACAACCCGCTCGGCATGGACCCGCTGCACGCGCAGCTGTGGCCCGGCATGAAGGTCACCATCGCCTTCGACGACATCTCGCTGCCGCTGCCGCCGATGAGGCGGCCCGACATCCGCCAGCGCGTGCTCGAGATCGTGCTCGAGCTCCTGAGCAACCACGGCGTCGACGACATCCACATTATCGCCGCGCTGGCGCTGCACCGGCGCATGACCGCCGACGAGATCCGCCACGCCGTCGGCGACAAGGTGTTCAACGGCTACTGGCCCGATCGACTCTACAACCACGACGCCGAAGACCCCGACGGGATGCTCGACCTCGGCAAGACCGACGAGGGCGAGTACGTCCAGATCAGCAAGCGGGCGATGGAGTCCGACCTCGTCATCTACGTGAACCTGAACCTCGTGCCGATGGACGGCGGCCACAAGTCCATCGCCACCGGGCTCACCGGGTACAAGGCGCTGCGCGCCAACCACAACCCGTACGTGATGGAGAAGTGCGACAGCTACATGGACCCGGACGAGAAGAGGTCGCCGCTGCATGCGTCGATCAATCGTCAAGGGAAGTTCGTCGAGAAACAACTCAAGATTTTTCACATCGAGACGGCGATCAACAATCGCATGTTCCCCGACCAGCTGTCGTTCTTCCACAAGAAGGAAGAGAGCTGGTCCGACTTCGACCTGCAGAAGGCCAAGGCGCTGAAGGCGACGCTGGATTCGCTGCCGCACCCGGCGCGCCAGAAGCTCTTGTACTCGTCGCCAGCGCAGTACGAGCTGATTGGTGTGTGGGCCGGCGAGTGCGAGGCCGTGCATCAAAAGACGGTCGCCCGCTGCTTCGAGCAGTACGCCATCCCCGTGAAGGGCCAGGCCGACATCGGCATCTTCGGCATCCCCTACGTCTCGCCGTACAATGTTCACTCGTACCTGAATCCGCTCCTGGTGCAGGTTCAGGCGACGGGTTACCTGCATAACCTGTATCGTGGTGCGCCGCTGGTGAAGAAGGGCGGCACGGTGATCATCACCCACCCGTTCAACGACCAGTTCGACCCGGTGCATCACGCGCCTTACATCGAGTTCGTGCACCGCCTGCTGCCCGAGACGCGCGACGCCAAGACGCTGCACAAGAAGTACGAGCAGAAGTTCGCCGAGGACCCGACGTACATTGAGTTGTATCGTAAATCGAACGCGTACCACGGGGCCCACCCGTTCTTCATGTGGTACTGGGGCGAGAACGGTCGCCAGCACATCGGCCGCGTGATCGTCGCCGGCGCCCAGGACGACTACATGTGCCAGCTGTTCGGCTACGAGCCGGCTGCGAACCTGCAGGAGGCCATCGCGATGGCGCAAGACTCAGCGCCGCAGAACCCGCAGATGACCATGGTGCACGTGCCGCCCATCCTGATGGTGGACGTCACGCCGGACGAGAAGCCCGCCGACAAGGGCGCCGACAAGCCCGCGCCGTCGAAGGTCTGAGCGGACGCCGAGGATTGAAAAAAAGGGCCCCGCAGGGCCATTTTCAATGCACTCTGAATGGCGTCGTCGCGACGGCGACGGCGTCGTCTTAGCAAGGAGCTCCCCGTGCCCGCTTCCCACGTCCTCGACGTCACCGACGCCACCTTTTCCCGGGCCGTGCTCGAAGAGAGCAGGAAGCGCCCCGTGATCGTCGACTTCTGGGCGCCGTGGTGCGGGCCCTGTCGCGCGCTGTCGCCGGTGCTCGAGAAGCTGGCCGCGCAGGGCGAGGGGCGCTTCGTCGTCGCCAAGGTCAACACCGACGAGAACCCGCGCTTCGCCGGCGAGTTCGGCGTGCGCGGCATCCCCGCCGTCTTCGCCGTGAAGGACGGCGAGGTCGTCGACGCCTTCACCGGCGCGTTGCCGGAGCCGCAGGTGCGTGCCTTCCTGAACAAGGTGGCGCCTGCCCCCGGTGACGCGCTGGCGACCGGCGCCCGCGCCGCGCTGCTGGCGAAGAATGACGCCTCCGCCGCGCGCCTCCTGCAGCAGCTGCGCGCCGTCGCCCCTGCCGACGTCCGCGCGGCCATCGGCCTCGCCGTCGTCGCCGCCCGCGCCGGCAACAAGGACGAGGCCCGCGCATTGCTCGCCGGGCTGCCCGCGACCCTGCCCGCCGATTGGGTCGCGCTCATCGCCGAGGCGCGCCTGCTCGTCGAGCTCGAGGGTGACCTCGACGGCGCCCGCGCTGCCGTCGCGCGCGATCCCGCCGACGTCGACGCCGTGCTGCAGCTCGGCGGGCTCTTGTTCGCGCAGGGCCAGTCAGCGCAGGCGTTCGACGCGTTGCTCGCCGGCGTGGCGAAGGTGAAGGGCACGCGCCGCGACGAGCTGCGCAAGAAGCTCGTCGAGCTCTTCGACGTCGTCGGTGCGCGCGAGCCCGTCGTCGAGGCGGCGCGGTCGCGGCTGGCGGCGCTGTGGTTTGCCTGAGCGGGCCGATGGCCTCTCAGTCCTCAGACAGCAGCCACGTCAACGCGGCGTCCTCGTCGAGGAAGGTCTGCCCGCGACCGCAGACGCGGGCGCGCAGCGCGGCGATCTGCTGCACGCCCTCTTCGGTCTGCACGAGCGTCGCCACCTTGTGCCAGCCGCGGGTCAAGCTCGGCAGCTCGCTGGCCACGATCTTGCCGAAGCGCGGCTCGGTGCGCATCGGCGCCTGCCGCACGTCCATCAGCAGGCACTTGTCGGCGCGCTCGGCGAGCGGGAAGGCGTCGGCGATCACCGCGTAGCCCCAGCCGACGCCCTCGACCGACGCGAACGGCGCGGCGCTGCACACGTAGCGCGCGACGCGCGCCAGGGCGTCCCAGGTGATCGTGAAGTACGGGTTCTGGTCGACGACGCCGTCGCTGCAGAGCTCGCTGGTCAGCACCGGCTGCGCGCCGGTCAAGAGCGCGTCCAGCGCGCCCACCACCGCCGCAGCGTCGGCGGGCCGGCGGGCCGGGGTGCGCGACAAGAGCCGCATCACCAGCGCGTCGACGTCGGCGGGCACCGTCGGCTCGCGCACCCGTGGCGACAGCGGGTCCTCGCTCGCCTGCCGCGCCGCCAGCGCCAGCGCGTTGGCGGCGACGAACGGCGGCGCGCCGACGAGCATCTCGTACAGTACGACCCCGAGGCTGTAGAGGTCGGCGCGCACGTCGTACGTGCGACCGCCCATCGCGACCTCGGGCGCGATGTAGCCCGCGGTGCCGACCACCACGCTCGTCGACGTCATCGTCGACGCGGGGGCCAGCGAGCGCGCGATGCCGAAGTCCAGCAGCACCGCCCGCGAAGGCGCCGCGCCGGTCAGCATGATGTTCGCCGGCTTGATGTCGCGGTGGGCGATGCCGGCGGCATGCGCGACGACGAGGGCGTGGGCGACGTCGCGCGCGATCGAAAGCGCTTCGCGCACGGCCACGACGTCGACGCGGGCCATGCGGTCCCGCAGCGTCTCGCCGCGCAGCAACTCCATGACGAGGTACAGCACGCCGTCGTCGTCGCCGTGGTCGAGCACGCGCACGACGTGCGGGCTGTCCACCGCCATGAACGTGCGCTCGCGCTTGAAGCGCGCCACCAGCTCGGGGTCGTCGCGCCCGGCCTTGATGACCTTGACGGCGACGTCGCCGCCGTCGCGCTCGTCGACGGCGCGGTACACCGTGCCCATGCCACCGCTGCCCAGTTCGGCAGCCAGACGGTAGCGGCCGCCGAGCAACGCGCCGGGGAGGGGAGATTGCGTCATGCGCGCGACGTTAGGCATCGCCATGACGACCGACGGAGACGCGGCCGCCATCGCCGCTGGTGGCGGCCCGCGAGACGGCGGATGACGACGTCGGTGTGGTCGCCTAGCCTCGCCTGCGTGAAGCTCACAGCCGTCCAGCACCTGCCGACGACGAAGACCACGCTGACGAGCCCGTCGCCGTCGTCGTCGCCGTCATCTTCATCCGTGCCGGTCACGATGGCCGGCATGCTCGAGAAGCTGCAGACCCCCGAGGGGCAGAAGCTCCTCGACGGCCTCGTGACGTCCTTAGCCCCGCACACAAAGAGCGCCACCGGCTTCCTCGAGGCGCCCGAGCTGAAGAGCGTGCCGAACGACCGCTTCGAGGCGGCGCTCGTGAAGAACCTCTTTGGCCAGATGATCCGCGAGGGCGACGTGCGCGACGGCACCCTCGCCGCGCTCGCCGACGAGTTCGCCTCCTGCGGCGACGGCCACGGCCGCGTCGACGTCGCCGCCGTGCAGCGCTCCCTCGGCCCCAGGGGCGTGCAGTTCCTGCAGGCGCTGTCGTCGATCGAGAAGAAGAGCGGCGACCCGCTCGCCGATCGACGCGCCTTCGCGCCGCTCTCCGACCGCGTCGCGACGACGGTGGCGTCGACGTCGTCGATCGCACCGCCGATGAGCGCGCTTGCGACGATGGTCAAGCAGGTCGCGAAGAAGGACGAGCTGAAGGGCTTCGCCTTCATGGGCCTGCAGCACCTGTTCGCGTCATCGGCGACGCTCTTTCAGGCCGTGCACGAGCTCGGCGTCGCAAACGCCGACATGCGCCTGCTCGGCAAGGTCTACTCGACGAACCATCGCGTCGTCGCCGAGCTCGAGGCCCGCGGCGCTCACGTCCACGAGACGTCGAAGAAGGTGGGTGTCAAGGAATTCGCGGCGGCGATGGAGCAGGGCATCGAGGAGCAGCTGCGCGGGATCATCGAGCGCCTGCCGCGGCCGACGTCGTACGTCGACGGCCAGCCCGCGTTCGCCGACCGGCCCAAGCCGCAGGTGCTGCTCATCGACGACGGCGCCGAGGCCATCAAGATCCTGCACGAGAAGTTCCCGGCGTACGCACCGTTCTTCGCCTGCGTCGAGCAGACCCGGCGCGGCGCGCGCATCCTTCACGAGCTGCAGGAGAAGGGCGCGCTGCGCTGCCCCGTCGTCAATGTCGCCGAGACGTGGGCCAAGCTCGAGTGGGAGTCGCCGATGATCGGTCACTCCGTCGTGCTCGAGGTCGATCGCAAGCTCGACCGCCTCGCAAAGTTCGGCGTGAAGCCCCCGCACGAGTCGCTGGTGCTCGGCTGCGGCGCCGTCGGCGGCGGCGTCGCCCGCGCGATGCTGCGCCGCGGCCTCGACGTGCACCTGTACGACAAGGACCCGCAGCGCACCGTGGCGTTGCGTGACGCGTTGCTCGCCGAGGGCCACGACCCGTCGAAGGTGCACGCCCATCATGACAAGTCGCAGGCGCTCGCCCACGCCGGCGTGCTCGTGTCGTGCGTCGGCATGCGCACCCTCGACGTCGAAGACCACGACCTCCTGCCCGACGGCGCCATCCTCGTGAACGCCGCCTCCGCCGACGACGAGCTTGGCCCGCAGGACCTGCTGCCGTTTCGCAAGGCCGACACCGAGAAGGACGAGCGCGGCAACCTCTGGGGCGTGTTTCAGGGCAAGGCCATCAACACCGGCAAGGCCGACGCCGAAGCCCACTCCGACGGCGTCGTGCACCACCCGAACGGCAAGGAATTCCTCGTCGTCAACAATGGCTACGTCGTGAACATGACGGGCGAGCGCGATCCGATCCCGCCCCGCTACATCCAGCTCACGCGCACGCTGCTGCTGCTCGGCGGTCTCGCCGCGAAGCGCGCCGCCGAAGGCAAGGACGGCGGCGTGGGCATCCACGACGTGCCGCGCGAATGGCAGGAGGCGCTTGTCCACCTCGTGCAGCGCGAGCTGAAGAAGACCGGCGAAGACCTGAAGCAGCCCTCGTGGGACACGAAGCCCGGCGACCAGGTGCTGCCCGAGGAGGAGCTCACGCCGCCGGAGGACGTCGTCGCCGCCGCCCGCGCCGAAGCCGAGCAGCGGCCGCTGCCGAAGTCACAGCGCGACCTGCGCGTCGCCGAAGGCATCGCGCGCGCGCTGAAGAAGCCCGGCGACGGCGACCACGGCAGCGGCTTCGTCGACGTCACCGCGGCGCAGGCCGCGCAGAAGGACGTCGTCACCGTCGCCGGCTACCGCATCGGCAAGGCGATCGAGGGCAGCAGGGAGTGGCTGATCGCGCGCCAGATGGGCACCGGCACGACGCTCACGCTCGAGGGCGCTGCGCTGCACGCCGCGTCCACCGCCGTCGCCGCCGTCACCGGCGCCCAGCTGCGCGTGAGCCTCGTGGCCCCCGGCCAGCAGAGCGTGTCGCCGTTCACCGAGAAGGCGCGCGTCGACCACGTCGGCGAGAAGGAGTTCCTCGTCGACGCCGACGCGAGCCCCGCGGAGCGCTTCGCCGAGCTCTGGGGCCACAACGTGCGCGTGCTCGTCGCGAGCGTGCTCGCCGGTCGGCTGAAGCGGCCGCCGACGGCGGACGAGGTCGCGGCCCGCCTGCGACAGGCGTTCTCGCCCTCGTCGAGCGTCGACCCCAGGCCGTACCTCGCGGCGCTCGCGCGGTCCGCCGACGCCGACGACCGTGCGCTGTGCGCGGCGCTGCAGCCCTCGTCGTGAGCTGCTGTGCTTGGTCCGCGCCGGACGCCGTCGCCGTCGCCGTCGCCGTCGCCGCCGCCTCCGTCGGCGTAGCCTCCGCCGGAGCCGTCAGGGCAGCGGCTCGCCCTCGTCGGTGAACAGCAGGTCGCCGGTGCGGTGGGGCAGGAGCCCGAGCCGCGAGTACAGCGCGAGCCGCTCGGGGTCGGCCTTCTCGGCAAGCTGGGCGACGTCGGTGAACGTGTAGAGGCTGCGGTTGCGCTCGAGCCAGCCCTCGCGCGCCCACTCGGTCATCGTCCGATCGATGGAGCGCACGTTGACGGCCAGGCAGCGCGCCAGCATTTCGTAGGTCAGCTTGATGCGCAGGCTGGCGCGCCCGCTGCGGCTCTTCGTGCCGCAGGCCTCGAGGAAGCTCAGGAACAGCCCGGCCAGCCGCATCGGCACGTCGTGGAAGGCGAGAGATCGCTCGTGGTAGGCGGCGATGGCCAGACGGGTCGCGACGTCCTGCAGCATCGCGTAGCAGGCGACGGGATCGGTGCGCAGCAGGCCGAGGAAGTCGTGGGCGGGGATCCGCACGACGACGGACGGCTCGAGGCACTCGACGTACTCCTGCCGCGGCTGGCCGAAGAACAGCTCCATCTCGCCGAAGACCGCGGGGGCCCCGAACAGCTTCACCAGCACGTCGACGCCGTCGGGCGACGAGTAGAAGACGCCGGCGAACCCGCTCGTCAGCACGAAGATGTGATCGCTCGCGTCGCCTTCTTCGAGGACGCGCGCCCCGGGCTCGAGTCGCAGGACCTCGGCGTGCAGCGCCAGCCGCTCGAGCTTGTCGCGTGGCACGCGGGCGAAGACCGCGTTGTCCTGCAGGGTGGTGATGAGCTCGGCCCGGTCCATGGTGTGACTGGGCTCACGTTATCGCTGTTCGCGCCTCCGGACCCGACATGTGTCGTGTCGGCTCCTGGCGGTCTCCCCCACGATGCCTCCCACGAAGCCGACCCGCTCGTCTCGCCGTCTGGAGGTCATCGATGCGCCCTGACACCTGCCCCGCTCCCGCCGTCCCTGCTCCCGCGCCCGTGGGCGCCGGCGTGCCCGGCGGGCCGCGGGCGGTGGGCAGTGTGGTCGCCGGGCGCTATCGCCTGACGCGCGCGCTGGGGCAGGGCGGCATGGGCGAGCTCTTCGTCGCCGTCGACGAGCGCGCCGGCCGCACGGTGGTCCTGAAGTTCGTCCGCGCCGACCGTGGCGACGACGACAACCGCGCCGCGCTGGTGGCCGAGGGGCGGCTGCTGCGTCGCGCGCAGGGCCCGCACGTCGTCGCCGTCCACGACCTCGGCGGCGACGGCGACGACGGCTTCGTCGCGCTCGAGCACCTGCGGGGCCGCGATCTCGAGGCGACCCTCGCCGAGCGCACCTGCCTGTCGTGGCGCGACGGCGTGCGGCTGCTCGCCCAGATCGCGCGGGCGCTGGTGGGCGTGCACGACGCCGGCGTCGTCCACGGCGACCTCAAGCCCGCCAACGTGTTCCTGTGCGACGCCGCCGGCGCGCAGCCGTTCGTCAAGCTGATCGACTTCGGCATCGCCAGCGCCGTCGACGACGACGCGGCGGCCGCCGCCGACGGCGCCATCCGCGGCACCGTCGGCTACATCGCCCCCGAGCGGCTCGTCGGCGCGGCGGCGTCGCCGGCGAGCGACCTGTATGCCCTTGGCGTGCTCGCCTGGGCGGTGTGCGCCGGCCGCGAGCCGTTCGTCGCGCGCACGACGACGGAGCTGCTGTTCAGCCACGCGTTCCAGCCGGCGCCGCGCCTCGGCAGCGCCGCGACGGTGCCCGCCGCCCTCGACGACCTCGTGCACGCGCTGCTCGACAAGGACCCGGCGGCGCGCCCGACCGCTGCCGCCGCCGCCGTCGCCCTCGAGCGCCTCGCCCGCACCATCGTCGGCGTGGACGGCCGGAACAAGCCCGCGCCGCGCCGCCCGGCCGTGCGCGTCGAGCGCGCCTTCGCGCCGCTGAGCGTCGTCGACCCGTGGTCGTTCGCCGTCGAACGCACGGCGCGTCGCGGGCAGGGCGCGGCCACCGCGGTCGTGCCGCTGGCCCGCTGCGCCTGAAGCGCTGACCGAACAGCGCTCGTCCGTGGCGGTCAGTAGTCCTTCGACTGCACGATCGCGCAGGCGACGACCACGGCGAAGCCGGCGAAGGCGACGGCGCCGCCGACGACGGGCAGCACCGCCGACAGCGCCACCGCCTCGCCGGCGGCGACGCCGGCGCCGACGTCGGCCAGCGCCCGCAGGTTCGGCACCGGGGTCAACACCAGCTCGAGCAGCGCGCGCACGACCTTGCTCGTGGTCCAGTTCACGATCGTGGCCTTGCTGGCGACGATCACGCCGAGGGCATAGAGAAAGAGCCCGGCGCCCGCCGACACCGCCGCCGAGCGCACGAGGCTGCCCACCGCGAGCATGACGGCGTAGATCGCGCCGAAGCCCAGGAGCGCCATCGCCGCCCCGGCGATGGGGGCCACGGTGAAGGTCTTCGCCTTGACGAACAGGATCAACGAGACGCCGCCAGTGCTCACCGCGGTGGCCAGCGCACACAAGCACAGCACGCCCACGTAGATGCCCACGACGAGCTCGAAGCGCCGCACCGGCAGGGCGAGCAGGTGCTCGACGCGGCCGGCCTGCAGCATGCGCGGCGCGACGTCGGCGGTGGCGACGATGCCGAAGAGCAGCCCGGCGTAGAACGTCACCCACGCCAGCGCCTGGAACGCCGGCCGCAAGAAGACATCGACGGGCACGATGCTCAGGTCGGCGGCCTGCCCGAACAGGCGGCTGCCAGCCAGCGCGCCGTCGACGACGTCGAGGTCGAGCGAGAACGTCAGCAACAGCAGGCCCGCCGCGATGGCGACGAACAAGAGCAGCATCAGCTTGCTGGCGAACGCCTCGCGGACGACGTCGCGGGCGACGTGGACGACGTTCATGCGGCCTGCTCCTTCGCCGTCGACGCCGCCGCGGCATCGGCGCCCATCGACTGCTCGAGGATGGTCTCCAGATCCACCAGCGCCGGGCTGACCTCGACGACGACGAGGCCCCTGCCGAGCGCCGCCTGCAGCGCCGCGGACAGCGCCACCGCGTCGGTGCCGATGAACGACGTCGACCACATGTCGTCGCCGTCGTCGCCGGGCTGCGGCACGAAGCCGGCGTCGACGGCGCGCTGCCGCGCGGCGGCGCCGTCGTCGTCGTCGGGGCCGTCCTTCAGGCGGCGCGCAAACACGACGCGGAAGGCGTCGGTGCGGCGCAGGGAGACCAGCGCGCCGGCCTTGACGACGCGGCCCTTGTGCAGGACCGCGACGTGGTCGCAGACGCGCTCGGTCTCGGCGAGCAGGTGCGAGTTCAGGAAGATCGTGGCGCCGCGGCGGCCGGCCTGCAGGATGACCTCGCGGATCTGGCGCCGGCCGAGCGGGTCGATGCCGTCGGTGGGCTCGTCGAGGACGAGCAGGTCAGGCTGCCCGAGCAGCGCCGCGGCCAGCCCGGTACGCTGGCGCATGCCCTTGCTGTAGCCGCCGGTGGCGCGGCCCCAGGCGACCTCCTCGAGGCCAACCAGCGCCAGCGTGTCGCGGATCTCGGCCCGGCGTCGCGACGACGGGATGCCCTTGATGCGGGCGACGCCGTCGAGGAAGGCCAGCGCCGAGAACGACGGCGGGATGGCGAGCCGCTCGGGCAGGTAGCCGATTCGGCGGCGAACAGCGGTGTCGTCGGGGTCGCCGCCGAGCACGACGACCGAGCCCTCGTCCTTCTTGCAGATGCCGAGCAGCAGCTTGATGAACGTCGTCTTGCCGGCGCCGTTGGGTCCGATGAGCCCGAAGCGCGCGCCCTTCGGCACGACGACGTCGATGCCGTCGACGGCGAGGGTGGCGCCGAACCGCTTCTTCAGGCCGCGGGCGACGAGCGCTGCGTCGCGAGGCTCGGGGGATGCGTCGGGCACGGTGGGGATCCCGGGGTGCGGTGGACACAGACGCCGACGCCGTCGTCGACGAGGACGGTGACGGCGTCAGCGGCGCAGGTGGTCGGGGCGGCGCGCCGACAGGAGCGGCCGCGTGCCGACGTCGTGGATGGCGTCGACGAAGGCGTCGCGGGCGGCCAGGAGCTCGTCGAGGGCGCCGGACAGGAACGCGCCCGAGAAGTTCGTCTCCGAGGGCGCGGGGATCCACTTCTGCAAGGACACGCGGCCGGCCTTCAGCGCGGCGTCGACGGCGACGGCGGCCTCGAGCGGCGGCGCGATCAGGTAGGCGAGCGGCGCGCCGGGCTCGACGCCCGCCTCGCGCGACAGATGGCTGCCTGTCGCCTCGACGATGTGGGCGA
>VGSZ01000105.1 GCA_016874845.1 Deltaproteobacteria bacterium
AGCCCCACAAGGCCGAGCCCGCCCACCGCCATCGCCGCCGGCAGCGCCGCCACTGCCGTCTCGGTCAGGCGATCGACGAAGCGCGGGCCCGCCCCCGTCGGCGCGCTGTCCCACAGCCACAGGTCCTTCGCGGTGAAGAACGCCTGCGCCGCGTGGCCGAGCGACGAGAACACCAGCGCCGCGACCAGCCCCGTCAACGCCGTCGTCGTGCCGGAGTGCAGCAGCTCGGGCGCGCTCTTCCAGCGCACATAGAAGCCGCCGGCGCAGGCGACGCCGAAGACCACGGCCGCGAGCCCCACGCCCAGCGCCGCCAGGCCGGCGGCGCGACCGTGGCCGCGGGCGACCTCGGCGACGAGGCGACGGCGGAGCAACAACCCGCGCACCCGCTGTCCGGCGACCACTGCGCCCACGCGCGACCTCCTGCGCCCTGCCCGTCCGTTCACCCGCGCCCGACGGCGGGAGAGGGCAGCGGCGCGCGACGCAGCTCGATGGTGACGGCGGCTCGTCGTCGCTGTCAATCGTCGACGACGGACTCGTGGGGCGACGCGTCCTTGGCGCTGGGGACGGAGCCCTCGGCGCCGTCGTCCCTGGCGGCGGCGGCGCCTGCGAGCAGCGGCTTGTCGTCGCGGTCGTGCGCGCGGTCGTCGGCGCGGTCGTGCGCGCGGTCGTCGGCGCGGTCGTGCGCGCGGTCGTGCGCGCGGTCGTCGGCGCGGTCGTCGGCGCGGTCGTCGGCGCGGTCGTCGGCGCGGTCGTGCGCGCGGTCGTCGGCGCGGTCGTCGGCGCGGTCGTCGGCGCGGTCGTCGTCGCGGTCGTCGTGGCGGTCGTGTTCATCGGCGGCGACGTCGCCTTCGAGCAGCGGCGTGTCGTCGTGCTCGTCGTCCACGGCGCCGGCGTCATCGATGGCGAGGGCCTCTTTCAGCCGGCGGGCCAGCGCCGCGCCGACGCCTTTCACCGCCGCGAGCGCCTCGACGTCGGCGTCAGCGACGGCCTGCGCGCTGCCGAAGGTGGCGAGCAGCGCCTTGCGCTTCGCCGGCCCGACCCCGGTGATCTCGTCGAGCACCGAGCGCAGCGTGCGCTTCTTGCGCTTGCCGCGGTGGCTGGTGATCGCGAAGCGATGGGCTTCGTCGCGCAGCTGCTCGACGAGGAATCGGTCAGCGGTGTGCGGACGCAGCACGAACGGATCCTTGGCGCCGGGCACGAACAGCCGCTCGGGGCTCGCCTGCAGCGCGGCTTCGCCGTCGACGCCGAGGCCCTCTTCGCGCGGCGTCTGCGGTCGCGCGCCGCCCTTCCGGCCGCCGCGGCCGGCGCCGCCGACGGTGAACGAGCGCGCCTTCGCCACCGACGCCAGCGCCACGTGGGGCGCGCCCGCTGGCGTCGGGCCGCCGCCGACGGCGTTGTCGATGTGGACGCCACAGTCACCGCAGGCGGCGACGGCGACGTTCAGCTGCCCCTTGCCGCCGTCGACGAGGATCAGGTCGGGCAGGTCGCCAGCCTGCACGCCGCGCCGCAGCCGACGGGCGATGGCCTCGTACTGCATCGCGAAGTCGTCGGTGCCCTGCACGGTGCGGATGTTCATCTTGCGGTAGCGCGCCTTGTCGGGGGCGCCGTCGACGAAGCAGACCTGCGACGCCACCGCGTCGGTGCCCTGGAACAGCGAGATGTCGAAGCACTCGATGACGCGCGGCACGGCGGCGAGGCCCAGACGCTCCTGCAGCGCGCGCAGCCCGCTTTCGCGGACCTCCTGCTTACGCAGCTGGTCGAGCATCGTCGTTGTCGCGTTCTTCTGCGCGATCTCGATGAGCTTGCCGCCGCGCCCCCGCTGCGGCGTGCGCAGCTCGACCTTCTTGCCGCGCCGCTCGCCGACGACGTCGGCGAGGCCGGCCTCGGCGTCGCCCAGGGGCGTCGACAGCAGGATCTCGTCGGGGATCGAGCCCGGGTCGACGTCGTCGTACAGCTGCCCGAGCCAAGAGGCGACGAGCTCCTCGGTGGGAAATTCGGCGCGGTCGAAGTCGTAGCTCTCGACGCCCTGTACGCGACCGTCGCGCACGACGACGCGGGCAAGCACCAGCAGCGCGCCCTTGCGATCGACGCCCCAGACATCCTGGTTCTTGCGGCCCTCGACGTCGTTGACGGCCTGGTCGTCAAGCGCGGTGCCGATGGCCTGCAGCTGGTCGCGCAGCCGCGCCGCCGCCTCGAACTCCTCGGCCGCGGCAGCGGCGAGCATGCGCGCCCGCACCCGCTCGCCAAGCTCGCTCTTGCGCCCCGACAGGAACAGCGCCGCGTCGTGCAGCGAGTCGGCGTACTGCGGCACTTCGTAGACGCACGGCGCCGGGCAGCGCCCGATCTGGAACTGCAGGCAGGGGCGCGCGCGATTGTCGAGCACGGCGTCGCGGCACGTGCGCAGCTGGAAGTGCCGGTTCAGCACCCGCAGCGTCGCCCGCGCCGCCGTCGCCGAGTGATACGGCCCGAACAGCCGCACGCCGGGTCGCTCGTCGCGCGGGCCGCGCACGACCTCCACGCGCGGGTAGCGGTGACGGCGCGGGTCCGTCGCCGACGTCGACGGCTTCGTCGACAGGCGCAGGTGGATGAAGTTCTTGTCGTCGCGCAGCTGCACGTTGAAGCGCGGCTGGTGCTGGCGGACGAGGGTGCGCTCGAGCAGCAGCGCCTCCTTCTCGTTGCGCACGACAATGACGTCGAGGTCGAACAGCAGGTCGTCGAGCCAGTCGACGAACGCCCGGGTGTCGGAGCCCGAGAAGTACGAGCGCACGCGGGCCCGCAGATCGATGGCCTTGCCGACGTAGAAGATCACGCCGCCGCGATCCTTCATCAGGTAGCAGCCGGGCTCGGTGGGCAGACCGCGGACGCGCTCGGCGATGCGGGCGCGGCGCTCGGCGCGCGTCTCGGCGGTCTTCGTCGGTGTCACTCGCCGCGTCCCCTGCCCTCTTTCGCATTTTCCAGTGCCGTCGCTACAACGTCGGCACAGCATGACAAACGGCGACGCAGCCGTCAGGAAGGCCCCGATGTTCGACCCGTCGAAGCTCCAGGAGATGATGCAGCAAGCGCAGCAGATGCAGGCAAAGATGCAGTCCGACCTACAGAGCCGCGTCGTCGAGGGCGCGGCGGGTGGCGGCATGGTCAAGGTCGCCGTCAACGGGCTGTACCAGGTGACGGCGGTGAAGATCGACCCCGCCGTCGTCGATGCGAAGGACACCGCGATGCTCGAGGATCTGGTGCGCGCGGCGTTCACGCAGGCCCTCGCCCGCGTCGAAGAGGCCCGCGTCGACAACGCCCGCCAGATGGCTGGCGCCATGGGGATCCCCGGAGGGCTCTTCTGAGCCGGCCGCGATGACGTCGTCACCCGACCCCATCCGCGCGCTCACGTCGCAGCTGTCGCGCCTGCCGGGGATCGGCGAGCGCACGGCGCTGCGGCTGGTGCACCACCTGCTGCGGCAGGACCGCGCGCTGCTGCACGCGCTGGCCCACGCCCTCGTCGACGTCGCCGAGCACGTCCACGAGTGCTCGCGCTGCTGCAGCCTGACGGCCAACGAGGGCGTCTGCTCGGTGTGCCGCGACCCGCGCCGCGACGACACCGTCCTCTGCGTCATCGCCACCATGCAGGACCAGGCCGCCATCGAGGCGACGGGCGAGTTCCGCGGCCGCTACCACGTGCTGCACGGAACGCTGTCACCGCTGGACGGCACGCGCCCCGAGGATCTGCGGCTGCAGCCGCTGCTCGCCCGGCTGCAAGGTGACGACAAGAGCGTGCGCGAGCTGATCCTCGCGACCCCGCCGTCCGTCGACGGCGAGGCCACCGCGCTGTACCTCGCGAAGCTGCTCGGGGCGCACGGGCTGTCGCTGACGCGGATCGCATCGGGCGTGCCGGTGGGTGGTGACCTGCAGTTCGCCGACAAGCCGACCCTCGCGCGGGCCATCGCCCTGCGAAGAGTGCTCTGACGCCGACGCGAGCCGCAGCAGACCAACCGTCGCCGTTCCGTCGTCTTCGTCGACGGCGTCAGCCCGAGCCGGCCAGCTTTCGTCGCAGCGTGTTGCGCGCGATGCCCAGCGTCTGCGCGGCGTGCACCTGGTTGCCCCCCGCGGCCAGCAGCGCTGCCTCGATCTGCCGCCGCGTCAGGCGGCGGGCGTCGTCGCGCACCGGCACGTCGCTGGCGTCGGCGCCGAAGACGTCCTCGCGGTCGGCGAGGTGGGCGCGGAAGTCGACGTCGCGCAGCTCGACCACGCCGCCCTTGTCGCGCCCGGCCCCGAGCCGTCGGGCGAGCCCCAGCTGCGCCAGCGCCACCACCGCGGCGCGCAGCATGCGCACCTGACCTGGCCAGCGGGCCTGCTGGCAGAACTTCACCGCTGCCGGGATGACCACGACGTCGTCACCGAGCAGCGTGGTCTGCTCGCGGGCGAAGCGCGACAGCAGCCCGGGGATGTCGGCGGCGCGCTCTTCGAGGCCGGGCACGCGCCACAGGCGCCCCTCGACGAGGCGCTCGCACCGGTCACCGCGCAGACCGCTGTCAGCGAGCGGCTTCTTCGACGCCGACACCAGGCGGAACGTCAGCGGCGGCGAGGAGCTCGTCGCGCGGCTCGTCATCGATGGTGCGGCGCAGGTCGGCGTCGGCGGCGTCCTCGTCAGGCCTGGTGGCGTGTTGCGCCCCGGCGTCGCGTGCGTGGTCGTCGGCGGCGGCGTGCTCGTCGGCTTCGCCGGTCGTCGCCTCGTCGGGCGCGCGCGACAGCAGCTTGGCGATGCCGAAGTCGAGGACCTTCACCACCTCGCCGCCGTCGCGCAGCTGCTCGAGGAAGACGTTGGACGGCTTCAGGTCACGGTGGATGATCCGTGCGCGTGGGCCTCGTCCACAGCGACGCACAGCGGCACGATGATCCGCTCGACCTCGACCAGGTTGAGCGGTCCACGCTCGCCGAGCAGCCGGTCGAGAGGGCGCCCCCGCAGCAGCTCGATGACGAAGAACGGCACGGCGCCACCGGCACGGTCGTCGACATCGAAGTCGGTGCTCAGCACGGCGTTGGGGTGCTTGACCGCGCCGAGGATGCGGGCCTCCTTGTGGAAGCGCTTCAGCGCGACGCGCACGTCCTTCTGCTGGGGCTGCATCACCTTGATGGCGACGCGGCTGCCAGGGGCGAGGCGCACCGCCTCGAACACCTGCCCCATCGCCCCCTGGGCGAGCTTGCGCTCGAGGCGGTAGCGGCCGGACAGCAGCCGCACCCCGGGCAACGACGCCACGAGACCCTCGCCCTGCACCGAGCAGAGGTCGAACGAGTCGTCGAAGCAGGTCCCGCAGCGAGGGCAGACGCGCACGCCGTCGAGCTCTCGAACGAATGGTCGCGCGTGCACGGTCGCGGACCAGCGTCCTGCCATCGTCGGGCTCAGACGCGGAGCTGGAACCGCTCCTCGCGGACGATGGCCTCGTCGAGCGCGCCCTGCTCGGCCTTCTTCAGCAGGTGCAGGATGTGCGGCCCGAGCAGGTCGATGGACGTCGACGAGAAGCGCTCGCCACCAAAGCGGTCGACCAGCTCGGTCTGCGCTTTGAGGATCTCCTTGTCCTGCGCGAGGATCCGCCAGGCGATGGGAGCGGCGACGGCGGCAAGAGGGGCGACAGGCAGCCGCGTCTTCACCGACAGCAGCGTGTGCATCGCCGTCACCGTCTCGCTCACCGGCGTGCACAGCGTCGTGACGACCACGTGGTTCTCGTCGCCGATGCGGTACTCGACTTGCGCGACGGACGGCAGCAGGAATCGGTCCCAGTGCTGCACGACGCCCCCCGACGGCGACAGCACGCGCCCGACCAGACCGGGGGGCCGGGGCTCGCCGACGAATTCGGCGACGACGCCGTCGCGCCCGCGCTGCACGATGGCGTCGATGGTGTGCCTCTTCTCGGCGGTACGGAACAGGCCGCCGTGCAGGAACGCGGTGTGCGGCACGTCGAGGATGTTCTCGAGGGTCGAGTGCAGCGTGCCCTCGACCTGCATGCTACGGCGGATGTGCGTGTAGCCGGCGGCGTGCAGCTGCGTCAGGCGCGTCGGCTGCGGCGTCGCCGTCGACGCGGGGTCCTTGTCCGACAGCCAGACGTAGACGAAGCCGTCTGCCTCGACGCAGCGGAAGCCTTCGGTGCAGCGTCCCGGCCCGTCGAGGCGGGCGTCGTCGACGACGGGCAGCCCCGGCACGGCGGTCAGGCGGCCGCGGTCGTCGAAGCGCCAGCCGTGGTAGCGGCACTCGAGCTCGCCGTCCTGCACGCGTCCGAGGCTGAGCGGGACGTTGCGATGGGGACAACGGTCGAGCACCGCCGCCGGCGCCCCCGCCTTCGTGCGCCACAGCGCGAGAGGTACGCCGAGCACCTGCGCCGCGACGGGCCGGCCCGCCGGCAGGGCCGCGGCGCGACAAACGACGTACCAGGCGTCGACGACGCGGACGACGTTCTTGCGCTTCACGGTGGAGGTCGACCAGAGCGGAGCCGGGGCGTTCATGGCCGCAACCTGGGAAGGCACGTTTCGGGACACAACGGGAAAGGGTCTAGCGTGATTGCCATCACGTGATAGACGGTGGGCCCCGGTCCACCCGTTCCTTGGAGATTCCGTGCTGCACCGTTCGCTCGTTCTTTGCGCCATCGCCGCTCTGGCCGCCTGCTCGTCGGAGAAGCCCGCCGAGGCCGCTCGCGGCCCCGAGGCGGCCGCCGCCCCCGCGCCGACGCCGGCGCCCGCCGCCGCCCCGGCCGCTCCCACGCCGCCGCCGGCCGAGGCCGCTGCCGCCGCGCCCGCCGCCGCCCCGGCGGGCGACGCGGCTGCCGCTGCCGCTGCCGCTCCGGCCGCCGCTGCTCCGGCCGCCGCCGCCCCGGCTGCGCCCGCCGCCCACTGACCGTCGCTGCGCAGCGGCACACGTCGACCACCGCAAGTCGGCCGACGGACGAACGCCCCCCGGGGGGCGTTCGTCTTTGGGGTGCCACGCCAGCCACCCACGGCAGGGGTTTACGACCAGCCCGGCAAGTCACAGATTGCTTGCTCCCCTCGCCTACGGAGTGCCTCGATGCGCGCCATCGCCCGCCTCGCCCTCGCCCTGCCCCTGGTCCTCGTCGGGCTCGCGGACTGCAACTGCGATGAGGTCGTCGCCGGCACGGCGCCGCAGGTGGGCATCCTCGACGACCTCGGCAACCTGCACACCGAGGCCGACCCCTGGCTGGCGGTGCCGTTCGGCGACGTCGACACTGGCCAGACATCGACGAAGGTGTTGCAGGTCAAGAACGTCGGCTTCGGCCGCCTACACATCGCGTCGGTGTGCGTGGTCAACGCGCCCGATCTGGCCGCGGCCGTCGACCCGGCCACGCCGTGCCTGCAGCAGGCGGCCAGCCCGTTCGTCTTCCCGAGCATCGTCGGTCAGCAGCTGCGTGCCGACGCCGTCGTCGACCTGCCGGTGTCCTACAAGCCGACGGCGGGCGGTCCGACCAGCGCCTTCCTGCGGGTCGGCAGCGACGCCGTCGCCGAGCCCCTGGCGGCGGTGCAGCTGATCGGCCGCGGCACGGACGGCACGCTGTGCGCCGACCCCGTTGTCGTCGACTTCGGCGACGTCACCGTGGGCACGAGCAAGACGCTGCCCGTCGTCGTCGGCAACTGCGGCGTCAAGCCGGTCATCATCGACGCGCTGCTGCTGGCGGCGAACCCCGAGGGTGTCTTCGCCTTCGACGTCGCCGGCGCCGCGCCGCCGCTGCCCATTGGCCCCCTCGCCGAGGGCGAGTCGGTGACGCTGAACGTGACCTTCACGCCGGCGCGGGCGGTGGCCTACCGCGACGCCAACGCCGGCGACCTGCGGGTTACGACGGCGGCGCCGTTTGCGGCGACCTACGACCTCATCCTGCTGGGCAACGGCATCGAACCCCCCAGCTGCCGCGTCAACGTCGTGCCGTCGACGGTCAGCTTCGGCGCGGTGGCGTCGGGGGCCGCGGCGGACCGGCAGGTGATCGTGCAGTCCGTCGGCCAGTGCGCGTGCACCGTCACGGCGATCACCGACCCCAGCCCCGCCGACGTCGGCTTCGCGCTGCCCAATCCCGCCGCCCTGCCCGTCGTGCTGCGCGGCACCAGCGGCTGCGACACCGACCCCTCGGCGGCGTCGTCGGCGCCGCAGTCGTTGACGATCCCGGTGCGCTACACGTCGCCGCAGCGCCAGAACCCGGTGGCCGACCGCGCGACGATGACGGTGACCACCGACGCCCCCGTCGACCCGACCCGCACCATCGCGCTCGAGGCCAACGGCGGCGGTACGCCGTTCTGCCAGCTGCGCGTGACCCCCGAGGGCACCGGCTCGCTGCTGCCGTCGCCGCCCAACAAGCGCTGGGGCATCGTGCAGTTCGGCCGCACCAGCGTGTACCTCGAAAAAAAGCTGCCCATCCGGCTCGAGAACGTCGGCAACGCGCCCTGCACCGTCAGCCAGGTCGCCTACGACAAGCAGGAGAACACGCTGTTCAACGAGTTCCGCCTCGAGACCGAAGCCGGCGGCAACGCGATCACCAACGCGTCGGCGACGGTGCAGCCGGGGGCTGCCCTGACCTTCTTCGCGGTGTTCGCGCCGACGCACACCATCCAGAGCGACAACCCGCTCGATATCTTTTCGTTCGGCTCCTACTCGGGCTCGCTCGGCGGCCTCGGCTGCGGCGGCCTGTTCGGCACCGACCCCAACACGCGCTGCAACGGCGTCAAGTTCGTCACCAGCGACACCACCACCGACGTCAGCGCGTCGGAGCAGCCCGCCGGCACGTTCTCCGTGGGCTTCTCGGGCACGCCCGTCGAGCCGTCCGTCGACGTCATCCCGCCCGAGCTCGACTTCGGCCTCGTCACCCTCGACTGCGGCTCCCCCGAGCGCCGCACCACCCTCTACAACACCGGCGCCACCGCGCTGGTGGTCGGGCAACCCTACGTCGACCCGGCGACGACGCCGCCGACTTTCGGCGTGGTGTCCACGTCGAACCCGGGTGATTCGCCGACGAACACGACGAGCGGCTGGCCCTACACCGTGCAGCCCGGCAATTCGCTGAGCGTGTCGGTGCGCTACTTCGCCCGCGCCGAGGGCCTGCAGACCGGCCTGCTCGTCGTGCCGACCGTGCTCGAGGACGATTCCGAGGGCCCGCCGGTGACGGTGCCCCTGCAGGGCGAGGGCACGCTGATCAGCACGCAGACCGACGTCTTCGATCAGGCCGGCCAGGCCACCGTCGACGTGCTGTTCGTCGTCGACGACTCGGGCTCGATGTCCGACGATCAGGCGCAGCTCGCCGGCAATTTCCCGCAGTTCTTCACGGCGTCGAACGTCGACGACGCCGACTACCACATCGCGGTGACGACGACGTTGACCGTGGGCAGCGGCTGCATCCCGACGCCGGGCTCGCCGAGCTGCCCTGACGACGACATGTCGGGCTACTACACGTCGTGCAGCAACGATCGATTCCTGACGCGTTCGTCGTCGGACCCGCAGGGCCAGTTCGCCTGCAACGTGCGCGTCAGCGACAACCGCAACCCCGATCGGTCGGCGTCGGACAGCGGCGAGGGCGGCCTGCGCGCGGCCTACAATTTCCTGTCGGCGCCCAAGATCGACGACCCGGCCATCAACGGCGGGTTCCTGCGCGACAACGCCAAGCTGCACGTGATCATCGTGACCGACGAGCCCGACCAGTCGCGCGGCCCCACCGACCTGTACGTCGACTTCTTCCGCAACCTGAAGGGCTTCCGCAACGAGAGCCTGGTCGCCGTCAGCGCCATCGCCAAGCGCGACGGCCAGACCTGCAACCGCGACGACGCCGACGTCGGCGACGAGCGCTACGAGGCCGTCGTCGACGCGCTGAACGGCCGCTTCCAGTCGCTGTGCGATCAGGACTGGAGCGGCAGCATGCGGGCCCTCGGCCTCGACTCCATCGGCCTGCAGGTCGAGTTCTTCCTGTCGCGCGCGGCGACGGAGTCGTCGCTGTCGGTGTGCGTCCGCAGCGGCTCGTCGACGGCGGCGTGCCAGCCCGTGGCGGCGACCACCGACGGCGCGCCAAACGGCTGGTTCTACGACCCGGCGGCGAACTCGGTGGTGTTCAACCCCGGCTCGGTGCCGCCGCGCGGCAGCCGCGTCGAGGTCCGCTACGACGCCTTCTGCTTCCAGCCATGAGGTCGGGCGTGCTCTCGCCGTGGGCCCACATCGGTCTTCCTGCTGTCAGGGTGTCTTTGTGACTCAGCGTCGTCCTCCGGCTCCGCCGCCTCCCGGCGACTCCACGGCGCTCCTCGAACGACCGCTGTTCGAGGACGACGATCACAACGACGATCACAGCGGCGCCGGCCCTTACGGCGAGGGCCATCGGTCGCAGGACGAGGCGAGCGGGCCCTTCGACGGCGCGGCCGCCGACGCGGCGGCTCAGGGCTTCGAGGACGACGAGCTGACCGACCCGGGCATGCTCCCGCTCGACGCCGTCGACGACGAGCATGGTGCGGCGCGGGGCTTGACGGCGGCGACGCAGCGGCTGTCGCTCGACGATCTCGACGCGCTTCAGGCGATCCCGGCGCTCGCCGGCGACACGGCGAGCCTGCCCGACGCCCACGTCGAGGAGCACCTGCCGTCCGAGCTCGACGGCGACGTCGCGGGCGCCGGCGCGCAGACGGCGATCATGGAGCTGCCGCCCGAGTTCCGCAGCTGCGAGCTCGGCGACGATCCGTCCCCGCCGACCTCGTCGGCGGGGGACCTCGGCGCGCGCGACGGCGACGACGACGACGCCTCCTTCCAGTTCCACCGCTGGAGCGCCGGGCCGACGAAGCCGGCGACGGCGGCGACCGTCGACGACACGACCCTGCCGCCGGCGTTGAACGGTGTGCTCCCGCAGCGGCGGTCACCGTCGCCGGCGCCGGCAGCGCCGCCGACGTCGACGCCAGAGCCGCCGTCGCGACGGCGAGGCCCGCTGGTCGACGACGCGTTGCGCGCGGTGACTGCGGCCCAGAGCTGCCTCGCGGACGCCGCGCCCAGGGACGTTGCCGAGGCGCGACGGCATCTGGCGGTGGCCGTCGAGCTGTTGACGCGGCTCGGCCAGTCGTCCTCCTGACCGGTCAGGAAGACCTTCGCCTGGTCGGCGCGGCGTCGGCGCCGCGCCCCGGCCTGAGCATCGGCCAGATCGCCACCCGCGCTGTCGCGGCGTCACGGCCCCTCACCCGCGGCTTCGCCGCTGTCCGCCTACAAGCCTGGGAGAGGGTCCGCTCTCGGCGAGCGTGACGTCAGGACGCGGTGCCGTTGCGCGCGAACGTCACGTCTCCCTTTTCCTTGGATTGGGAGACGGGGTCAGGGGATGAGGGTCCGGTGCGGCGCAGGCGCTGACTCCGGCGGAGATCATCGAAGGGGCGAGGTGGGTTGGACCCCGACGGCCCGGCCTGCCCCCAGTCAACGGCGCAGGCTTGCGTGTTCGGGCGTCGATGCCCGATCGTTCACGAGATGACGTCGACTCCGCGCCAGATCGCCCACTTCGAGGTCCTCTCGGAACTCGGCCGCGGCGGCATGGGGATCGTCTACAAGGTGCGCGACAGGCGCAATGGCGCGCAGGCGGCGCTCAAGATGATCCCCCCCGAAGTGCTGTCGCGCCCCGATTCGGCGCTGCGCTTCAAGCGCGAGTTCCGCGCGATGAAGCGCGTGGAGCACCCCAACGTCATTCGCGTCTACGAGAACGGCACCCACGAGGGCTGCCCGTACTTCACGATGGAGCTCGTCGACGGGCGCGAGATCCGCAAGTTCGTCGACGGTGACGTCGCCATCGTCCCGTCCGACAAGGACGGCCCGCCGAACTCGCTGTTCTCGCCCGAGCAACGCCGAAAGCTCAACGATCCCGAGCGCATCAAGAGGGTCGCCGACCTCGTCGTGCAGGTCGCCTTCGCGCTGGCCGAGATCCACAGCCACCGCATCGTCCACCGCGACCTGAAGCCCGACAACATCCTCGTCAGCAAGGCCGGCGTCGCCAAGCTGATGGATTTTGGCATCGCCAAGCAGCTGTCAGCCAACAGTGATCAAAGCAGCGGCGGCATGGTCGTTGGCACCTTCAAATACCTGTCGCCCGAGCAGGCCCTCGGCAGTGAGATCGACGGTCGCGCCGACCTGTACTGCCTCGGCATCATTATGTATGAGATGATCGCCGGGCGGCATCCGTTTTACAGCGAAAACAGCGTCGGATACGCATTTCATCACGCACGAAAGCCGGCGCCCGACATGGAAAAATTCAACCCCGAGGTCCACCAGGGGCTGAAGGCGATCTGCGAGAAGCTCATCAAGAAGGAGCCGCGCGAACGCTACGCCACCGCCGAAGACGTCATCGCCGCCATCCGCGCCGCCGTCGACGACGACCAGGCGCTGGCGTCGGCGGGGCCGGCCGAGACGAGCACGCGCCAGCGCATCCAGGGCCCGGCGCCGGTCAAGAACCTGCCGTTCGAGCTGGCGAAGGACCAGCTGTTCCAGCCGGCCTTCGTCGGCCGGGCGGCGGAGGCGAAGGCGCTGGCGCTGGCGATCGGGCGGCTGCGCGGCGGGCGCGGCGACGTCGTCGTGGTCTCGGGGCAAGCCGGGCTTGGCAAGTCGCGGCTCGTGCGCGAGGCGGCCGCGGCGGCCAAGGAGTCACGCGCGCCGTTCGTCATCGGGCGCAGCGTCGAGCACGGCGCGCCGTACCAGCCGTTCGTCGAGATCGTGGAGTCGATCCTCGCCGAGCACAACGGGCGGCCCCAGGAGATCGCGCGGCTCCTCGGCGACGACGGCCGCGTGCTCGCCCGCTACGTAACCGCCCTGCAGAACCTCGACGGCGCCATCCGTCCCAAGGCCGCAGCGGCCCTCGAGCCGCAGGGCGAGCGTCTGCGCTTCCTGCAGTCGATGACGGCGTTCCTCGGGCGCGCCTCGGTGCTGTCGCCACGCGCCGTCGTCATCGACGACATCCACCTCGCCGACGAGCTCTCGCTCGGCCTCGCCGAGCACCTCGCCGAGCACCTCGCCCGGCGCGTGCTCGAGCCGGGTCAGCGCAGCCCGCCGCTGCTGCTGGTGCTGACCTTCGACCCGTCCCACCGCCGCAGCGCCGACGCCGCCGCCCTGGTCGCGCGCCTGTCGGCGTCATCGTGGCCCGGCGGCGCTGCCGAGACGCTGGCGCTGCAGGCGCTGCCCGTCGCCGACGTCAAGGAGATGCTCGCCTCGATACTCGGTGGCAGCGAGGTCGGGGCGCAGCTGGTCGAGTACCTGCACACCGAGACCGGCGGCGTGCCGGGTGCCGTCGAGGAGCGGGTGCGGGCCTGGTACGAGAGCGGCGAGCTGCGCCGGTCGAGCGCGCGCAGCGGCGGCGCCGGCCGCCAGTGGGTCTTCGTGAAGAACATCACCGCCGACGCGGCGGGGCGCCCCGCGTCCCCCGCTGTCGTCGAGGTGCGTCAGGCCACGCGCTGGGACATCCCAGTCCCCGACTTCGCCGAGAACGCCAACCAGAAGCGCGTGGGGCGCCTGTCGGCCCTCGCGCGCGACGTCGCCGAGCGCATGGCGGTGATCGGTGAGGACGCGCCGGGTCTGCTCGTCGAGCGGGTGGCGCTGCGCACCGAAGACGAGCTGCTCGACGCCCTCGACGAGCTCGTCAAGCGCTCCATCCTCGCCGAGAGCAAGGACGATGGCGTCTACCGCTTCGTCGACGGCGACGACCGACGGGCGCTGCTCACGGGGCTGCCGCGCGACCGCGCCCGGCAGCTGCACCACTTCGTCGCCCGGTCGTTGATCGACGACGCACGTCGCCACCGCCGGAGCGCCAACCCCGAGGATCTGGCGGCTCACTACGTCGAGGCGGGCGAGCCGCTGGAGGCCATCGAGCAGATGATGCTCGCCGCCCGCGCGGCCCTCGGCGCCTCGGCGACGCAGACCGCGGCGCAGCACGTGCGCGAGGCGCAGGAGCTGCTCGCTGCCGAGCAGAAGGCCGCCGATCAAGGCGCGGCCGCCCCCGCCTTCGTGCGCATCGACATCGAGCTGGTGCTGCTGCGGCTCGACGTCCTCGCCGCCGTCAACGAGCACAAGGAGTGCGTCTCGCTGGCGCGACGACGCCTGCCCCGCGCGACGGGCGTCGACGGTCGCCTCGTCGCCGAGCTGCTGCTGCGCCTGGCCAGCAGCGAGCGGCTGCTCGGCGAGCTCGACCCCGCTCTCGAGCACACCGCGCAGGTGCTGTCACGCACCGAGCGCGGCGGCGCGCACGCGCTGCGCTGTCGGGCCAAGAGCCTGTGCGGCCACCTGTACGAGCAGCGGGGCCAGTACGACCTCGCCGGCCGCTACTTCAACGACGCGCTCGAGCTGGCGCGCACCATTGGCGACGAGGTCGAGGCCGAGCGCGCGCGCTGGGCCCTGGCTACGCGCGATCTGGCGCTCGGCGACCTCGACGGCGCGACGCGCGCGTTCGAGCAGCTGCAGCAGGCGGCCACGGCGCGCGGCGAGAAGCTGCGCATCTCGCAGTACGTCATCGCGCTCGGCGTGATCGCCCACGAGCGTGACGCCCTCGACGGCGCGGAGGCGTCCTTTCGCAAGGCCATCGACCTGGCGCGACCGGCGGGCGACCGCCGCACCCTCGCCATGGCGCTGCACTACATCGGCGCCGTCCGACGGGATCAGGCGCGCTTCGACGACGCGCTTGTCCTGACCGCGAAGGCGGCGAAGCTGCTCACCGAGCTCAATCAGGTCGAGAGCCTCGCCGCGGTGCGCATCGTCGAGGCCCAGATCCTGCTCGATCGCGGGACGCAGGCGGGCAACAGCACCAACGCCATCGATGCCCAGCGAAAGGCCGACGAGGCGCTCGAGCTCGGCCGTAAGGCCAACAGCGCCGTGAACACCGCCGAGGCCGTCGTCTGCCGCGGCCTCGCACGGTGCCGCAGCGGCGATCACGGCGGCCGTGAGGAGGTGGAGCAGGGGCTGCGTACGGCGCGCACGGTGGGCGCGAACCGGCCGCTGCTGTTCGCCCTCGCCTCCTTCGCCGAGGCCGCCCTCCTCGGCGGCGACCGCGTCGCCGCGCGCGACGCCCTGAGCGAGGCGGGCCGGCGCGCCGCGCAGACGGGGTTCCGTCGCTGCGCGCTTGGGCTCGACGCCACGGCGGCACGCCTCGGCCTGTGAGCCGACGTGTCGGCCGGCGTGTCAGCCGGCGTGTCAGCCGGCGTATCAGCCGACGTGTCAGCCGACGTGTCAGCCGGCGTGTCAGCCGGCGTGTCAGCCGGCGTGTCAGCCGAGGTGTCAGGCGACCTGTGCCGCCGCGGCCTGGTCACGGCGCCCGTCGGCCGCGCCTTCCGCGGCGCCGTCAGAGCGACGCTGCGCAGGCCAGGGCGGAACGTGCACAGCGCGCGGAGGCTGTCGCGGTAGGAGCGCCACAGCGCGTCGACGTCGGTGTCGGGGTCGAAGTCGACGTGGTCGTGCTCCCTCGCCGCGACGTGGGCGCGCAGGCCCGGGCGCTGCGGCAGCGTGCCGACGAACGCGTCGAAATTCGTGCGGAAGGTGCATCCAGCGACGGTGATCGGCGACCGCGTCGGGCTGATGCACGATGTCACGCTCGGCTCGACGCCCGACCGACCGCGACCACCCACCGTCGGCGACGACGCATTCATCGACGCCGGCGCGCGCGTGCGGGGGACGTCGTGGTCGGCGCCGGCGGCCGGATCGCAGCGAACGCGCCGGTCGTCGCCGACGTGCCTGCCGGTGCCACCGTCCTTGTCGTCCCCGCGCGCGTGCTGCGCGACCCCAGACGGCCTACCCCCACGGCTGAGCGGTGGCGGACTACGCTGAATCGTCCCGCGGGCTGTCGCAGGATCTCCTCGCGGCGGGGCCGTCGTTCGCCCCCGGGCGTGCACCCCAGTAGCTTGGTAACCCCGGGGTCAGCGACGCTGGCTCCGCTGGAGGACCCGACGATGCCGCGCCCTGCCTTCCCCGCTCCGCTTGGCGCTCCGATCGTCGCGCTCCTGACGGCGGCCGTCGCTGCCGGCTGCTCCACAGCGGCAGTCTCGACGTGCGACGATGGCACCTGCGTGCCGGCCGAGGGCGAAGGCGAGGGCGAAGGCGAG
>VGSZ01000106.1 GCA_016874845.1 Deltaproteobacteria bacterium
CCGGCGTTGGCCAGCATCGGCGGGTCCCTGACTGTCGAACAAAACGCAGCGCTGACGACGGTGACGCTGCCGGCGTTGGCCAGCATCGGGGGCGCGCTCGTGATCCGGGCGAACCCTTCGCTGACGGCGATCGGCGTCGCGAGCCTGCGTGCCATCGGCGGCGACGCGGGGGCCGAGGACTTCGTGCTCGAGCGCTGCTCATCGTTCCTGTCGTGCGACGACCTGAACGCGATCCTCGACGCCGTCTACGGCGGCGACGGGCAGCAATGTCCTGCTTCGGAGGACGTCAGCCTCAAGCTCGCCGGCGGGACCGGCTGCACCCCGGTGTGCGGCTGAAGTGCACTGCTGATGCGGAGGATGTCCTCTGGCGTTGGTCGTGGAGTCTTTTTGTGCCGTGTCAGATGCCCTTGGGCCCTCGTCCGCTGTTCATGGCCGCCAACGTCCTGCAGGGCGCCTGCATCGTCGATGACGAGCAGCTCGCTGGCGCCCTTCAGGTCGCCGCCACGGCGTGGAAGAAGCCCTCGTGCGACGGCCTCTTGCCGTCGCCACGGTGACGTTGGTCGGTCTCGCGCTGCGTCGCCTCGGTGAGCTTCAGGCCGCCCTGCTGCGTGCCGTCGAGTTGGAAGACGCGGGCGTGGTGGTGGTCGAGGTAGACGATGGCGTGCTGGGACATCGGGGGACTCCTTTGCGGGCCTCCTGCCGCAACGGCTGTGCCCGCGCCCCCACCGCGTCCGGAGCCACCGCCGCCCGCCGCCGCCCGCCAACGCCGGGCCGGCTCCCCCGCGGGCCGGGCGGAGGCGGCCAGCAGCCGTCGTCAGGGCGCCGTCGTCAGGGCCGCGGCGCGCGCTCGAGAGTGCGGCGGCCGTCAGCGCGGCGCTCGCGGCGATAGCCGAGCAGCCGCAACAACGACATCACCGGGCGCCGCGCGACGACGTCGTCGACGACCAGCTGGTGGGGTCGCGCGGCGTCGCCGTGGATGCCCGGCAGCCGGCGCACCAGGGCGTCGACGGGCAGCGCGCGCAGCGCCGCCGCCAGGCGCAGCCGGCGATCGCTGACCGCGCGCGCCCAGAAGAACCCGTCGCTGCCCTGCTTCTGGTAAAGCGGCAGCACGACGGCGCCGTCGTCGGGGGCGCGGATGTCGCCGCGGCGGTCCCTCGCCAGGAGCTGCCCGAGGGCGGCGCGGCTGATGTTCAGGAAGCCGGGCTCCATGACGAAATCGTCGTCGGGCGCGATGGCGTGGCGGAACACCACCTCGAGCAGGTGCGGCAGCCCGGCGCGCGCCGCGTCGAGCAGCGCGCGGGACCGCGCGACCTCGGCCAGGTCGTCGTCGACGACGCCGGCCTGCGCCAGCGACAGCCACACCGCCGCCTCAAGGTTGTGCTCGGCGTCGGCCGAGGTGTGCTGCCCGCCCTCGACGCAGAAGGTCACCGCGCCGTGGCGCGAGTAGTGCTCGGCGAGGATGCCGTCGACCTGCTCCACCAGACCGAGCAGCAGCGGGATCGGCAGCGCGCGCACGAAGGCGCACTGGGCCACCGTATCGCCGAAGAGCACGAAGGGGATGCCCGGCGCGCTCGACGTGTGCAGGTCGACGAGCACCCGATCGCCGCGGGCGGCGGCGAAGGCGGCGTCGACAGCGTCTCCGAGCTCACGCTGCTCGGCGTCCTCGGCCGACAGCGTGGCAGCGTCGCGGGCGCGCAGCGCGGCCAGCGCGTCGTCGCTCCAGCCGCGGTTCAGGTCACGCGCCTCGTAGCGCTGGCCGCGGCGCAGGCTGCGCAGGTTGCCGGCGAGGACGACGACGTCGCCGCGCACGCCGCTGCCACCGTCGAGGGCGGCCAGGCGCAGCAGCACCCGCCGCGCCGCGCGCACCCCGGCCGGCTCGTTGCCGTGGATGCCAGCGACGAAGACGACGCAGGCGCCGCGGCGCGCGCCGTGGACGCGCCCGATCACGCGCTGCAGGTCGGCCAAGTCGCCGTCACCCGCGGCGCTCGGCGTCGCTGCCGCGAACGCCGCCGGCGACGACGACGCTGACGACGAGCGCGGCGGCGACGAAGGCGAGCGCGGCGGGAACGACGCCGACGCTGACGACGAGCGCGAAGGCGCCACCGACGAGGACGGCGCGGGCGACGGCAGGGGCGCCACCGGTGACGGCGTCACCGGCGACGACGACGGGGCGGCGTGCATCGGCTCAGTCTCCGGTCGGCTCGCGCAGCGCCGGGTTCGGCGACATCGACGCCAGCCGCGGCGGCTGGGTCAGCTCCTCCACCGCCTTGGCAGCGAGGCCGACGAATTCTTCTTCGGTGAGCATCGCCACGATGTGCTCGCCCTGCACGACGGGCAGCGCGCCGATGCGGTGCTGGCGCATCAGGGCCACGGCCTCGCGCGTACCGGTGTCGGGCGTGACGGTGACGAGGTCGGTGCGCATGATCGAGCTGACCGGCGCCGTCATCTCGCTCTTCGTCACGCCGCGGGCGATGTCGCTCATGTGGCGCATGACGCCGCGGAACGACACGAGCCCCACGAGCCGGCCGCGGTCGTCCTCGACGGGGACGTAGCGCGCGCGCTCCCACGCCATCAGCTCGCTGACCAGCTCGATGGGGTCGTCGGGGCGCACGGTGAAGATGTCGGTGAGCATGAACTGCGACACCTTCTGGTAGTCGGTGTGCGCCGCCTCGCGCTCGTCGAGCCGCGCGAGCTCCCAGTCGCCAACAGCGTGCTCGCCCTTCTGCCGCGTCACCATCGCCGCCGTCATCGCCGTCAGCCGCTGGCCCGGCGTGCCGCGCGTGCCCATCGACGACAGCGACTGCAGCGCCCAGTTCGAGCCGGTGCGCAGGTTCTTCGCGCGGCGCTCGAGGATGCCCATGTAGCGGGCGATATCGGCGGCCTCGATGTTCATCCGCTGCAGGCCCCTGGTCGCCAGCGGGATGAGCTTGTCGACGAGCAGCTGCGGCGCGAGCATCTCTTCGCCGTCGAGCCACATCAGGCGGGCGCGGATGCCGTCGCGAGCGGCGGCGTACAGGTTGGCGCGGGCGTCATCGAAGCTCATGCGGCTCGGGATGTCGCCGATGGTGGGCCCGAGCTCGGCCATCAGGCCCAGCCACAGCGCGCCGTTGGCAACCTCGTCGGCGATGGTCGGGCCCGACGGCAGCACGCGCAGCTCGATGCGCAGGTGCGGCTTGCCGTTTTCGCTGATGCCGTAGGCCACGCGGTTCCAGCGGTAGATGGTGCCGTTGTGCGTGCGCAGCGCCTTCATCGTCGGCACGCGGCCCTCGTCGAGGGCCTTGATGCCGTCGTCCTCGTCTGCGAGCTGCGCGCCGACGAGCGGGCGGAAGCGGCTGACGTTCTCTTTGTAGAGGTCGACGACGCTGCCCTTCAGCCAGCCGCGGCCGAACGACACGCGACCGATGGAGTCGCGCAGGTGCAGGCCCGGCGTGCGGATGTCACAGCTCTGCTCGAACAACGCGATGCGAGTCTCGGCCCACAGGCGACGGTTGAACAGCAGCGGCGAGTTCGTCGCCGCGGCGAGGATCGGGCCGGTGAGCAGCTGCGCGAGGTTGTAGTGGTGGGCGAACTTCTCGGGCTCGGCGAGCTGCAGGTGCACCTGGAACGACGCGCAGCACGCCTCGACCATCACCGAGTCGTGCTTGACGACGAGCTCGTCGATGCCGCGGATCGAGAAGTCGAACGACTCGCCGCGGGCCTCGTTCATCGCGCGGTTCAGCTGCTGGTAGCGCGGCTTGGGCACCATGTTCTCGAGCCCGAGGTCGGTCTTGCCGAGCGTCGGCAGGATGCCGCACAGCACCGGGATGATCCCCTGCGGCTCGCTGGCGTCGCGCACCTGCTGCAACAGCTGCGACAGCTGGGCCTCCATGTCCGACAGACCCTTGCCGGCGAAGGGCTGCGCGTCGGCGTTGGCCTCGAGGTTGAAGGCGCCGAGCTCGGTGGTGAAGTGGCCGTCGAGCTTCTCGAGCACCTTCAGCACGCCCGGCGTCGCGTGGTAGCCGCTGTCGACGAGGAACATCTCTTGCTCGCTGCCAATGCGGCTGACGCCGCGCTCGAACATGCCTTCCTTCACCATCCGCTCGAGGGCGCGCAGGTCGCGCAGCAGCGCGTGCAGGTAGTCGCGGCGAGCCTCGCCCTCGAGGCCGCCTTCGACGTTCTTGTGATCGCGGGTGGGTTCCATGTCGTCTCGCTTGTTCGCTGCTGCGCAGGGTGGTCGCGGGAGTGCCCGGAGGCGGGCGAGGAGAGCGCTCGGTCGGTGAGCGACGCCGCGAGCGATGTCACGGTCGACGTCGCGGTGGACGCGTGGGGCGTGGCGGTCAGCCTTGCTGGCCTTCGGTCCACTTGCCGATGATCTTCGGCATCATCGCCCGCCACGTCTCCCAGTCGTGGTGCCAGTTCGGGCCCCAGCTCTCGACGTAGTTCGGGATCTTCTTGGCGCCGAGCACGTTGGCCAGCGCCCAGCTCTCGTTGATGGCCTCCCACCGGCCCTCGCCGGTGGCCATGTGGATGTGGCGCGTACGCAGCAGGTCGAGGTGCTTGCCGCCCAGATGGGGCACGAAATACAGCGGCGACGCGCGCTTGAAGTCGTCGGTGGGATACGCCGCCTCGATGAAGCGCATCAGGTTGTAGGTGCCGCTCATCGACAGCGCCTTGCTGAACACGTCGGGGAAGCGGCACACCAGCGCGGCGGCGTGGAACGCGCCGATGGAGGCGCCGGCCGTCCACACGGTGACGTCGTCTTTCTTACAGTCGGTGCGGATGGCCGGCACGACCTCTTCGCGGATGAACCAGTGGAACTGGTCCTGCATCTTCATCCGGTATTCGGGCGATCCTTCGCGGTAGAACCACGTGCGTCCGCCGACGGAGTCGCACGAGTAGATCTTGATCTTGCCGGCCTCGAGCAGCGGGCCCATGACCCGGATCAGGTGGAAGCGCTCGACCTCTTCGGCGTCGCCGCCGGCGGTGGGCAGCAGCAGGATGGGCTGACCGCTAATGCCCCAGCGCACGACGTTGACGGCGCAGCCGACGCGCGACGAGAACCAGCGGGACTTCACGAACGACACAGCGGACCTCCGGACGGGCGTTGAGGCAGGGATCGACGGCGTGGTTTCACGCTGCCTCGTCGTCGACAACCGGGACGTCGCGGTGGCGCGGCACGGCCCTGCCGGGGGGCGCCGGCGGCGATGAAGAGGACGACGAGGACGAGGCCGTGGGCGACGACGGCAAGGGTCAGCGCAGGCGGTTGCCGGGCATCCGCGGCGGGTCGTTGCGCGGCCGCACCGGCGCCCGCTGGCCGACGAAGGCGGGGGCGAGGTTGCGGTTGATCTGCGCCCAGTAGACGCCGTCGGGGTCGCTCTGCTGGTCGGGCGCCAGGATGGCGTCGACGGGGCACTCGGGCTTGCAGGCGCCGCAGTCGATGCAGTCGTCCTGGTGGATGACCATCATCGGCCGACCCTCGAGCGGATAGCCCGGCGGGTTCTTCGCGACGAAGTGCATGACGTCGGCGGGACAGACCTGCTGACAAGCGGCATAGACCTCGGAAACGCACTTGCTCGAGATGACGTGCGGCATGTTCTGTTCGTACTCCGTGCACGGTGATGCGGTCGTCGAGCATCTTTCTTCGTCGCCTTGGCCGAACGCAAGCGCGCCCGACGGCGCGGACGGTTTCGGCGGCCTGGTCTCCTTCGCCTTCGGCGGGCCAGGGCCTGGTCGAGCGTTGCTCGACGGGGGGCATCCGCTCTCGGCTCCGAGACGCTGGTTCCGGCGCACACGAGCTTCGGCCCTTTTCGCCGCAGGCTGCTAAACGACTCGCCTGCGGAGGTCGCGTCATGCGTGGTTTCGCCCGGGTCAGCGTCGCCGTCCCCCCCGTCGCCGTCGCCGCGCCGGCGCCGAACGCGCTGGGCATCGCCGCGCTGTGGGCCCGCGCCCACGACGAGGGCGCCGCCGTCGTCGTCTTCCCCGAGCTGGCCCTGCCCGCCTACACCGCGCGCGACCTGTTCTTCGATCGCACGCTGCAGCAGGCCTGCGACGACGCGCTGGCCGAGCTGGTGCGCCGCTCCATCGACCTCGCGCCGCTGGCGCTCGTCGGCACGCTGCTCCCCACGGCGACGGGCCTGTACAACGTCGCCATCGCCGTGCAACGCGGCCGCATCCTCGGCGTCGTGCCCAAGCAGTACCTGCCGAACTACCGCGAGTTCGAGGAGAAGCGCTGGTTCCGCGAGGGCCGCGAGCTCGCGTCCGGCGCCACCTGCCGCATCGCTGGCGTCGACGACGTGCCGTTCGGCGGCGACCTCCTCTTCTGCGCCCGCGGTCAGCCCGACCTGGTCGTCGGCGTCGAGGTCTGCGAGGACCTGTGGGTGCAGGTGCCGCCGAGCAGCCGGCTGTGCGGCGCCGGCGCCTCCGTGATCGCCAACCTGTCGGCGTCGAACTTCACCGTCGGCAAGGCCGACCTGCGCCGGCTGCTGGCCCAGGCCCAGAGCGACCGCTGCAAGGCCGCCTACCTCTACGTCGCCGCCGGCCCGGGCGAGTCGTCCACCGACCTCGCCTTCGACGCCGACGCCTTCGTCTGCGAGAACGGCGCGCTGCTCGCCGAGTCGCAGCGCTTCTGCCGCGACAGCCAGCTCGTCACCGTCGACGTCGACGTCGAGCAGCTCGCGCGCGAGCGCCTGGTGTCGTCCTCGTTCGGTGACTGCGCGCAACAACACCCCGTCGCCGCGCGCCGCATCGCCTTCGACGCCGCCCCTGCCCCCGGCCTGCGTCGCGCCGTCGCGCCCCACCCGTTCATCCCGCGCGACGCAAAGACGCTGGCCACCCGCGCGTGGGAGATCTTCGAGATTCAGACCAACGCGCTGGCCACCCGCATGCAGGCGCTGCAGTCGCCGTCGTCGTCGTCGCCGTCATCGTCGTCGCCGTCATCGTCGTCCAGCGGCGCGAGCGCGGGCTTCTCGCCGCGGCTGGTGCTCGGCGTGTCGGGCGGGCTCGACTCGACCCACGTCGCGCTGGTGGCCGCGAGCGCCCTCGACCTGTGCGGCCGGCCGCGCAGCGAGCTGGTGGCCGTGACGATGCCCGGCTTCGGCACGTCGTCGACGACGAAGGACAACGCCACCGCGCTGGCCGAGAGCCTGGGCGCCACCGTGCGCACGATCGCCATCGGCGAGCTGTCGCGCATCGCCCTTTCGGCCATCGGCCACCCGGCGGCGACGGCGACGACGTCGGTGGACGAGCTCGTCGAGCGCGTGCGCGCCGACCGCCGCCTGGGCGACCCGACGCTCGAGAACGTGCAGGCGCGCCTGCGCACGCTGGTGCTGATGACGGTGGCCAACCAGACCGGCGGGCTCGTCGTCGGCACCGGTGACCTGAGCGAGAAGGCGCTCGGCTGGTCGACGTACTCGGGCGACCACATCTCGATGTACGACGTGAACGCCGGGGTACCGAAGACGTTGATCCAGTTCGTCATCCGCTGGGTTGCCAACGAGCGCGTAACGACGTGGGCCGGCGACGCCAGCCGCGGTGATGCCGAGCGCCTGCGCACGACGCTGTTTTCGATCCTCGACACCCCGATCTCGCCCGAGCTGTTGCCCACCGACGCCGACGGCAGGATCGCGCACCTCACCGAGGCCGCCATCGGCCCCTACGAGCTGCACGACTTCTACCTGTTCCACCTGGTGCGCCACGGCCGCACGCCGACGCGCATCCTCGACCTCGCGCTGCACGCCTTCGGCGACCGCTACGCCCTCGACGAGCACAAGAAGTGGCTGCGTCTGTTCTTGACCCGCTTCTTCGCCCACCAGTTCAAGCGCTCGTGCACCGCCGATGCGCCGAAGGTTGGCATGGTAGCGCTGTCGCCACGCGGCGACTGGCGCATGCCGTCGGACGCGAAGGTCGGCGAGTGGCTCGCCTCCGTCGACGGTTACACCCCGAGCACCTGACCGCGGACCGGTCATTCGCGCCGCGCGAACGCGGTGTCGTACTCCCGGGGACAGGACGTCGGCGCCAACGCCCTCGACCGCCCGGCGCGCGCCGGCGGGCCCGCGGCCCTATCTGGTCGCGCTGGTCGCGCTGGTCGCGCTGGTCGCGCTGGTCGCGCTGGTCGCGCTGGTCCAGAGCGCGGCGGTGAGCGTGCCGTTTCGTGTCTTGGTCGACACGAGCTGCGCGCCGCTGCGCAACAGCGGCGTGACGGCCAGCGGCGTGCATCCCGCGGAGGACACCCCGACGGGAAGGCGAACGCTCACCGTCAAGCTGGCGACGCCGATGAACCTGTCAACGCTCTTCCGGCCGCGGTTGACGGTCTGGCGTCGATCCTCGACAGGCGCGCAGCCGGCGCGGTCGTCCCGCGCCCCATGGGAGTCGTCGATGGCGCCACACCGTTTCCCTGTCCCCCCCGCGCTGGCGCTCTTCGCCTTCGGCCTGCTGTGCAGCCCGAAGGCCGCCGCCGACGAGCACGTCACGCAGCACTGGCACAACGTCTTCGTGCAGGGGCGGCTGGCGCCGTCGTCGCAGCCGGCGTCGTCGTCGGCGGCGCTCTACTACCTCGAGGTGCAGCCGCGGCTGACGCTGTGGCCGGGTGGCGCGCCCGACAAGGTCCTGTTCCGCGGCGCGCTGGGCCTCGAGGCGTTGCCGGGCCTGTCGTTGTGGGCCGGCGTCGGCGCCATCCCGGCGTGGCTCGACGGCCGCTGGACCCCCAATGAGCTGCGGCTGTGGCAGCAGGTGCTGTGGACGACGCGCGTCGACGCGCTCCAGCTCCTGCTGCGCGGCCGCCTCGAGGAGCGCGCGTTCGAGGCTGACCCCGAGGTCGCCCTGCGGGCGCGGCTGCTGGCCCGCGCGGTGTGGACGCCGCCGGTGGACGACGGCCGCTGGGGACTGGTCGTGTTCGACGAGCTCTTCGTCGGCGTCGTGGGGCCGCCGTCGCGGCGCGGCTTCGACCAGAACCGCGCCTTCGCCGGCGTGCTGCGCCGGGTGACGCCGTGGTGGTCCACCGAGGCGGGCTACCTGCACGTGCAGGTCGGCGTCCCCGGCGTCGCGGGCACGCGACAGCTGCACACGCTGCTGCTGCAGACCACGCTGAGCTTCTTCTGACGACGTCCTCACGGCCCTGTAGCTGACGTCTGGTGGACGTCTGCCTGCGGTCGGTCTGCCTGCCTGCGGTCGGTCGGCCGGACCGTCGGTCGCCGTCGCGTCGTCGTCAGGCCATGCCGCGCAGGCGGGGTCGGGGGCGCTGCTCGACCTGCAGCTGCGCCCAGGGCAGCGGCTGCGGGCGCGCGCGGTTCTGCTCGACCAGGGGGCTGGCCACGACGTCAAGGTCGGGGCGCAGCAGCGCGCAGGGCACCTTGGGGTGGGCGTGGTGCTCGAGGTGGTAGACGAGGCTGAGCACGACGGGGGAGCCGGTCCAGGCGAAGCGGCTGGCGAGCGCGATCAGCCAGCGCGGCGCGCGGTGGGGCACGTGGGACGCCCAGGCGTTCATCGAGAACTGCAGGGCGATGGCGACGACGAGGGCCGCCAGCAGCCCGGGGCTCGGCGTGACGAAGGCGAGGACGACGCAGGCGGCGTTGATGGCGTTCTCGGCCAGCACCCACGGGCGGATCTTTGCGGGCACGTCGGTGACGCCGACGACGCGCATGCGCGCCGACGACAGCGGCGCTTCGAGCACGGCGACCGGCAGCGACGTCACGGCGCCGCGGCCTTCGAGGTCGTCGGCGGCGAGGGGTCGGGCGTGGTGGCGCAGATGCAGGTGACGCTGTCCGTGGGTCGACATGAACAGCGGCGCGGCGGTGGCGAAAAGCAGCCAATCGTTGACGCGCGGGGTCAGGCCGAGGGCGCCGTGGGCCAGATCATGGAAGAGCGCGAAGGTCGCGAAGAACAAGCCGGCGGTGGTGACGACGACGAGCGGCGGCCACGGCAAGGACGCGAGCAGCGCCGCCGTCCACAGCCCGCAGCGCAGCAGGTGTCGGGTCAGGTGCAGGGGCGAGCCGGGCGTGGACACGGGGGGACGGTAACAGGCCGGCTCGACGCTGCTCGCGCCGGCCTGCGGCAGCCCGCCCACCGACCGGTCGCAGGCGTCCGAACGACGGCGCGCGTCGCCGGCGGTGGGCACGCGTCGTGCGTTCTCCGGGGACGACGCGCGTTCGTGCCGCCCGCCGTGACGCAGGCGTGACGACGGGCGGGGAGCGTCCGCGCCATGTCCCGCGAAGTCCTGCTCGAGCACGCCCGCCCCCCCGATGGACGTCCGCCGGGGCGCGCGCCGGTGTTTCGCACGATCCTCTACACCCTCGACATCTCGCTGCGCTTCCTGTGGGCGGCGGCGCGGGGGCGGGGCTCGGTGGCCGTCGGCGATCGCCTGATCGCCGGCTACTGGCCGCGGATCCTGCGCTCCGGCAACGCGAAGCTCAGCGTCGTCGGCCGCGAGAATTTTCCGCCCGGGCAGGCGTGCGTGGTGATGTCGAACCACAGCTCGCTGCTCGACATCCCGGCGTTGATGGGCGCGGTGCCGGGCTCGGTGCGGATGGTGACCAAAGAAGAGCTGACCCGCGTGCCCATCTGGGGGCGGGCGCTGGTCGCGTCGGGCTTCGTCGCCGTCGACCGCAAGGACCGGCAGAAGGCCATCGCGCAGCTCGAGAAGGCGAAGGACGTGCTGCGGCAGGGCGTTCACGTGTGGATCGCCCCCGAGGGCACGCGCTCGCGCACCGGCGTGCTCGGGCCGTTCAAGAAGGGCGGCTTCCACCTGGCGCGCGACCTCGGCGTGCCCATCGTGCCGGCGTGGATCGCGGGCGCCCACGACATCATCCCGCCCGACCAGTTCGTCGTCGGCTACGACGGCGAGATCGAGGTCCGCTTCGGCGCGCCCATCGCCACCGCCGGCGTCGGCGACGGCGAGCTCGACGGGCTGCGCGAGCAGGTGCGCCTGGCGATGGTGGCGCTCGCCGACGCCGCGGCCGCCGACGCCGCAGCGATGAGCGCCGCCGCCGTGCGCGCCGCCTGACGACGGCGACGACGTCGCGCGCGCCGCCTGACGACGGCGGTCGTCTACGGCGTATCGCAGCGGGTGCGCGGGCTGCCGGCGTAGTCCTCGTAGGTCACGCGAAACACGCCGTCGCCGCCGGGGCGCAGCGCGACGTCGTTGACGGTGAAGTACAGCTCAAGGGTCGCCTGCTCGACGGCGCCGCCGGAGGCGTCCACCGTCATGGTGGGCACCGCGCCGGCGCAGCGGCCCCACTGGAACGGGTCGAAGGCGCGCAGGTCAAGGGCGTAGCGGGCGTTGTGCCCGTCGCGGCCGGCGAGGCCCACCGACGTCGTCGAGAACGGCTGTGTGGGGTCGAAGCGGTAGTGCGCCTGGGCGTCCATCACGCGCCACAGGTCGGGGTTGTCGACTTCGGTGACGCCGGGCTCCCACGCCGAGAAGCACAGGTCGGTGATCGCCGCGCGTTGCCGCGCCCACGACCCGAAGGTGACGCGCGAGCCAAAGGGCGCGGCGCCCTCGCAGCGGCGGCTCGCCGCGCGTGAGATCGTCGCCACGGCGTCGCCGACCCACGACGGCCCGCGCCCGCCGGGCGCGGCGACGACGGGGTAGTGGTAGTCGCGGCCGTAGTCCGAGTCGTACGCCATGCAGCCCGCGCGGTCGCTGTTGCGGAAGTACAGGACGAGCTCGGTGGCGCCGTCGGGCGCGTGCAGGCGCGCGAGCGTCGGGCGCGCCTCGCCCGCCGTCAGATCGACGACGCTGACCTGCTGCACCACGCGCATGGGCAGGAAGGTGGCGACGGCGGTGACGCTCCACGTCGGCGCGCCGTTGTACGTCTGGCGGCAGGGCGAGTTGCGGGCGAGGTCGTAGTCGAGCACGACGCTCTGGCCGGCGACGACGGGCCCGGTCTGCGTCTCGGTCCAGTCGGCGAGGAACGACAGCGTGGGCCCGTCGGGCTGCGCGCACGTCGACGGGGGGGCGACGACCTGCCATCCAGCGGCTGCATCGAGCACGAAGGCGGCGGCGGCGGCGACCAGCGTGTTGTGGTCGAACAGCCGCGCGGGCCCGAGCGCGAGAAAGGGAATCACGCGCAGCGTCGCGCCCTGGTGCCCGGGGCCCGGCAGCAGCCCCGGCAGCGCGTCGTCGTCGAGGTGGAACAGCACGCGATCGAAGCGCGCGTCGACGCCCGTCGACGCCGTCGGCCCGACGTCGTGCCAGCCGTCGTCGGTGCCCACGAGCAGGCGCACGACGGCGCCCTCGGCGACGGCGGCGCGGGCGACGGCAGCGCCTACGCCTACGGCGCCGCCTTCGCCGCCGACGGCGCGCCCGCGCCGCGCGCCGCGGTGCTCGGCAAGTGGGGCGCGTTCCTGGCGGAGCACGGCACGGCCCTGCTGTCGGCCCGGGCCGTCACCAACCGCGTCGCCGTCGTCGTCGACGGCACGGACGCCGCCCCGCCGCCGACGCTGAGCACCGCCAGCGCCTGCGGGCGGTCGAAGACCCGGCCCGGTACGGCTGGCTGGCTGCCGCCGGCTTCGCCGTCGACGTCATCGACAAGGACGACCTGCTGGCAAAGCCCCCGGCGGGCGACGACCGCTACCACCCGGTGCTGCTGCAGACGCCGACGCCGCTGTCGCGGGACGAGCAGGCAAGGCTCCACGCCGTCGTCGACGATGGCGGCGCGGTGGTCACCGTCCTGGCCGCCCCCGAGAGCGCGCCGCGGCAAGACGCCGGCGCGTGGCACTGGCCGACGAAGTCACGGCGCGGCCAGGTCACCGCCGAGCTGCCGGGCTTCGCCGGCTGCCTCGACAGCGCCTGGGACGTGCGCTTCCTGGACGCCGGCGCGGTGCCCGACGGCGTCGACGTGATCGCCCACGAGCGCACCGCGCTGGGCGGGCGCGGCCGCGCCGCCGGCAACGTCGACCGCCGCGACCGCGTCGCCCACGTGTACATCCGCACCAACGTCATCCACCGCTTCAACACCGCTGAGCTGTCGACCCCGCCCGGGGCGCGCCTGCGCGGCGCCACCGACCTCGCCCGCGCGTTGCTTCGGCAGGCCGGCGAGCGCCCGCTCCTCGACACCGACAGCCCGCGGGTGCTGTGCACGCCGCGCGTGGCCCCCGAACGCCTGTTCCTGTTCGTCGAGAACGACTGCGCCGACGCGACGCGAGCGCACCTGAGCCGGCGCGTCGACGACGACAGCGCCCGCTTCGGCCTGCAGCGCGCGCAGCGATACGTGCTGCGCGACGCGCTGAACGGGCGCGCGCTGGGCGAGCGCACCGGCGCCGCGCTGCTGGACGCGGGCAGCGCCGTCGATGTCCACGGCATGGGCACCGCCGTCGCCGTCGTCACGCCGGCCTGAAGCACCGCCCGCGGACCCGGAGCCGCGCCGCCGCCGACGACGACGCTCGCGCGTCATTCCCCTGGTGTCCGAGGAGACAACGACAGCGAGGCGCCGCTCGAGGCGCGCAACGAGCGAGGGCGCGCGCGCGCGGCCCCGGCGTGAGCAAGCGCCGCCGCCCGGTCACGAGACAAGCAGCGATCGTGCGTCGACCCGTCAGGCGACGACCGGCGTCACCGTCGGCGCGCTGCTCTGCAGGAACCGCACGAGAGCGTCGCCGAGCCCGGGCGTGCGCCCCCAGCCGTCGTCGATGCCCTGCCAGTTCGAGCCGCCGAAGCCGCGGGCGTCAAGGAAGGCGCGCAGCCCGGCGCCGTCGCGCACCCGACCGTCGGCGATGGCCGCCGACAGCGCGCTGGCGTGGTTCGCCGCCGGATCGCTGTTGGGCATCACCTCGACGCCGGTGAGGATGTCAGCGAGGTAGGCCGCGTAGCGCTGGGGGCTGCTGGTCTCGGCGGCGTGGTAGGCGAGGTTGAACTGCGCGAAGCCGAGCATGTTGTTGCCGGTGCCGCCGCGCCGCGTGAAGAAGTCGATGCCCGTGGCGCCCTGCCCGAAGACCTCGGTGCCGCCGATGGCCAGCGCGATGGCCAGCGCGCTGCGGCCCGACGACGTTGTGGTCGCAAAGCGACCGTCGAGGGTGACGAGCTCACCCGCCAGCTTCTCGAGGCTGCCGTACCCCGCCGGCAGGTCCAGCTGGACGACGACGTCGACGCCCAGCGCGTCGACGCGAGCGTTCAACGCCTGCAGCGTCGTCGGCCCGAGCTGCCCGGTGGGGGCGATGCGGGCGGCGCGCTGGAAGTCCACCAGCGCCGCGCGCGTGATAAGCCCGAACGAGCCGTCGGCGTTGGTGGGGTGTCCCACCATCGTCAAGAGCCGCTGCAGCGTCTGCACCTCGAGGCCACGGGCGCCCTCCGAGAGGTGGCGGCCGGGCCCCACCGAGGGGAACAGCGGAGCGATGGCGATGTCGGGCCGGCGCGCCTCGGCGACGCGCAGCGCCAGCAGCGTGGTGGGGCCGACCCGGCCCGTCCTGGCGACGCCATGGTCGCCCTGGAAGCGCTGCACCGCCGTCGTCGTCGACTGGCCGAACTGCCCGTCGATGGCCGCGCCGTAGCCGAGGCGATTGAGCCGCCGCTGCAGGTCGTGCACGGCGACGCTACGGTCGCCGTTTTCGAGCACGTCGCCAGCGCCCACCTGCGTCTCGACAGTGGCGCCGTCGTCGAGCGCCGACGGGTCGACGGCGGGCGCGGTGGCGGCCACGGCGACCTCAAAGGCCACGCCCTGCGGCCGCGCGCTCACCGGCCGCACGGTGGCCGGGCGCACCTCGGCGGCGATGGCGGGCAGCCGGAGCAGCGACGGCGGCAGAGCGATGGTGGTGGTCACGCCTTCGGTTTTCGTCGGCTGCCCCGCTTCGGGTGCGGCGCGGGGCGTCGGTCAACCTGCGGAGCGCCTGCGATCCGTGCGCCCGGCGACGTCCCACCGACGCCCGGCCTGCCGATATGCCCCGTGTCGCCCCGTCGCCGGAGGTCCCGCTTGGTCGCTGCAACGTCTTCGTCTGCCTCCGCCGCGGCCGCGCGCGCCCACCCGACGACCACGAGCGGACCGACCTCGCACACCCGCACCGTCGTCATCCCGCAGGTCGCGCCGCCGGCGTCGCTGGCGCCGGCCGACCGCGCCGCCCTCGTCGCCGCCGTGCGCACCGCGACGGTGGTGCCACCCGCGCTGCTGCGCGAGCCCGCGGTGGCGGCGCTCGCCGACGAGGCCCGCCGCACGCTGGCCCGCGCCACCGGGCGCATCCCCGCGGACGTCGAGGTCGACGTGCGCGTCCTGCCCGGCGCCGGCGACCGCGTGCTCGTGTTTCGCGAGCGCAGCGGCCGGCAGGTGACGCTGCCCGCCGGCGACGCGCTGTCATCGGGCGAGGCCAAAGGCATCGGCGCCGCCCTCGCCGACCTGAACGTCATCGCCGGCCTCGGCCTCGGCTTTCGCGTCATGCCCGGGGTGTTCAGCGTCGGGTCGATGGCCACGGCGTCGCGCTTCAACGACCGCGACGGCGTCGTCGCGCACCTGCGCATCGGCGCGTCGTCGACGGTGGGCGGCGCCGCCTACGTCTGGCAGCTCGACGGTGGCCCGCGCCCGGTGGGCCCCACCGTCGCTGTCGCCGCGCCATTCGTCAGCACCGAGCGCGACCCCCTTGTGGGCGACAAGCTCGAGCTGTCGATCCCCGGCTACGTCACGGTGTTCGCCGCTGTGAAGCGCGGCGAAAGCAAGGCGCCGGACATCGGCTGGCTCGGGGTCGTGTGGCACCAGGGCCTCTTCGGCCACGGCCCGGGCCCGACGATGAGCGCCAAGCTCGTCGTCGGCCACCCGGCGCTGGCGGCGCCGCTTGCGCCCGTTTTCGGCGGCGCCGCCGCGGTGCTGTCACCGGTGATGGCGCGGCTGCAAGCGCTGCAGCACGCGCTGCAGCACGGGCAGCAGCACACGCGGCACCGGGGCGACGAGCCGGCGCGCGGCTGAGGCCGGCGTTGTCGCCGTGACGCGACGACGTCGTGCCTGCTGCGGCTGCCGCGGGGCGTCACAAGGCGGGCGCCGGTCGCCGTCGCCGACGCGCCGGGGTGCTCTTTTCGGCGTGGGCGCGCTATGCGGGCGCCAGCGTCGTGAGCGACGCGCGGATCACCCCCGTCGACCCCTTGTCC
>VGSZ01000107.1 GCA_016874845.1 Deltaproteobacteria bacterium
AGGTCGACCTCCCCGTCGGCGGCGCCGGCGTCTACGTCCTCGAGCTGGTCGCCCGCGACAAGCTCGGCCGCGTGCAGTCGCTGTCTGCCGACCTGTACATCGGCGGCCGCGAGCCGGTGGCGTGGTCGAAGGGGCAGGCGGGCGTCTTCGAGCTCGTGCCCGACAAGGCGGCGCCGGCGAAGTACCGCCCCGGCGACACCGCGCAGATCGTGGTGAAGAGCCCGTTCAAGAAGGCCCAGGCGCTCGTCGTCGTCGAGCGCGCCGGCGGCAACGAGTACCAGCAGCTCGACGTTGACAACGGCAGCGCCGTGGTGTCGGTGGCCGTCGACAAGGCAGCGACGCCGAACCTGCCGGTGCACGTCGTGTTGACCCGCGGCCGCCTCGGCGAGAGCAGCACCGACGACGCGCCGTACCGACCGCAGACGGCGGCGGCGTCGCTCGAGCTCACCGTCGAGGCGACGAAGCACCGCGTCGACCTGCAGCTGAGCCACCCCGAGCAGGCGCGGCCGGGCAGCACCATCGACGTCGGTCTGGTGCTCAAGGACGACAAGGGGGCGGCGCTGTCCGGCGAGGTCACGCTGTGGCTCGTCGACGAGGCGGTGCTGGCGCTGGCGAAGGAGGGCCCGCTCGATCCGCTGACCGGGCTCATCGTGCGCAACGATCGCGACACCACGATCAGCGACACCCGCAACCAGGTGGTGGGCCGCGTGCTCGAGGACGAGTCCCCCGGCGGCGACGGCGGCGACGACGAAGACGGCGCGGGGGCGGCGCGCCGGCGCGTGCGCAAGGACTTCAATACCGTGCCCTACTGGGCGGCGACCCTCGCGGTGCCGGCCAGCGGCAAGCTGACGGTGACGGTGCCGTTGTCCGACGACCTGACGACATTCGCGCTGCGCGCCGTGGCGGCGTCAGGGCCCGAGCGCTTCGGGCACGCAGCGAGCAAGATCCGCCTGCACCTGCCGGTGCTGGTGCAGCCGCAGCTGCCGCGCTTCGTGCGGCAGGGCGACCGCTTCGACGGCGGCGGCGTCGCCCGCCTCGTAGAGGGCGACGGCGGCCCCGGCGTCGTCAAGGCCGAGTACGCGGGGCCGGTGACCGAGCGCAAGCGCAGCAAGGACATCACGCTGTCGCCCGGCAAGGCCGAGAGCGTGACCTTTCCTGTCGAGGTGAACGCGGTGGCAGGCGAGTCGGCGCTGGCGGTGAAGATGGAGGTCTACCGCAAGAAGGACGGCGTCGGCGACGCGTTCGAGGTGAAGATCCCCGTGCTGCCCGACGCCGCGCCGCGCACCGCCGCCTTCCTCGACGACATCGGGCCGACGCGGCGCGCGCTGTCGTTCCCCGCCGAGCGCCCGCGGCCGGGCACGATGAGCCAGTCCGTCGTCGCCACCCACGTGCCCGGTCTGCTCGAGACCTTCGGCGCGCTCGAATACCTCGACCGCTATCCCCACGGCTGTCTCGAGCAGAAGATGGCGCGGCTGGCGCCGCAGCTGGCGACGGCGACGTTGGCGAAGCGGCTCGGCGGCTTCGTCTACGCCGAGGGCGTGCGGGTCCAGGTCGAGCGCCTGCTCGCCGAGCTGCCGCTGCACCAGGCCGACAACGGCCTGTTCGGCTACTGGCCGGGCACGCCCGGCGACGTGCAGCTGACCGGCGACGCCCTCGAGTTTCTGGCGATGGCCGAGCAGCAGAAGATCGTCGTCGACAAGGGCATGATGGACCGGGCGCGGGGCGCGCTGAAGGCGGCGCTGCGCTCGGACTACCCGTGGGGCTCGTGGGGCCGCTTCCGCCCGAGCCTGCAGGCCGGCGCGCTGCGCTCCCTCGTGCGCGGCGGCGCCGCCGACGACCACTACCTCGTCGACGCCATGCGCACGCGGAGCAACCTCGACGCCACCGCGCGCGCCGATCTCGCGCTGGCGATGCTCGGCCGGGCCGACACGTTCATGGCCGACCTGAAGGTGCTGAAGGCCGAGCTGTGGGGCAGCGTGACGTTCCAGCTGGTCGACGGCCGCCGCGTCGTCACCGGCATCGTCGATCCGCGCAGCACCTGGGGCGCCGAGTTCCTCGGCAGCCCGACGTCGACGCTGGCCACCGTGCTCGAGGCGCTGGTGCGCCTCGACCCGACGAACCCCGACCTGATGCCTCTGCTGCAGGCGCTGCTGCAGCGCGCGGCCGGGCAGCGGGGCTTCGGCTCGACCTACGACAACCGCCGCGCCATCGCTGCGCTGGTGGCGTTCTTTGACGCTGCCCAGCCAACGAGCCCCGAGACGAAGCTGGTCGTCAACGACAAGGCGTTCACGCTCGACGGCGCCGCCAAGGTCGCCCGCTTCGAGGTCGAGGCGACGACGGCGCCGCAGGCGCAGGCGACGGGCCAGCCGGTGCGCGCCCGCGTGCGCTACCGCTACCTGCCCGACACCCCGGGCGATCGCGAGGCCGGACAGAAGCAGGGCTTCCTCGTGCAACGCAGCATGACCGTCTACGCCGCCGTCGCCGAGCCGGGCACCGCGCCGGCGCGCCTCGACGACGTACGCGCCGCCGAGCGCACGCTGTCCACCGGCGACGTCGTCGAGCTCCACGCCCGCTTCACCACCGACAAGGCGCGCCACAACGTCGCCTTCGTCGTGCCGTTCGCCGCCGGGCTCGAGCCGCTGAACCCGGCGTTGGCGACGGCGTCGTCCGAGGCCAAGCCCGCCGAGCGCGACTCGACGACGCCGTTGTACGTCGCGCGCCTCGACCACGAGATCCGCTACTACTTCGCGTCGCTGCCGGCGGGCACGCATACGTTCCACTTCCGCGCGAAGGCGGTGACGCCGGGCAGCTACGTGCACCCCGGCGCCCGCGCCGGGTTGATGTACGACGACGGCGTCTTCGGCAGCTCCGACGGCCTGCGCGTCGTCGTCGTGCGCGGCGCGCCGGTCAAGGACGCCGAGTGAGCAGCGCGTGACGGCCCCGCGGCGCAGCTTGCGTCGAAGGCGCGCGGCGGGCGCGGTCGCCGTCGCGCTCATCGTCATCGTCGCCTCCTTCGTCGGCTCGCTGCGCACCGCGCTCGTCGCGCCGGCGCCGTCGACGCTGGTGCTCGACCGGCAGGGGCGGCCGCTCACCGAGGTGGCCGGCGGTGATGCGCAGGACCGCTTTGGCTACTGGCCGCTGCCGGCGGTGTTGCCGCTGCGCCTCGCGGTGGCGACGCGCGAGACCGAGGACCGCCACTTCTTCGAGCACGGCGGCGTGCACTGGCCGTCGGTGGCGCGGGCTGCGTGGCAGGACGTCACCCACGCGCGCGTGGTGTCGGGCGCGTCGACGCTGGCCATGCAGGTGGCCCGCATGCAGTCCGGGCGGGCCCGCGGCCTCGTCGCCAAGGTGCAGGAGATGGCCGAGGCGTACGCGCTCGTCGACCGATACGGCCACGATGCCGTCCTGCGGCACTACCTGACGCTGGCTCCCTATGGGGCCCGCGTGCACGGCGCCGCGCGTGCGGCGCGCTTCTACTTCGACAAGCCTGTCGAGGATCTGGGCTGGCTGCAGGCGGCGTGGCTGGCCGGGCTGCCGCAGCAGCCCACGCGCATGAGCCCGTTCTCCAACGACGGCCGCGCCCGGGGGCTGGCGCGCGCGCACCGCATCCTGCGTACGCTGCATGCCCGCGGGTACCTGACCGACGACGAGCTGGGGGTGGCGCTGGCGTCGGAGCTGGGCGTCGTCGACCGGCGGCCGCGACCCGAGGGCGCGCTCCACTTCGCGATGAAGATCGCCGAGGACGTGCGCCGTGCGCGCGGCGCGCGGCCCGGGCTCGTGCAGGTCACGACGACCCTCGACCTCGACGTGCAGCAGACGACGCTGGCCGTGGTCCGCCGGAACCTCGCGCGCGTGGGGCCGCTCGGCGCCGGCAACGGCAGCGCCGTCGTCGTCGACGCCGACAGCGGCGAGGTGCGGGCGTGGGTGGGCTCGGCGGACTACTTCGACGACAGCGCCCACGGCGCCCTCGACTACAACCGCGTCAAGCGCTCGCCGGGCTCGACGTTGAAGCCCTTCGTCTACGCGCTGGCGCTCGACAAGACGCAGCGGCGGGCGTCGCAGCCTCTGTACACCGCGGCGACGCCGCTGGCCGACGTGCCGATGGACATCGTCGGAACCGACGGCCGCAGCTACACGCCGAGGAACGTCAACGGCGCGTGGCTCGGGCCGGTCAGCCTGCGCGACGCGCTGGGCAATTCGCGCAACATCCCAGCGCTGCGGGTGCTCGCCGAAGTCGGCGTACCGCCGGTGCTCGACCTGCTCGAGATGGCCGGCGTCGCTGACGTCGACCACGATCCTTCGCGCTACGGCCTCGGGCTCGCGCTCGGCAACCTCGCCGTCACGCCCGCCGAGCTCGCCGGCCTGTACCTCGCGCTGCAGAACCACGGCGAGACGAAGGCGCTGCGCTTCTCCGAGCTGGACGCTCCGTCGCCTTCGGTGCGGCTGTTCTCGGCCGACGCCGCCGACCTCGTCGCTCACATCCTCGCCGACGACGGCGCGCGGCGGCCGACCTTCGCCGCGGGCAACGCCCTCGAGTATGACGTCGCGGTGGCGGTGAAGACCGGCACCAGCCAAGGCTTCCGCGACGGCTGGACGGCGGCGTTCTCGGACCGGGTCGTCGCCGTCGTCTGGGTGGGCAACCACGACTGGCGGCGGATGAACCACCTCGGCGGGCTGGCCGGCAGCGCGGTGGCGATGCACGAGCTGCTCGACGCGCTGCTGCCGCGCTGGCGGCGTCACGTGCCGCTGCCGCAGTCGTTCGCCGGGCCGGCCACGGCCGAGCGCCGCGTCGTCTGCGCGCTGTCGGGGCAGCTCGCCGGGCCCGAGTGCACGACGACCCGCCCCGAGCTCTTCCTGCCCGGCACCGCCCCGGCGGAGCCGTGCCCGTGGCACACGCGCGTCGCCGTCGATGTGCGCACCGGTGATTTGGCCAACGACGACTGCCCCGCCCGCGTCGTGCAGCGGCGCGCTGTCATCGACCTGCCGCCGGCCTACGCGCGCTGGGCGCGCGAGCAGCGGCTGGCGGTGGCGCCGCACGACACGAGCCGGCTGTGCGGCGGCGGCAGCGACGGCGCGACCCGCGTCGCGCTGGTCGAGCCGAAGGATGGTCTGCGGCTGCACTTCGACCCCGACACGCCGCCCGAGTTCACGACGGTGCGTCTGTCGGCGCAGGTCATGGGCGGCAGCGACGAAGACGTGGTCTTTCTGGTCGACGACGAGCCGGTGGCGCGGGTGGGCGCGCCGTGGGAGGTGCGCTGGACGCTTCAGCCCGGTCGGCACACCGTGATGGCGGTGCTGGCGCGGGCAGGGACGCTCTCGGCGCCGGCGACCATCCTCGTGCGCAAGTGACCCGGCAGGCCGGGGATCGGCATGGCCCGGAACCGACGCGTTATCCTACCCGCCTCAAAATCGATGCAAGCCTCGCAGCGGCGCCAGCCGCCGGCTCGACAGGCAGCCGCAACGCGGCACTGCTTGCGCGAAGGAGCGACCCCGTGAACCGTCCCGACCCGCACTCTCCCTGCTGCACCGCCCCGGCGACGATCGCGGCCGTCATCGTCGCGCTGTCGTCGTTGCCTGCGCTCCCGTCGCGCGCCGAGGGCTCCGCCCAGTTTGGCGGCAACGGCCGCCTGCAGTCCACGACGCCCCTGCAGGTCGATATCGTCGACGCCACCACCGAGCGAGTTCGCTGGCACGGCGAGGGCACGCTGCACGTACGCAGTCCCACGGGGATCGACGTCGCGACGCTGGCCAACGACGAGACCACCGGCAGCCTCGCCGCGACGGGGCCCGGTGTCTACGAGCTGACGCTGAGTACCCACCAAAACGGCACGCAGACCGATCCGAACCTGCCCGGCAATGCGAACTTCGACGTCGCCGTGGTCGACGAGAGCGGCGCCGTCGTCAGCACGGGGCGCCTGTTCGCGAACCTGTGGAACTTCGTGCTCGGCGACCGCGGCCAGACGCGCGCTCTCGACCACAGCTTCTTCGCTCTCGTGCCGGGCGGCGCGCCGGGCACCGACGCGGTCGTCGAGGTCGACTTCGCCGGGCTCAACGGCAACTCGCACACGTTCGCGATGAACAGCACCGGCGCCAACGGACGCAACGACGGCCGGTCGTCGCCGGCGTCGGCCAACGAGGCGACACCGCAGTTCCCCCTGTACGTCAACGCCCCCGCCGTCAGCCGCGGCGGATCGGTGACACCAAACCTCAGCGGTCTGCGCTTCCAGACGACCACCGACGGACGCGCCTGCGACACCGCTGCGGCGGGCCTCGGCGGCTTCTTCGTGTTCGAGACCGACGCCGTGGGCACCGCCCACGTCACCTGCGACCTCAACGGCGACGGCGTGGCCTCCCTGTCGGGGCTCGAAGACCTGAACCTGCTGGCGACGACGACGGTGGGCACCAACGCCATCGCCTGGGACGGCCTCGACCCCCTCGGCGCGCTGGTGCCGCCCGGCGCCTACCGCTGCGAGGTCTTCATCGCCGTGGGCGAGCTGCACTTCCTCGCCGTCGACGTCGAGACGTCGTTCCCGGGCATGCGCATGTACGACGTCGGCGGCGGCACGAAGACGCCGCTGCGCATGTACTGGGACGACTCGCTGCTGCCCTTTGACGACGTCGCCATGCCCGACGGCAATGTCGGGCTCCTGACGTCGGGGCCCGATGGCGTGTTGTCGAGCCCGCCGGGCGATCCGCCGGTGCCCAATGTCAGTGCCCGCGCCTGGGGCAACTTCGCCGCCAACGGCAAGCGCGGCAGCGACGAGCTGACCGACACCTATACGTTCTCGCGCGCCTCGGCCGATGCCTTGCTCGACCTCGACGTCCTTGGCGCTGACGTCGATGACGACCGCGACGTCCTCAACAACGTCGACGAGCTGTGCGTGACCGGCACCGACCCCGAAGACGCCGACAGCGACGAAGACGGCCTGACCGACGGCGCCGAGTTCGCCGCCGGCCTCGACCCCAACGACGCCGACACCGACGACGATGGGCTGTTCGACGGCACCGAGTCCGGCGTCACCGCGCCGACGCCACAGACCGACGTCGGCGCCGGCACCTTCGTCGCCGACCAGGACCCCACCACCCGCACCGACCCGCGCGACGCCGACACCGACGACGGCGGCGCCAGCGACGGCGCCGAGGACACGAACCTTGACGGCCGCTTCGACGTCGGTGAGTCGAACCCCGTCCTCGGCAACGGCGCCGACGACTTCGACCGCGACTACGACGGCGTGACGAACGACGAGGAGGCGACCCTCGGCACCGATCCGGACGACCCCGACAGCGACGACGACGGCGTCCGCGACGGCGACGAGCGCGACCGGGGCGAGGACACCGACCGCGACGGCGCGAAAAACGCCCTCGACCCCGACAGCGACGACGATGGGCTGCTGGACGGCACCGAGCTTGGCGTCACGAGCCCCGGCGGCGGCACCAACGTCGGCGCCGGCCACTTCGTGCCCGACTCTGACCCGTCGACCACCACCGACCCGCTCGACCGCGACACCGACAACGGCGGCGTCGACGACGGCCTCGAGGACGAGGACCACGACGGCGCCGTCGACGCCGGCGAGCTCGATCCCCTCGACCCGACCGACGATCGCACCCGCGACCGCGACGGCGATGGTGTCACCGACGTCGTCGAGGAGGCGACGGGCACCGACCCCGACGACCCCGACACCGACGACGACGACCTTCTCGATGGCGTCGAGGACGCCGACCGCGACGGTGTGGTCGACGATGGCGAGACCGATCCGCGCGACCCCGACACCGACGACGACGGCCTGCCAGACGGCGTCGAAGACGCCGACCACGACGGCGCGGTCGACGACGGCGAGACCGATCCGCGCGACCCCGACAGCGACGACGACGGGCTGCCAGACGGCGTCGAGGACGCCGACCGCGACGGCGTCCGTGACGACGACGAGACCGATCCCCTCGACGCCGACAGCGACGACGACACCCTGACCGACGGCGCCGAGGACGCCGATCGCGACGGCGCGGCCGACGACGGCGAGACCGACCCGCGCGACCCCGACACCGACGACGACGGCGTGTGCGACGAGCCCACGGTGACCATCGCCGGCGTCTGCGAGCCCGCGCTCGACCTCGATGCCGATGGCGATGGCCTCGGCGGCCTGAACGACAACTGCCCCGACGTGGCGAACGCCGATCAGGTCGACACCGACGGCGACGGCATCGGCGACGCCTGCGACACCGACGACGCCATCGACGACCTGCTCGACCTCACTGTCCAGGGCAGCGGGATATTGTCGTGCGCGTCGACGGCGTCGTCGGCGGAGTGGTGGTCGCTCGGCGCGTTGCTGGTCGTGCTGAGGCGTCGTCGGCGCGCGCGCTGACGCTGGCGCGGCCACCCCCCGACCAGGAGTCGCTCGTCGAGGAGTCGCTCGTCGAGGCATCGGTCGTCGATCTGACCTCGCCGGCCGCGGTTGCGCCACGATGGCTTCATGACGGGCCTACGTCTCGTCGCGCTCGCCGTCGTTGTCGGTTCGTTGGCCGCGCCGACGGCGCGCGCGATCAGCATCGCCACCACCACCGACATCGCGCCTTCGGGACTGAGCGGCGTGACGGTGCAGCAGCTGCGGTTGTCCGGCCCGGCCACCGACGCCTACGTCGTGCGCGCCGACCTGTGCGTCCCGGGCGTGCGCATCGACGCCACGTCGCCGGCGACGTCGCTGCGCACCGCGGGCAGCTGGGCCTCGGGCGCCGGGGCGAAGGTCGCGCTCAACGTCGACATCTACTAGACCGGCCCGCTGCGGGTGTACGGGCAGGCGGTGGGCGGCGGGCGGGCGTGGCCGGCGGTGAATACCGGCGCCGACCCGGCCTACGCCGACGAGTGGTTCTACGAGCGCTACGGCTGGCTCGCGTTCGGCGATGGCTTCGTCGAGCACAGCCACACCAAGCACGTGAAGAGCAGGCTCGGCACCCATGGCGTCGAAGAGGGCTTTCGCAACGACATCGTGACGTCGGCGTTTCCGACCGGCACCACCGCGCTGGTCAGCGGGTTTCCCGAGCTGGTGCACGAAGGCACCGTGCACGCCTGCGCCGACGGCACAGCGACGACCTGCTTCCCCGACCGCAGCGACATGGCCGATCGGCACTCGCGTACGGCGGTGGGTTTCACTGAGGATCGGCGCACGCTGCTGCTGGTCGTCGTGGACGGCCGCACGTCGACCAGCACGGGCCTGCGCGGGCTCGAGCTCGCGCAGCTGATGGGCCAGCTCGGCGCGTGGTGGGCGCTGAACCTCGACGGCGGCGGCAGCTCGCAGCTGTGGGTCGACGGCGCGTACGAGAACAACACCACCGGCAACAGCAGCGGCTCGGCGACGCGGGCGGTGGCCAACCACCTGGGCGTCTTTCTCGACGGCAGCAGCACGGCGCCGGCGCACTGTCACGAGCAAACGCTGGCGGCAGGCGCTGGCCCCGGCCAGCGGCGCGGCAGCACCACCAGCGACGTCGACGGTGACGGCCGGGCCGACGTGTGCGTCCGCGAGCCTGCGGGGCTCACCTGCTGGCTGAGCGGCGCCGGCGACGACGTCAGCTTACCGCTGCTCGCCGACGACAACGGCTGGGCCGACCTCGCCAACGCGCTGACGCTGCGCATGGGCGACATCGACAGCGACGGCCGTGCTGACGTCTGCGCCCGCGCCGACGCTGGCGTCCGCTGCTACATGCACGCCGGCGGCCCCTTTGCGACCAGCGTCAACGGTCCGGCGTGGTCCGACGAGCGCGGCTTCGACGCTGAGCGGTACGTCGCCTTCGCTGCGCATGGCCGACGTCGACAGCGACGACCTCGACGACCGGTGCGTGCGGGCGGCAGCGGGCCTCTTGTGCGCGCGCAGCGAAGGCGACGGCTTCGCCGAGCCGGGGGCTACGACGGCGTTCGCCGACGCCGACGACTTCGACCGGCCGCGCCACTACGGCACGCTGAGCAACGGCGACGTCGACGGCGACGGCCGCGCCGACTTCTGCGCCCGCGCGCCTGAGGGCGTGCGCTGTGTCCTTGGCCCCGACTTCGCCCGCGCCGTCACCGGCCCCGAGTGGACCGACGCCGCCGGCTACAACAAGATCCGCAACCGCCTTGCTCGCGCTGCTCCAGCGTCGTCGTCGTCGCTGAGGCCGCGGACGACGGCGGTCAGCGCTGCTCATCGAGCAGCGCCTGGAGGAAGTCGGCGGGCGCCGCGAACAGCACCTCGCGCGCGCACGTCGCCTGATCGGTGACGACGGCGCCTTCGCCCTCGACGACGACGCCGCCGGCTTCGTCGATGGCGATCCGCGAGAGGCGCAGCGTGGCCTGCCGCGTGGGGTCGACGGCGACGTCCAGCGACCAGCGCTGGTCGTCGAGCACCGGGTGTTCCACCGACGCGTACGCGGTGTGCACCGCCGAGCGGCGCGCGCCGTCAGCGAGGTCGACGATCACGAACGACACGAACGGCGTCGTGGCAAAGCCCATGTCGGGGAACAGCGCCTCATCGGTGACCGCCTCGACCACCGAGACCGAGACCTGCGGCCCGGCGCAGGTGCGGCGCTCGACGCGGCGCGCGCGGGCCAGCACGTCGCGGGGCAGCGGCTGCTGCGCCACAGCCTCGGGCACGCGCGCCGCCGACGGCTCGAGGGTGCGTGCCTGCTTCCAGACCAGGCGCGCCGGGCGCTGCAGCCCCGAGCGCAGCGCCGGCCAGCCGGGCTCGACGAAGCGGGTCTCGAAGTCCAGCGTCAACGTCGAGCGGCGCTGGCTCACCGGCAGGCGGGCGTCGATGGTGCCGAGCCACCGCTCGGTCAGGCGCCGCGCGTCGTCAAACATCGTCCGCAGCGTCGCGTCGTTCAGGACATGCTGCCCCGCCGGCAACAGCGTCGAGCCCGCCACCCGCTCGATGCGCGGGGCGTCGTCGTCGGGACCCTGCAGCACGCGGTCGATCGCGGGCCGGTGGTTCGACCCCGGCGGCGGGTTGGTCACCGACCAGCTGCCCTGCTGCTGGTTCACCTCGAGCACGAAGCCGCCTGACGGCGCCTGTGTCCCCTGACCTCGGCGGGCCAGTACGGTGAACGTGGCGACGCCATTGTTGCGCTCCATGTCGTTCGGGAAGCCGGCGTGGACGAGCACGCCCATCGAGCCCGAGCGGTGGTCCACCTGCGCGAGGCGACGCTCCTCGAACGCCTCGCTGCCCCAGTAGCTGGCCCATGTCGCGCGCAGCGCGTCGGCGACGCTCGGCTGGCCGGGGCCCGGCTGCAGGAACCCCGTGTTGCTCGTGTACAGGCCGGCGCCGTTGAAGCCCTCGGCGTCCTCGACGTTGGACGACGAGCGGAAGCGCAGCGCCTGCTCGGGTGCGTAGCGGCCGAAGTGGTCGGCGACGGCAGCCTCGATCGCCGCGAGCGTCGCCGGCGCCACCGGCGTGGCGCGGAGGATGCCTACGACGCCGCCGTCGTCGACCAGGTCGCGCAGCACGTGGCCTGGGGAGTAGTTGTCGAAGAAGGCGTCGCGCACGTCCGCGGCGACGGCGGCTTCGCCCTCGAGCACCAGCCGGCGTACGTCGGCGCTGCCGACGAAGGTCGCATCCACCAGCATCGCCGGCAGCCGGGCGTCGAGCCCGCTGGCCCGCAGGTGCTCGACGTAGGGCACGATCGACACGGCGAGCGGCCGGTCGACGGTGACGACGCCGGCGTCGAGCAGCGCGAGGAGGCCCGCCGACTTGCCGCCGAGGATCGGGCGCAGCGCATCGACGTCGGCGAACGACAGCGTGGCGAGGTCGTAGGTCGGCGCGACGCCGGCCAGGTCGATGGGCGGCACGGCGGTGGGCGGCACCGTCGTCAGCGTGCGCCAGGTGGCGAAGTCGTCCTCGCCGATGGCCTGCACGACGAGGTCGTCGGGCGCGTGCGCCCTGACGATCACGGGTGCGCGCACCCGGCCCAGCTGGTCGAGGTTGGCGTCGTCGACGGCGCCGGCGACGAAGGCGTTGGGGATGCCGCGGTTGCGCGCCAGCAGGTTCACGTGGGCGAGCGCGGTCTGCGGCTGCGACGTCAACAGCGCCGCGCACGCCGGCAGGAAGTCGGGGACGTCGTCGACGATCAGCACGTCGGTGCTTCTGGCCTGCAGGAGCTTGTCCTCCTCGCCGCGGCGCACGACGAGCACGCGCCCGGCGGTGAGCCCCTCGGAGTAGACCTCGCGCGCGCCGGGGACGACGACGTCGGCGAACGAGATCGTGCGGGCGCGCAGGTCGGCGGGCAGCGTCGCGGCGAAGTCTTCCTGCGGCGCCGAGCGCGTGATCCACAGCAGCTGCGATCCGGTCGCCGCCGGCAGCGCGTCGCCGACCACGCGCAGGAACGTGCGCAGCTCGGCCTCGGTGGGCAGGTCCTGGAATTCGAGCTCCAGCGCGAAGCGCTCGGGGGTGCCGTCGTCGCGGGCAGGGAAGCGCAGCACGGTGGCAAGGCCCATGGCGCGCGGCTCGTTGTACAGGGCGAGCTGGTAGAAGCGCGGCGAGTAGAGCCGCAGCCCGCCGTCGACGAACTGCAGATCGAGCGGCAGCCGTCGCCCGGCGGCGAGCTCGGCCCGGGACCACTCCACGACGGCGTCGATGGTCGCAAATGGCCCGTGCGTCGTCGTCACCGGGGCGTCGCGCGGGTCGGTCAGGCCCTCGATGCGCGCGCCGTTCAACAGCCGGAACCAGTAGTACTGGTCGTGCAGCGCGTAGAAGGCGCTGTCGAGAAAGTGCACCCGCTCGGCCCCGCTGCCAAAGCGCGTGACCACCAGCTTCAGCGCGTCCGACGACGGCCCCGCGGCCGCGAGCGCGTCGAAGTCGTCGACGCTGCCGACGACGCCCGCGGTGTGGTCGTCGAAGTCGCCCTCGCCCTCGCCCTCGCCCTCGCCCTCGCCCTCGCCCTCGCCCTCGCGGCCCCTGCCGTCACAGGACACCGCGAGGGTGCTGCCCGCGAGCAGCACGCCGAGCCACGTCAGCTTCGCGAGCCGGGACGGCACAGAGGAGGCGAGGCGCCCGCGCATGGTGACGAGGTTGCCACGATGGCCGGACGGCCGGGGGACGCCACGGCTCGCGGGCGGACTGGGGGTGGCTTCGGCCATGGGTGGATGGCTGCAGGCGGGATGCCCGGTCCGGCGGCGCAGATCGCGCTGCCCGAACGTCCCGGTTGTCGCTACCATGCCTGTCCGTGAGCTACGCCGACGCGGCCTTGTTCGAAGAGCGGTTGCCCGACCGCTTCCCTAAACTCGTCACGCTGTACGAGAAGGCCAAGCGCGACTTCTGGGACGAGTCGACGGCCATCGACTGGGACCAGGAGCTGACGCTGTCGATGGAGCACCGCGTGGCTCTCGCGCGCCTGCTGTCCATCACCTACTACGGTGAGCGCGCGGCGATGACCATCGCCGGCCAGCTGGTCGCTCTGGTCCCCGACGAAGAGGCCAAGCAGGTGCTGTCCTGTCAGGTCGTCGAAGAGGCCAAGCACGTCGGTGCCTTCCAGCGCCTGCTGAAGAAGCTCGACCGCGTGCACCCGCCGAGCACGTTCTCGCGCCGGCTGCTCGTCGACATCATCGAGACCGACGAGCCGACGGCCAAGCTCGCCGGTATGAACCTGTTCGTCGAGAACATCGCCAACCACAGCTTCCACGCGCTGCGCGACGCCGTCAGCGATCCGCTCGTCCGGCAGGTCCTCGACTACGTCGCCCGCGACGAGAAGAAGCACACCGCCGTCGCCGTGCTGTATCTGCCGTCGCTGCTCGAGCGCCTGCCGCCCCACAAGCTCGCCTACCTGTACGCCAAGCAGGCCAAGTGGCTGACGCTCGGCATGATGATGGTCAAGGACGGCTACAAGGACGCGCAGATCCTCGGCGTCGACCTCGCCGGCGCCGGCCAGCGCGCGCTGAAGCAGCACTACAAGCTACGCGAGCAGATGAAGACCACGCGCGGGCTGCTCGACGTGCCCCACTTCGACAAGGTCATCGACAAGATCGTCGAGCTGCTGCCGCGCCGGTAGCGACCTGCCGCGCCGGTAGCGACGACCGGGCCACAGGTATTAAGTTGCCTCACGCTGAGACAGCGCGCGGGGGCGCGCCCACAGTTGCGAACCATCGGCCGCTTGCGTGTTACTCCTACTTTTCTGCTGCGTCGGCGGCAAGGAGGGGTAGATGCGAGTTGCTTCATCGCTGATCGTGACGTGCGTGTTGGTGAGTGGATGTTCCTCAGATCGGGGACGCGACGGCGTGCCGCCGGCGATCTCCTCGACCGTGCGCGTGACATCTCTCGAGGACGAGACGGTGTGTCCCGGCGGTGGCGAGCGAGTTGACAGCGGCGTCGATGAAAACCGCAATGGTGTGTTGGACGACGACGAGGTCGACAGCTCGGTCGTCATTTGTCACGGCCGCGATGGCGCCGACGGTGGGAGTTGCACCACGTTCCGCGACGAAGCGGCGCGGACGACGACGATATCTTGTCCCGATGGCACGGTCTCGGTGATCCCCGACGGTGCGCCGGGGGCCAGCTGTTCAGCATTCCAGGACCCCCTCGCGCGGACAATCGCGATCACGTGTCCGGATGGCACCAGCGCCACGGTTCCCTATGGCGAGGGTGGCGACGCAGCCGAAGGCTGCAGTGTCACCCGTGACGACGTCGCTGCGACGACCACGATCACCTGCGCCGATGGCTCGCACGCGACGGTGACCGACGGCGTCGACGGCAGTTCGTGCACCGTCACCCGCGACGACGATGCGGGCACCACCGCGATCCACTGCGCCGACGGCACCAACGCGGTCGTTCACGACGGCGCGAACGGTGCTGACGGAGCAGACGGCGTCGATGGAGCGGATGGCATCGATGGGGTCGACGGTGTCGACGGCTCGGACGGCGCCGATGGAACGAGTTGCACAGTCGTGCGTGACGAACACGCGGGGACGACCACTGTTTCGTGCGCTGATGGCACGGTCGCGGTCGTCCGCGACGGTGAAATGGGCGATGCCGGCGAAGATGGAGGCGGTTGCACCGTCGCGCGTGACGACGCTGCGAGGACAATGACGATCTCATGCGAGGACGGCACCGTCGCCGTCGTCCACGACGGGGCTGCGGGCGCCGATGGCAGCAGCTGCGCGACGGCGCGTGATGCGGCTTCCGGGACAACGACCATCACCTGTGACGATGGCACCACGGCGGTCATCTCTGATGGTTCGAGGGGTGCCGATGGCAGCAGCTGTACGACCTCCCGTGATGATGGCGTGGGGACCACCACGATCACGTGCACGGATGGAACCACGGCCGTCATTCCTGACGGCGCGGATGGCGTTGATGGTCGCCCCTGCACCGTCACTCAGGACGACGCAGCGGGAACGACCACGATTACCTGCGCGGACGGTACTTCCGCCGTAGTCCACGATGGTGCCGACGGCGCCCACGGAGGCAGTTGCACCACGACGCGGGACGAGGCCACCGCCACCACCACGATCCGCTGCGCGGACGGTACGAGCGCAGTCATCCGCGACGGCGTCGCAGGCGCAGCTGGCGCTGCCGGCAGCAGCTGCACCACGACACGCGACGAGGCCACCGCGACCACCACCATCCTCTGCGCGGACGGGACGACTGCTGTCATTCGCGACGGAGTCGCCGGTGCCGACGGCGCCGACGGCACCAGCTGCACCACGACGCGTGACGAGGCTGCCGCCACCACCACCATCCGGTGCGCGGATGGTACGAGTGCTGTCATTCGGGATGGCGCAGATGGCTCGGCAGGCGCCGATGGCAGCAGCTGCACGACCACGCACGATGAGGCTGCCGGCACCACCACCATCCGTTGTGCGGACGGAACGAGCGCTGTCATCCGCGATGGCGCGGCCGGCGCGACTGGCGCCGACGGTGGCAGTTGCACCACGGCGCGCGACGACGCGACCGCCACCACCACCATCCGCTGTGCGGACGGAACGAGC